>JBDIBF010000001.1:0-113747 GCA_039812765.1 Holophagaceae bacterium
GCGGCCCGGCGCAGCCGGGTCCGCTTGAGCGAAGGGTTAGGCCGACGGGAATCATTCGGACACCTTTACGCCTGGACTCGGATAAGCACAGAGGTGATGAATGGATTTTGAATTCGGCGCGTGCTTTTCAATGTAGTCGGTCAGGTTCTCCGTACCATCGATCAAGCGATAAAAGGTAGTCCCATCGAAGGAAAGGAATATTTCACTTCCGAAACTCATGATGCTGTGAAGTTTGCCTTCCCGAATTGGGCCTTGAGCCTGCTCCCAGTTCATCTGGAGGGATTTCGGCTGAATAGCCGTCTGCTCACCGGAAGGAGCAACCAACGGGTGGGAACAGGCGAGGGAAATAGAAAGTGCTATACCCAGTGGTGGAGCAAGTTTCATGGGCGGCCTAACTTTGTATTAGGCGACCTGGGATTGGGCGGTGTTTGGTCGCCTAATCAGGAAGGTCGCGGGAAGTAGGATTGAAAAACAAGGCACTTGCAAATTGCCATGGGATTTAGTCAAACTCAAAAAAACACGGATGGAAGCCCTCATCCCCACACCCGCTTCCCCCCCATCCACGTGCCCACCACCTTCCCCGGCAGCTCCCACCCCTTGAACGGCGTGTTGTAGCTCTTGCTCTGGATGAAGGCGCGGTCGACCTGGATCTTGGCGTCGAGGTCGAGGAGGGTGAAATCCGCGGGGCTGCCGGGCTTGAGGGTGCCGAGGCCCTGCTCGTCGAGGTGGAAGACCTTGGCCGGCTCCCAGGTGAGGAGGCTGATCGCCTTGGCGAGGCTGATGACGCCGGTGTTCACCAGGAGCGCGAGCGTGAGCGGGAAGGCGGTCTCCAGGCCGATGACGCCGAAGGCCGCGATGGGCAGCTCCACCTCCTTGTCGTCCCAGCCGTGGGGCGCGTGGTCGGTGGCGATGGCGTCCACGGTGCCGTCGGCGAGGGACTGCAGTACGGCGTCCAGGTCCGCCTCGCTGCGCAGGGGCGGGTTCATCTTGTAGTCCGCGTCGAAGCGCATCAGCTCCTTGTCCGTCAGCGCGAAGTGGTGGGGCGTCACCTCGCAGGTCACGTGCAGGCCCCGGGCCTTCGCCTCGCGGATCATGCGTAGGCTGCCCGCGGTGCTGATGTGCGCCAGGTGCAGGTGGCCGCCGGTGTGCTCGGCCAGCACGATGTCCCGCGCCACCATGGCTTCTTCGGCCGCCGCCGGGATGCCCAGACAGCCCAGGCTGGCGCTCACCGCCCCCTCGTGCATGTAGCCCTTGCCTGACAGGTGCTTGTCCTCCTCGTGGGCCACCACCGGCACCTTCAGCCACGCCGTGTACTCCAGGGCCCGGCGCATGATGGCGCTGTTCATCACCGGCAGCCCGTCGTCGCTGAAGGCCACGCAGCCCGCGTCCTTGAGCGTCCCGAAGTCCGCCAGCTCCTCGCCCTCCAACCCCTTCGTCACCGCGCCGATGGGGAAGTAGCGGCAGCGCCCGGCCTTGTTCGCCCGGGTCAGCATCATCTCCGTGATGGCCACGCTGTCGTTGGCCGGCTTCGTGTTCGGCATCGCGCAGACCGTCGTGAAGCCCCCCGCGACCGCGGCCATCGACCCCGTCTCGATGGTCTCCTTCCGGCCCTGGCCCGGCTCGCGGAAGTGGACGTGCAGGTCGATGAAGCCCGGCGCGAGGAGCTTCCCCCCCGCGTCGAGGGTCTCCGCCCCCGCCGCGCGGGGATCCTTGGCCGCATCGGGCCCGAGGGTCGCCACCGTCCCGTCGAGGACGAGGAGCGATCCAGGGGAGTCGAGACCCTGGGCAGGATCCAGGATCCGGGCGTTCGTGATCAGCAGCGACATCGGAACCTCGGGAGTGTGCAGGCCGGTTCTAGGTTATCGGGATTGAGGACCGTGTGGTTCCAGACCGTGGAGGGAGGATCGGACGGAGCAGCCATGCGTCGGCTCGGTCGTTGATGTTGACGTGGACTTTGACGTTGATTTCGACCTGGTCTTTGACCTGGCCTTATGACGTGGACTTTGAAGTTGACCTTGACCTTCCAACAGCACCCTTGGCTGGCATGGATCGCGCAGTCTGCGATCCATGCCAGACGAGGGTGCCAGGCAAGCGAAGCGCGCCCAGGGCCGAAGGGTCCCGGGAACGGGTGGCCCGGCCAACCGGTCGGACTTCAACCTGCGGCCGTTGCTCCCCCACCGGCGTGGAGCCTCGCGAGCTTCTTTCCCCGGCCTGCCGCGCTCTCGCTTGGCGGCACCTCGATCCACCACGGCGGCTTCATGCCGTGGTGGATCGAGGTGCTCTCTGAAAACCTCGTCGCTGCGACCCATGCCATCCACCCGGATGGCCCATCGGTCGTGTCGCCCGCCGCCTCAATCCATCCTGTAGTTCGGCGCTTCCTTGGTGATCATCACGTCGTGGGCGTGGCTCTCCTTCAGGCCTGCGCCGGTGATCTGCACGAAGACCGCCTTCTGCTGGAAGTCCGCGATGCTGGCGCCGCCGCTGAGGCCCATGCCGGCCCGCAGACCGCCCATGAGCTGGGTGACGAGGTCGGCCATGCGGCCCTTGTAGGGGACCTGGCCCTCGATGCCCTCGGGGACGAGCTTGGTGTCCTCCTTGCCTTCCTGGAAGTAGCGGTCCTTGGAGCCCGACTTCATGGCCCCGAGGCTGCCCATGCCGCGGTAGGCCTTGAAGGTGCGGCCGAGGTAGAAGATCGTCTCCCCCGGCGCCTCGTCGGTGCCCGCGAAGAGGCTGCCGATCATCACCGCCTCCGCGCCGGCGGCGATGGCCTTGGCCACGTCCCCGCTGAACTTGATGCCGCCGTCGGCGATGCAGGGCACGCCGGCCTCTCGGCAGGCGCGGGTGGCTTCGGCCACCGCGGTGATCTGGGGCATGCCGGCGCCGGTGACGATGCGCGTGGTGCAGATGGAACCCGGCCCGATGCCCACCTTGACGCAGTCCGCGCCGGCCTCGATGAGGTCCTTCGCGCCCTGGTAGGTGGCCACGTTGCCCGCGATGAGCCCGGTCTGGGGGAAGGCCTCCTTCACCCGGCGGACCGCGTCCAGCACGCCCCGGGAATGGCCATGGCTGCTGTCCAGGCAGAGCACGTCCACCTTGGCGTCCACCAACGCCTTCGCGCGCGCCAGCAGGTCGGCGCCCACGCCGACGGCCGCGCCCACCCGCAGGCGCCCCATGCCGTCCTTGCAGGCGCTCGGGTATTCGATGCTCTTCTCGATGTCCTTGACGGTGATGAGGCCCTTCAGGACGCCGGCGTCATCCACCACCAGCAGCTTCTCGATGCGGTGGCGCTGCAGGATGGCCTTCGCCTCCTGGAGGGTGGTGCCCACGGGGACGGTGACCAGCTTGTCCTTGGTCATGGCCTCGCTGACCGGGATGTCCCAGCGGGTCTCGAAGCGCAGGTCGCGGTTCGTCAGGATGCCGACCAGCTTGCCGTTCTCCACCACCGGCACGCCGCTGATGCGGAACTTCGCCATCAGGGCCTCGGCGTCGCGGATGGGGGCCGAGGGCGCGATGGTGATGGGGTCGGTGATCATGCCCGACTCCGAGCGCTTCACCTTGTCCACCTCCTCGGCCTGGCGGTCGATGCTGAGGTTCTTGTGGATGATGCCCAGGCCGCCCAGCTGCGCCAGGGCGATGGCCATGCGGCTCTCGGTCACCGTGTCCATGGCCGCCGAAAGCAGCGGGATGTTGAGGCGCACGTCCTTCGTCAGGCGCGTGCCCAGGTCCACCGCGTTCGGGTGCACCTCCGAGTAGCCCGGCTGGAGCAGCACGTCGTCAAAGGTGAGCGCGGTCATGAGGGGCAAGGTGAGCATGGGGGCCTCGGTCCGGGGTCCGTCTGCACGGAGCCTTGCAGGTCATGGTCTCACGCCAGGACCGCATGGGCCAGCTTGGATTCCAGCAGGGCCAAGGGACTGATCCCGAAAGCGCCCGTCAACGCCGGGCCAGCCGGTCCAGGGGCTTCCGGCCCGTCCCGCGCGGGATCGGGTGGAAGGTCAGGACCATTTCGACGGGGGCCTGCAGGCCGTGGGGTTCCAGGGGCTCCCACTGGAAGCGGAGGGCGGCCTGGAGGCAGTTCGAACGGAGCAGCTCGGGTCCCGAGATGAACCTTGCGCCGAGGGGCCGGCCGGACGCCCCGATGAGCACGAGGATTTTCACGGGCAGGTTGATCCCGGGCGAGTCGATGGGCACGTCCGTGTCGGCGAATTCCTCGTGGACCAGCACCAGCTTGTAGTCGGGCACGCGCCCGCCCAGGCCGAGTCCGCCGGCGCCGGCGTCCTGCCCGCTGCCCCGGGCCAGGCCGTTGCCGCCGGGGGCCACCGGCAGGTGCCGGTTGAGACCCGCGATGGGGGGCTCGGTCGACTGGGGCCGGAGGCCGTCCGGATCATCGCTGGGGATCAGGGGGCGCCGGGCCTCGGGAAGGGCCAGCAGCGCCGGGTCGATGGCCCCGTTCCCGTCGACGTGGCCGAGGCCGGGCAGGTCCTCGGCCTTTCCGGGTCCCTGAGGAGCCTTGCCGAGCGGCTGCGGGACCGAGGGGAGGACGAAGGGCCACGCCTCGTGAAGCTGCACGGCCACGGATCTCGGCCCGTCGGAATGGGGAACCAGGTCGGGCCGGGCGATGGCGAGCTTCAGCCCGCCCAGGATGAGGAGGGCCGGGATCGCGACGGAGGCCAGGAGGGCCCCACGGCGCGGCGGTGCGGGGGCGGCGGCCCGGATGGGCGCGAAGGCGTAGGGATCCCCGTCCTCGTGCGAAGGGATCGGATAGATGAGCGCCATGGGAATCCCCGGGAGGAAACGGACCCAGCGGTCGAGCGAAGGAAGCGGTTGAGCGAAGGAATGGCTCCAACCTACCCGGCACCCTCGGGGGTCGCCAGGGTGGAACCGCTGCGGTCTTCGGGGTGGTTCCCTCGCTCCGAGGCGGAGGCCCGGTGCGGGGGCCTCAGGTTGGCAGCGGAGCTTCGCAGCGCAACCCGTCGTCCTCCGCGCCCTGCCAGGCCTTCCATCGGCCGCAGGCCTCCACCGCCCGGGGACAGCGCGGCCGGAACGGGCAGCCCTCGGGCCGCTCCCCCGGCGCCGGAAGGAAGCCCGCCTCCAGGGCGGGCTCCCTCCGGGCGGCGCTGAGCAGGCGGACCGTGTAGGGGTGCCGCGGCTCGGCCAGGATCCTCGTCGTGGGTCCAGCCTCCATGGCATGGCCTCCGTAGAGCACCAGGATGCGGTCCGTCACCGCGGCCACCACGCCCAGGTCGTGGCTGATCCAGAGGTAGCCCAGCCCCCGCTCCGCCTGCAGCTCGAGCATCAGGGACAGGAACTCCGCCTGCACCGTGGGGTCCAGGGCCGTGGTGGGCTCGTCGAGGATGAGCAGCTCCGGATCGCAGCTCAGGGCCATGGCCAGGCAGAGGCGCTGGCGCTGGCCGCCGCTCAGCTCGCCGGGGACCTTCCGGAAGAAGGCCGGGTCCCGGGGGAGGCGGAGACGCTCCAGGAGGGGGGCCAGACGCGCCAGGGTGGAAACCTTTCCCTCCCCCCGGTGCACCTTCGGGAGGAGGTTCAGGTGATCCTGCACCCGGAGGAAGGGATTCAGGGCCTGCAGCGGGTCCTGGGGCACCCAGGCCAGGCGGGCGCCCCGGATGCGGTCGCGCTCCCTCCCTTCCCGGTCCATGCGCACGCCGAAGGCTTCCACGGCGCCGCCCTCCGGGACCACCCCGGGCGGGAGGACGCCGAAGGTGGCCTGGACCAGGAGGCTCTTGCCGCTGCCGGACTCCCCCACCAGGCCCATCCGGTCGCCCTTCCGCAGTGTCAGGCTGACCGGGGCCAGCAGCTTCACCCCGTCCGCTCGCCGCAACTCCAAGCCGTCCAATCGAAGGGTCATGGGGCCAGCATGGCAGGGCCGAAAGGCGCGGAAAACCTGAGAATTTCCGCCTTGACGCTCCCTGGGAAGGGACTACCTTACGGCCACACAAGGACGCCTCTGTTCAACCCCGCCGCCCCCTGGAACCCCGGGGGTGGTCCTTTTCCGGAGTGCCCATGGACTTCCTGCGTCCCGACATGCGCGACCGATTGATGAAGGAGCACCACGAATTCCGGCGCCTGATGGAGGAACACCGCAGCGCGGACGAACGGCTGGTGAGCCTGCAGACCAAAGCCAGGCTCTCCGCCCGGGAGTCGCTGGAGGAGGTCGAACTCAAGAAGGTCAAGCTCCGTGCGAAGGAGCGCATCTACCGCATCGTGGAGGAAGCCAACCGGATGAGCCCCCAGTAGGCCCGAGCCGTGATTTCGTGAGCAAGGCCCCGGGGATTGACCGGGGCCTTGCTGTGTCCACCAGGAACCGGACCCGGCCTCAGCGGCAGCCGGCCAGGGTACGCACCTCCGCGGTTCCGCCGTCGGGCTGGATCCGGACGGTCCCGCAGGGGGCGAGGAAGGTGGCGGTGGCCCCGGTTCCGCCGCGGGCGAGGCGGATGCTGCCGGAGGCGGGGTAGCAGCACCCGGAGGCGTAGACCAGCGGGTCCTCCCTGGCCACCGTGGCGCGGGTGGTCCCGTCCGCGCTGCTCTGAAGGCTGGAGGCGCCCCACAGCCGGTACTGGCCCGGCGTGGCCCAGGAGCCCGTGAGGTCGGCGTCGAAGGTGTAGCTGCGGGAGGCACCCGGATCCGCGCCCTGGACGTAGTCCACGGACAGGTTCCGGGCCTGGATGGAGACCTCCTGCTTCGTGTCGTCCCGGAGGAGGCCCTTCATCCCGTTGATGGTCCAGGACTCGGTGCCGGAGGCCGCCTGGAGCCGCTGGTAGTCCACCGACCAGGAGGGGTTGGGCCCGAGCCCGATGGTGATCACCACGCGACCCGAGATGTGGTCGGTGATCTCCTTCGGGCAGCCGGTGAAGTCCACGGTGACCTTCATGATGGTGAGGGACGGGTACTCGATGGTCACGGTCCCGCAACTGGAGGTCTGGGGGGCTGTCCGCGCGGCGGCGGGGCCATGGCTCCCGGGGGCGCTGACGGCCACGGGATAGTACCCGGGCTGGGACTGGCGCCCCTCCACCTGGAGGAAGGTCTCCGTGAGGCGAAGGGCTTCGGCGGAGGACAGGCCGGCCACCGGCCGGGCCGCGGGGTCCCCGGAGCCGCCGCAACCGACGGCCAGTGCCAGCGCCAGGGCCGGGAGGAGGTGGGGGGCCAGGCGCGCGGGGCGGGAGGACATGGGGACTCCAGGGGAGGGGAGCGGAGCGGCTCTGGGGAATGTAGGTTCCCGGAAGCCCGGATCCAAGGCTTTCACGGCCCGTCGAGCGGGAAACGCGGCCGGAAGGCCTCCCCCACCCAGTAGACGAGCTCCAGCGGGTCGCCGAGGTCCCACAGGAGGACCTCGGCCCGGGCTCCGGGGAAGAGGTGGCCCAGGTCCTCCCGGCCAAGGCTGCGGGCGGCGTGCAGGGTCATGGCGGTGAAGGCCTCCTCGAAGGTGAGCCGGAGTTGCAGGCAGCCCAGGCGCAGGACCAGGAGGGGATCGAGGCAGGGGCTCGAACCGGGGTTGAAGTCCGAGGCCAGGGCCACCTCGCAGCCGGCCTCGATCATCTCCCGGGCCGGGGCCCAGTCCCGCATGCCGAGGAAGAGGGTGGTGGTGGGGAGGAGCACCGGCCGGACCCCCGAGGCGGCCATGGCCCGCATGCCCGCCGCGCTGCAGAACATCAGGTGGTCGGCGGAGGCCGCGCCCAGCTCCGCCGCGAGTTCGGCCCCGCCGGTCCAGCTCAGCTCGTCGGCGTGCACCCGGGCCCTGAGGCCCAGCGCGGCCCCGGCGGCGAAGATCCGCCTCCCCTGGGCTGGCGTGAAGACGCCCTCCTCGATGAACACGTCCACGTAGCGGGCCACGCCGGGATGACGCCGCGCCAGCTCGGGCAGCCACTCCTCGGCGACCAGCCCCGCGTAGCCCTCCGCGTCGCCGGCGAACTCCTCCGGCACGTCGTGGGCCGGCAGGAGCGTCACATCCAGGGGCGCACCGGTGGCCCGCAGCCGCCCGTAGGCCTCCAGGAGCCGGGATTCGGCCTCCAGGTCGAGGCCATAACCCGTCTTGGCCTCCAGGTGCACGACCCCCCGCTCCCGCAGCAGGCGCAGGCGCTCGAGGCCGCCCTGCACCAGGGTGTCCACCGAGGCCTCCCGCGTCGCGCGGACGGTCTGGCGGATGCCGCCGCCCTCCGCCGCGATCGCGGTGTAGGGGACGCCGTGGAGGCGGCGGTTGAACTCCCCGCTGCGGTCCCCGGCGAAGAGGAGGTGGGTGTGCGGATCCACGAACCCCGGCGTGGCCCAGGCGCCGCCGCCGTCAGTGGTCGGCGCGTCCCGCCAGTCCAGGGGGAGCTCCCGGCGAGGGCCGGACCAGGCCACCCGGCCGTCCTGGACCGCCACGGCGGCATCGGGCACGCGCTGGACGGCCCAGGGACCGGATGGGTCGGGGCTCAGCAGGCCCCGCAGGTTCGTCAGCACGGTGCGGCGGGTCATGGTCCCAGTCTGCCAGGGCCACGCTAGACTGCGCCCGGAGGGATCCCATGGCTCGAGGGGTGCGGAACGGCCTGCTGGCCGTGGTGCTGGCGGTCGCACCGGGGCTGGCCAGGTCCGCGGAAGGCCCGGGGCCAGCCGCCGCGTCGGACGGAACCCCGGCTTCCCAGGGGCGGCGTCCCGACCTGAAGCCCGGGGAGGGGCTCGCGGTGAGCGGGCCGGACGGGGAAGTCCACGGCTTCGGCGCTTCCCGCGCCGAGACGCCCCTCGGCGCCCTGGCCTGGCTGGTGTGGCTGAAGCTCGAGGGGGCGGAATGGGCCTCCCGGGACGTGGTCTTCAGGTGCAAGGGCCCCTGCGCCGGCACGAAGGGTCACGGCCGCATGGACCTGGAGGCCGCCTTCCGGCTGGGCTGCCGTCAGGCCCTGCTGGCCTGGATCGCCGCGAGCGCCGAAGGCTGGCGACGGGACTACGGGGAGGGCGTGGCCCGGACCCGCCTCGAGGAGGCCTTCCGACCCTTCCTCGCCGACCGGATGCCGAAGGGGGAGGACCTCCCGCACCTTGATCCCCAGTGGCTGGGGGAGGGCGCGCTGCTGCGGTCCAGCCCCGAGGCCTTCCTGGCCTGGCTGAACGACCCCGGCCAGGCGGACCTGCTCTCCCGCTGCCGGCGCATGCTGGGCAGCCGGGCCTTCCACTTCAAGGACCTCGTGGGCGCCGAGGACTGGTGGATCCTTGCGGACGGCACCGGGGCCATCGGGTCCAATGGCCGGGTCGTCGCCGTGCTCCACCTGCCCGAGCCCCGTCCGCTCCCGGACGCCGTGCTCCGGTTCAAGACCGTGATGGGAGCGCCCCTGAAATGAGCCCCGCCCCGACCCCGACCACGGACTTCCGGCCCGACGAGGCCCTGGACCGGGCCACCCGGTCCTTCGAGATCTGGCGCGGCGCGCCGAGGCGGGTCCGCATCGACCTGCTGGAGGCCTGGCGGGAGGAGGTGCGGCGGGACCTGCCCGACCTGGCCCGGGGCATCTCGGAGGAGACCGGCAAGCCCATCTCCCAGGCCACCGCCGAAGTGCAGCGGGGGTTGATGACCCTGCGGGCCACGGCGGAGGCGGTGGCGGCCTTCGGGGAGGAGGCCATCCCCTACGACCTGCTGCCCGGAGGCGCGGGCTGCCGGGCCGTCCTCCGCCGCTTCCCGGTGGGGCCCGTGCTGGCCATCACGCCCTTCAACTTCCCTGTGAACCTCGCCCTGCACAAGCTGGCCCCGGCCCTGGGAGTGGGGTGCAGCGTGGTGTGGAAGCCCTGCCCCCAGGCGCCGCGCACGTCCGCCCTCCTCCTGGAAGGCCTCCTGCGCACCGCCCCTGGTCTCTTCCCGGAGGACCTGGTGCAGATGGCGGACGTGTCGCCGTCGGTGGCCGAAGGCCTGGCGAAGGACCCCCGGATCGCGCTCGTGAGCTTCACCGGCAGCGAGCGTGTGGGCCTGCATCTCCGCGCGGTGCTGGGCGGCAAGCCCCTGGTGCTGGAACTGGGCGGGAACGCCGCCGTGGTCCTGGACGCCAGCGTGGACCCGGTCCAGGCCGCCCGGGCCCTCGCCCCGGCGGCGGTGGCCTCCGCGGGCCAGAGCTGCTGCAAGGCCCAGCGGATCTACATCGAGGCCGGGGCCTTCGACGCCTTCGCCGGCGCCTTCACGGACGCCGTGAGGGCCCTGCCCGTGGGCGACCCTCTGGATCCCGCCACGGTGGTCGGGCCCCTCGTGGACGAGGCCACCGCCGTGCGGCTCGAGGCGGGGGTGGACCGGGCCCTGGGCGCGGGAGCCACGGCCCTGCTGCGCGGCCCCCGCGATGGCCGGCTCCTGCCGCCGGCGGTGCTCACGGGCGTGGCGGACGAGGACCCCCTCTGCTGCGAGGAGCTGTTCGGGCCCGTCACCGTCCTCACCGCCGTCGGGGACTTCGAAGAGGGTCTGACCCGGGCCGCGGCCACCCGCTTCGGCCTTCGGGCCAGCGTCTACACCCGCGACCTGGGCCGCTGGGCGAGGGCCCGGGAGGTCCTGCGCGCCGGCTGCGTCCTGCTGAACCTCCCGCCGACCTACCGCGTGGACGCCGCGCCCTTCGGCGGCCTCGCGGCCTCGGGGCAGGGGCTGGAAGGGCCCCGCTTCGCCCTCGAGGCCTTCTCCGAGGCGAGGCTTCACGTCGAGGGACCCGCGCTCTGATTCCAGCGCCGGTTGCGGGATGATGTCGGGATGGCCTCCCGGCGCGCTCCGATGAATCCGGCCCTCCGCCGCGCCCTGCGGTGGGGCGCCCTGCTGCTCCTGCCCGTGGCCTGGTTCGGCTTCCTGCGCCTGGGTCCCGGCTTCGCCACGAAGGAGGGCCCCGCCGCGGCCTGCTTCCCCTTCCATGCGAAGGGTCTGCTCATGGCCCACCTCGGCTATCCCCGCACCTTGGAGGCCTCCCTGCCGCCGCCCGCCCCGGGCTCGAACGAGGAGGCCCAGCTCCGCCTGATGGGCTTCTGGTCCGGGCGGGAATGGACCGCCAAGGCCCGGGGCTATGGGCGTGTGGAGGGGCGGATCCTCCACCTCCTGGCGGGGCGGCTCCTGCTGGACGAGGTGGTGGCCGTGACGCCGCCCCGGCGCTACGACGGGAGGACCCTCTGCCAGGTGGACTACCGGGTGCGCTGGGACTACCGCGACGAGCTGGACGAGGTCATGCGCGTGAAGGGCCTGGTCCCCTACCAGCTGCCGAGGAGCCTGGGCATTCCCAAGCCCGGCGGCGTGGCGGTGCGGCAGGCGACCCTGGAGCGGAAGGGCCTGGGCTGGACTGTCCAGGACGCCGCCGAGCTGCGGCAGCGGGAGCCGGGCCTGCCCAGTCCGAACTACCGCATGCTCTCCTTCTTCCTCTGAGGTCCCCATGCCCCTCTCCATGCCCTTCACCCGCGGCCAGCTCGTGGTGGCCGTGCTCCACAATCCGAGGCAGAAGTTCTGGGGCCGGCTGCTGGGCCTGGAGGCCGCGGGCCTGGTGATCCGGGGTGTGGATGTGGCGCCCTGGGAGGAGCTCATGAGCCTCGTGAGGAACGGCCAGGCCGACCAGGTGGCCCTGGGAACCCGCTACGTCCCGCTCCATCGCGTGGAGAGCGTCTACCTGGACGAATCCACCAGCGGGGCGCTGAGCCTGGGCCAGGTCTTCCAGGAGACCACCGGCGTGGATCCCCAGGCCTTCCTGGCGGACCCCCTGCCGCCGGCCGCGGCCCGCAAGGCCCGGCGCTGATCGGTCATGGCGAACGCGAACCATGCCGCGCTCTTCGAGTCCCTCCGGGCCAAGGCCCGGGCGGCCCGCCGCCACGTGGTCCTCCCCGAGGGTGTGGATGACCGCACGTTGAACGCGGCCCACGCCCTGCTCGCCGAATCCCTCTGCGAGGTCACGGTGCTGGGGGATCCCGCCTCCATCCGGGAGCGCGCGTCGGCCCTGGGCCTCGACCTTGGTCGTGCCACGCTGCGGAACCCCGCGGGCGACGAGCTCACCGCCGAGCTGGCGGGGGCCTTCTGGGAGGCCCGCCGGGCCAAGGGCATCAGCGAGGCGCTGGCCCTGGAGGCGGTGCAGGAGCCCCTCTGGTTCGGCGGCATGATGGTCCGTGAAGGCCACGCCGACGGCTTCGTGGCGGGCGCCCTGAACACCACCGCGGAGACGGTGCGGGCCTGCCTCCAGACCCTCGGCGCCGCGCCGGGCATCCGCACGGTGAGCAGTTTCTTCCTCATGGTCCATCCCGACGCGGCCTTCGGGCAGGGCGGGGCGCTGGTCTTCAGCGACTGCGGCGTCGTGCCGGACCCTTCCCCGGAACAGCTCGCCGACATCGCGAAGGCGGCGGCGGGCAGCGCGGCGAGCCTGGGGATCGAGCCGCGGGTGGCCTTCCTCAGCTTCTCCACGAAGGGGTCCGCCGAGCATCCGCGGGTGGACAGGGTGCGCGAGGCCCTGCGCATCTTCCGCGAGCGCTGGCCCGGCCTCGCCGCCGACGGCGAGCTGCAGATGGACGCGGCCCTGCTGCCCTCGGTGGGGGCGAAGAAGGCGCCGGGCAGCCCCGTGGCCGGCCGCGCCACCGTGCTGGTCTTCCCCGACCTCGACGCCGGCAACATCGCCTACAAGACCGCCGAGCGCCTCGGGGGCTGCTCGGCCACGGGCCCGCTGCTCCAGGGCCTGGCCAGGCCCGGCAACGACCTGAGCCGGGGCTGCTCCTGGCAGGACATCGTGGACGTGGCGGTGGTGACCTGCCTCCAGGCGGGGAGCCCCTCGTGACGCGCCTGGCCTTCTTCCTCAGCGGCACCGGGGGCAACGCCCTCAACCTGCTCAGGGCCTGCCGGGAGGGCAGGGTGCCCGCGGAGCCCGTGCTGGCGATCGCCTCCTCTCCCAGGGCGGCCGGGCTGGCGAAGCTGGAGGCCGAGGGCCTGGCCGGCCGCGTGATCGAGCGCAAGGCCTTCGAGAGCGACGGGGCCTTCTCGGAGGCCTGCTACGCCGCCTGCGAGGCGGAGGCCGTGGACCTCGTCTGCCTCGCGGGCTGGCTGAAGAAGCTCGGCGTGCCGAAGCGATGGGAGGGCCGCATCCTCAATATCCACCCGGCCCTGCTGCCGGCCTTCGGGGGCCCGGGCATGTACGGCATGCACGTGCACCGGGCGGTGCTGGCCGCCGGGGAGCGGGAAAGCGGCGCCACGGTGCACCTGGTGGACGAGCAGTACGACCACGGCCGCATCCTCGCCCAGGCCCGGGTGCCGGTGCTCCCCGGGGACACGCCGGAGGACCTCCAGCGGCGCGTCTACGCCGCGGAGATGAGCCTCTACCCGAAGGCCCTGGCGGATTTCCTCCGGGGGAGGTGACCGCCATCGCGGTCCTCCTCCGTAGACTGGGGCCGGAGGCCACCCATGCGCGTCCTGGTGCTCAACGCCGGATCCAGCAGCCTGAAGTTCAACCTCTTCGAGATGGCCGACGAGACGCTCCTGCTGGAGGGCCTGGCGGAGCGCATCGGCGTGGACGGGCGCATCACCTGGGCGGCCGGCGAGATGAGCGGCGTGGAGGAGCTGGCGCTCCCGGACCACACCGCCGCCCTGAAGGCCACCATGGACCTTCTGGAATCCCAGGCTGGCGACGGCAAGATCCACGCGGTGGGTCACCGGGTGGTGCACGGGGGCCCGAAGTACGGGGAGAGCGCCCTCATCACTGACGACGTGCTCGCGGACATCGACGCCTACGCCCTCTACGCGCCCCTCCACAACCCGGCGAACGCCCTGGGCATCCGGGTGGCCAAGGCGGCCCTGCCCGACGTGCCCCACATCGCGGTCTTCGACACGGCCTTCCACCACACGATCCCCGAATTCGCCCGCACCTACGGCATCCCCTACGAGCTGAGCCGCAAGTACGGCATCCGCCGCTACGGCTTCCACGGATCGAGCCACGCCTACGTCGCGGCCCGCACCGCCATCCTGGTGGCGCGGCCGCTTCGCAGCCTGAAGATCGTCACCTGCCATATCGGCAACGGCACCTCGGTCTGCGCGGTGCGCTACGGCCACAGCATGGACACCAGCATGGGCATGACGCCCCTCCAAGGGGTCATCATGGGCACGCGCTGCGGGACGCTGGACCCCAGCATCGTGGACCTCCTCATCGAGAAGGAGCACCTGGACTACCACGCCATCACCGAGCTGCTGAACAAGAAGTCGGGCCTGCTGGGCATCAGCGGCGTGAGCAGCGACTTCCGGGAGATCGAGGCCGCCGCGGACGCCGGCAACCCGAGGGCCACCCTCGCCCGGGACATCCTCACCTACGACGTGCGCAAGTTCATCGGCAGCTACGTGAGCGTCATGGACGGCATCGACGCCCTGACCTTCACGGCGGGCATCGGGACCAACAGCCCCCGGCTGCGGGCGGAGGTGTGCCGGCATCTGACGTATCTCGGCGTGAAGCTGGACGAGAAGGCGAACCGGGAAGGGACGGGCGAGCGGCTCATCAGTGCCGGGGATTCGCGGATCGCCGTGGCGGTGGTGCCGACCCATGAAGAGTTGATGATCGCGCGGGAGACGGTGAGGTAGGGGGCGTGTTCCGGGCGGAGGCGCTTGGCTCGGCTTCCTCGCGAGTCCGAAGCTGGCAGCGATTGTGGGTGGTCGGTTGACCTTCCAAGAGCACCTCGGATCATCTCGAGACGCGCCCGTTGCGGCTCGAGATTAGCCGAGGTGCCACACGCGAAGCGTGGTCAGGGGAAAACCCAGGCGCGGGGCAGGGATGGTGACTCGCCGCTTTGCTGCCCGGTAGGAAGAGAGTGGCGAAAAGTCCCATCCCCCGCTTGAACTCCTTTCGCCCCTGACCGCTGCGCGGTCTGGCACCTCGATCTGTGAGCGCCGGAAGGCGCGGCCCTCGCAGATCGAGGTGCGCTTGCCGCGGGGAGCGACTCAGCTTGCGGAGGGCCGTTCCGCGTCCGGTCTTCGGGGACGCTTCGTGATCACCCCACGAGCCACAGAGGCAACAGCCAGCCGACGAGGAGTCCCCACGCGACGTCGAGGAGCAGGTAGAGCGACCCGAAGGCGCCCACCACCATCACGGCGCCCAGGGGCGTGCCGATGAGCCTGGGGAGGAAGCCCGAATTCTCCTTCCACAGGCTCTCGAGCAGCCCGACGGCGTCCTCGAGGCTCGGGAAAGCGTGAGTGGCGATGGAGACCGCGAGCCACATCGCCGGGAAGAGGAGCCAGCCGGTCACGTGGACCCTGAAGGCCCAGCCCAGGCCGAAGCCCAGGGCCGAATTCACGAACCACGGGGCCGCGGCGATGAGCATCCAGGCCCAGGGGCTTCTCGGCCGGCCGTGGGTCACCGAGCCCGCCACCATCCCGATCCGGAACCACAGGATCTCGTGGGCCGGCGTGCCCGTGAGCCGGCAGGCCAGGGCATGGGCCGCCTCGTGGACGGGGATGCCCGGGAAGGTGAGCAGGGGCAGGAGGAGGCGGAAGAGGAAGCGGAACACGCCCCCATTCTTCCAGGGCCGTCCGGCTTTTCCCCATGGCGTTCAAGGAATCCCGGGATAGAATCAAGATGTTCGAGGAGCGCTGCGAGACGACCCCGTCCCAGGCTCGGACTTCTGGATCAACGGCGCTCATCCCACAACCTTCGGGCCCTGTCGGATGAGTCGATCCGCCGCGCCCGGCCGTTCAAGGAGCCGTCCATGACCGTCGCCACCCGCCACGACTACCAGGTCGCAGACCTCGCCCTCGCCATGTGGGGCCGCAAGGAGATCGCCATCGCCGAGGGGGAGATGCCCGCCCTCATGGCCATCCGCCGCGAGTTCGCCGGCAGCCAGCCCCTAAAGGGCGCCCGCATCGCCGGCAGCCTGCACATGACCATCCAGACCGCGGTGCTCATCGAGACCCTGAAGGCCCTGGGCGCGGACGTGCGCTGGGCGAGCTGCAACATCTTCAGCACCCAGGACCACGCCGCCGCCGCGATCGCCGCCGGGAACACGCCGGTCTTCGCGGTGAAGGGCGAGACCCTCGAGGACTACTGGGAGTACACCCACCGCATCTTTGATTTCGACGGTGGCGCCAACATGATCCTCGACGATGGCGGCGACGCGACCCTGCTGCTGCACCTCGGCGCGAAGGCCGAGCTGGATCCCACCGTCCTCGACCACCCCGACAGCGAGGAGGCCGTGGTGCTCTTCGCCGCCATCCGCAAGCGCCTGGCCTCCCACCCGGGCTGGTATTCGAAGCAGCTCGCCCAGATCCAGGGCGTCACCGAGGAGACCACCACCGGCGTGCACCGCCTCTACGAGATGGCCAAGAAGGGCGAACTGAAGTTCCCCGCCATCAACGTCAACGACAGCGTCACCAAGAGCAAGTTCGACAACCTCTACGGCTGCCGCGAGAGCCTGGTGGACGCCATCAAGCGCGCCACCGACGTGATGGTGGCCGGCAAGATCGCTGTGGTCTGCGGCTACGGCGACGTGGGCAAGGGCAGCGCCCAGGCCCTGCGGGCCCTGCACGCCAACGTGTGGGTCACCGAGATCGACCCCATCTGCGCCCTGCAGGCCGCCATGGAGGGCTTCCGCGTGGTGACCATGGACGAGGCCGCGGCCAAGGCCGACATCTTCGTCACCGCCACGGGCAACGTGCGGGTCATCACTCACGAGCACATGCGCGCCATGAAGCACAACGCCATCGTGTGCAACATCGGCCACTTCGACAGCGAGATCGACATCGCCTCCCTCGAGAAGTACACCTGGGAGGAGATCAAGCCCCAGGTGGACCACGTGGTCTTTCCGGACGGCAAGCGGATCATCATCCTGGCCAAGGGCCGCCTGGTGAACCTGGGCTGCGGCACCGGCCACCCGAGCTTCGTGATGAGCTCCTCCTTCGCCAACCAGACCCTGGCCCAGATCGAGCTGTGGACCAAGCGGACCACGGGCGAGTATCCCGTGGGCGTCTACACCCTGCCCAAGCAGCTGGACGAGAAGGTGGCCCGGCTCCAGCTCACCACCCTGGACGCCCACCTCACCGAGCTGAGACCCGACCAGGCCGCCTACATCGGCGTGAAGGCCGAGGGACCCTACAAGACGGATTCGTACCGCTACTGATCCCCCCGGGACCCGAAGGCCCCGACGGCTCGCCGCCGCCGGGGCCTTTTGCTAGCGTGGGTCCATGCCCCTTCCCGACGCCTTCGCCCCCGCCACGGTCCAGGCTCTCCTCGCCCGCCTGGACGGCCTCGCCGCCGACCGACCGGCCCTGTGGGGCAGGATGGACGTGGCCCAGGCGTGCGCCCACTGCGCGACGCCCTACGAGCAGCTCCTGGGCGAGAAGGGCGGGGGTCCCTGGATCCTGAAGGTCCTGGCCCGGGCCTTCTTCAAAGGCGGCATCGTGGGCGAGGCCCCGTTCAGGCGGAACCTCCCCACCCCTAAGGTCTTCCGGGTCGCCGATCCCAGGGAATTCGAGCGGGAGCGGGCCCGGCTGCGGGAGCTGGTCCAGGCCCACCACGGCGAAGGGCGGGCCGCCTACGAAGGGCGCGAGCACGTCACCTTCGGCCGCCTGAGCGCCGCGGAGTGGAGCAACCTCCTCTACAAGCACCTGGACCACCACCTGCGGCAATTCGGGGCCTGAGGGCTACACTCTCGCCATGATCCCCATCCTCACCTCGAGCGAGATGCGCGCGCTGGAGCGCTGGGCCATCGACGCGGAGCGGGTGAGGAGCCTCGACCTGCAGGAGCGCGCGGCGGAAGGGGCTGCGGCCCTGGTTCCCGCGGGCGTGCCCGTGGAGGTCCTCGCGGGGCCGGGGAACAACGGCGGCGACGCCCTGGCGGTGGCGCGCCTGCTGAAACGCCGGGGGGAATCGGTGCGGGTGTGGACGCTGGCACCGGACGCCGCCTGGAAGGGCGACGCCGGCCTCCAGGCCGCCCGTTGGAAGGACGAGGGCGGAAGCCTCTTCTACGTCGAGGACCCGGGGGTGGAGGCGCGCCTGGAGCCCGGCGCCTGGGTGGTGGACGGCCTCTTCGGCCTCAGCGCCGGCCGGCCCCTGGAAGGCACCGCGGCGCGATGGGCAGAGAAGGCCGGGGATCCGGCGGCGGGCTTCTCCGTGCTCGCCCTGGACCAGCCCTCGGGCATCCAGCCCGACGAGCCCGACAGCGGAACGGCCTTCGACCGGGCGGACCTCACCGCCTGCTTCGGCCACCTCAAGCCCTGCCATGTGCTGCAGCCGGCGGCGGCGCGATGCGGCCGCGTGGAACTCGTCGGCCTGCCCCTGCCCGGACTCACGGAGGGCGACTGCCCGGTGAAGCCGAAGCTGTGGCGCATGGCGGAGCCCAAGCTGTCGCGGCACCCTTGGAACGCCCACAAGGGGGACAAGGGCCGGGTGGTCATCCGCGCCGGCACCATGGGCATGAGCGGGGCCGCGGTCCTGGCGGCCCTGGGTGCGCTGCGGGCCGGGGCGGGCCTCGTGACGGTCCTCACCGAGGCTTCGGTGCGCGCGGAAATCGCCGCCCAGGTGCCTGAGGCCATGGTGCACGCCTGGACCGGCATCATCCCCCCGGGCACGGACGTGCTGCTGGTGGGGCCCGGGGGCGTGAAGGACGTCCCCGAATGGCGGGGGCCCATGGTGCTGGACGCCTCCGCGCTGAAGGAGGGCGAAGGCAGGACGTGGATGCAGCGCCCGCAGACCGTGATCACGCCCCATGCCGGCGAGTTCGCCCGCCTCTTCGGCCTACCCGCCCCTGCAGGCGCGGGGGAGCGGCTCCGCCAGGCCCGGGCCGTGGCGGCGACGGGGCGGGGCGTGCTGCTCCTCAAGGGCGCGCAGAGCCTGACCGCCGGCGGCGAGACGGGCGCAGTGGTGGTGAACGGAACGGGACATCCAGGCCTCGCCACGGGCGGCACCGGGGACTTCCTCGCGGGGATGGTGGCGGGCTGGTGGGCCCAGAGCCTGGAGCCCGACTGGATCGCCCCGCGGAACGCTGCCGCCGCGGCTGCGTGGCTCCACGGCCGCTGCGCCGACCGCCTGGGTCCCGGCCCCCTGCTGCCCCGGGACCTCGCCGAGGAGCTTCCGAGGCTGCTGCGGGACCTCTACGCGGGGCGGCCGGCATGAGCGAACGGTTCCTGCCGGACGACGGCGCCACCGAGGCCCTGGGCGCCGAACTGGCCGCGCGGACGCCCCCCGGCGGCACCTGGCTGCTGCGGGGCGAGCTGGGCGCCGGCAAGACCACCTGGACCCGGGGCTTCCTCGCGGGTCTCGGGGGCAATGCGGACGACGTGGCGTCCCCCACCTACGCCGTGCTCCACCGCTACGCCTCCCCGAAGGGGCGGGTCTTCCACCTCGACCTCTACCGCCTCGGCGAGGCCGGCGCCTGGTCCCTGGGCCTGGACGAGCAGGTCGCCCCCGCGGACTTCCTGGTGGTGGAGTGGGCCGGCGATGACGGCCCCTGGCCCACGGACTGGGTGGCCCGGCTGGACCTCGCCGGCGAAGGCGAAGGGCGCCACGCGCGGTGGACACTCCCTGACGCATCCGGCGGGGCATGATGGAGGGATGAGCCCGGTCCTGGCCTTCGCCATCCTCGCATTCCTCGCCGCGGCCCTCGCCGCCTGGGCGGCCCTGCGTCCGCGGCCCGCGGACCCTGCTCCCCTGGAGGCCCTGCGGCGTGGCCTGCTGGAGGAGCTGGCCCGCCAGCGGAGGGACGTCCAGGCAGACACCGCCACCGCCCTCGCGCCCCTGAACCAGGCGCTGCTGGACCTGGGGCAGGACCTCGCCGCCACGCGCGCCGAGCTGGGCCGGACCCAGAGCGAGGCCCTCGCTGCGCGCTTCAACGAGCTGGGCCAGGTGCTCCACGATTCCCTCCGCGCCGGCCGCCAGGAGCAGGGGGCGCAGCTCGCCCAGGTGCTGGAGCAGGTCCAGGCACGCCTGGAGGCCATCCGGCTGGCCAACGAGACGAAGCTCGAGGAGATGCGCCGCACCGTGGACGAGAAGCTCCACGACACCCTGGAGAAGCGCCTGGGGGAGAGCTTCAGCCTCGTCTCCCAGCGCCTGGAGCAGGTCCAGAAGGGGCTGGGCGAGATGCAGACCCTGGCCTCGGACGTGGGCGGGCTCAAGCGCGCCCTCACCAACGTCAAGACCCGCGGCGTCATGGGCGAGGCCCAGCTGGCCATGCTCCTCGACCAGTACCTCGAGGCGGGCCAGTACGAGGCCAACGTGAAGGTGAAGCCCCGCTCCAACGAGCAGGTGGAGTTCGCGGTGAAGCTGCCCGAGGGCCCCGAGGGCGGCCAGCTCTGGCTCCCGATCGACGCCAAGTTCCCCATCGAGGACTACCAGCGGCTGATGGAGGCCTACGAGGCCGGTTCCGTGGACGAGATCGCCCGCCACGCCCAGGCCCTGGAGAACCGGCTGCTCGCCCAGGCCCGGGAGATCCGGGACAAGTACGTGGAACCGCCCCACACCACGAACTTCGCGCTCATGTTCCTGCCCTTCGAAGGGCTCTACGCCGAGGCCCTGCGCCGCCCCGGACTGCTCCAGAAGCTGCAGGCCGACTGCAAGGTGACGCTGGTGGGCCCCACCACCCTCACGGCCTTCCTCAACAGCCTCCAGATGGGCTTCCGATCCCTCAAGATCTCGAAGAACACCACCGAGATCGCCAAGACCCTCGGGGCCGTGAAGACCGAGTTCGGGAAGTTCGGCGAGGCCGTGGACGCGGTGCAGAAGAAGCTCGACGAGGCGAGCTCCAAGCTCGGGGATGTGGGCCACCGCAGCAAGCAGATGGCCCGGAAGCTCTCGAAGGTGGAGGCCCTCGGGGAGGCCGAGGCCCAGGAGGCCCTGGGCTTCCAGGAGGAAGAAAATTCCTGAAATACCCTCCTCGTCCCCCGGGAAAGTGCTTAAGAATAAAGGAACCGCACCACCATCCCGGGGTTTCGCGATGTCATCGAAGAGGGAACGGCTAGGCCACGGCGACGTGATCGCCGTGGACCGGAACTACGTCCCGATGCAGGAGGTGAGCCGCCGCAAGGCGCTCTGCTCGGTGGTCTCGGGCCGGGCCTTCGTGCTGGACCCCGCCACCTTCGACCGCCACACCGCCCTGGAGGGCCGTGTCCAGCTCATCATCTTCCCCCACGCCCAGGCCTGCGCCGAATCCAAGCTGCTCATGGGCCGCCTCGAGCGCCGGGTCATGAAGCGGGACCACCACACCTGCGCCTACGAAGGCTGCAATGCCAGGGCCACCACCGTGGACCACGTGATCCCGGTGTGCCAGGGCGGGCAGACCACCTGGCAGAACCTCGTGGCCTGCTGCCTGCCCTGCAACCAGGCCAAGGGCGGCCGCACGCCCGAGCAGGCGGGCATGAAGCTCAAGAAGTCCCCGAAGGGCCCCCGGGCCCACCTCTTCGAGCGCTTCGAGGAGATCATCCGCGAGGCCACCGCGGCCTGACGCAAGGCGAGGGGCACCGAGCGTTCCTGCCCCGCGCCCGCGCTCAGCCCGTGAGGGCCCGGGCCTTGAGGAGCACCTCGGCCCATTCCTCCTCCGGGTCGCTCAGGCGCGTGATGCCGCCACCGGCCCAGTAGGTCAGCGTGTCGACGCGCAGCTCCGCGGTGCGGATGGGCATGGCCAGGTCGAAGGCGGCGCCGCCGGCGCCGATCCAGCCCAGGGCCCCGCAGTAGAAGCCGCGGGGACCGGCTTCGACGGCGGCGAGGTGGCCGCAGACCGCGTGCTTCGGCGCGCCGGTGACGCTGCCCCCGGGCAGCGCCGCCCGGAGGATGTCGGCGAGCCCCGTCCCGGGCGCGAGGTCGGCCTCCACCGCGCTCACCAGGTGCTGGACGGCGCCATAGGGCCGGACCTGCATGGAGGCCGTGACCGCCACGCTGCCGGTGCGGGCCACGCGGCCCAGGTCGTTGCGGGCGAGGTCCACGATCATGGTGTGCTCGGCGCGCTCCTTCGGGCTGGACCGCAGGCGCGCGGCGGCCGCGGCATCCGCGGCGGGGTCGCCGATGGCACGACAGGTCCCCTTGATGGGCTCGCAGCGAAGCCTTCCGGCCTCCAGGCTGAGGGCGCGTTCCATACTGAGGCAGAGGAGGGTACGGTCGCCCAGGTCCAGCACGGCGCCGAAGGGGGGCCGCGACCGCTCCAGGGCCGCGAGGGCGAGGGGCGCGAAGCCGCCGGGGAGGGGTCCCCGGAACGGCAGGCAGAGGTTGGCCACGTAGAAGTCGCCCTCGTGGATGCACCGGTGGATGGCCTCCACTTCCAAGCGATGCCTCGCTGCGTCCCAGGCGGGCCGCAGATCCAGGGCCGGAGGCGCGGCCTCGGGGCGGACGGGGACGTCCAGGCCCGGGCCCGGCGGCGGCGCGGTGCCCCAGGCCAGGGCGTGCGCCGAGCCTTCCTCGAAGGCCCTGGCGGCGTCCACCGGGATCCAGGCCATCCCGAGTTCGCCGAGGCCGGGCGCGCCGTGGGGCAGCCCCGCCTCCCAGCAGGCGAGTTCGAAGCTGAGGGCTCCGAACAGCGGACCCGGGCACGCTTCGCTGAGCCTCTGGAGGGCGGCATAGGGGGAGCCCTGCATCGTCCGGCCCTTCCACGTCGTGGTCCAGCCGCGCCCGTCCCAGCGGGCCTCCAGGGGTTCCGACGTCGAGGTGGCCAGCAGGGAGCCGCCCCAGCCGATCCCCATCCCGTCCTTCAGGCACAGTCCTCCCGGGGAAAACGCGGACAGGGTCCCCGCGGCCCAGGAAACCGGCGCCGCGGGCGCGCAGGCGTCGGGGCGGAGACGGTCCAGGAATCCCATCCCTCGATCCTAGGTCAACCGGACCCGGACCCGGGGTGCCCGCACCTGCGCCGAGAATTCAAGAGGTTTCCGTTCGATAACACACGGAAAACCGTATTTACCTCCCATCGTCGCCCCAGTAGTCTCGAGACCCGGAGGCATCATGGCGACTGTGGAAATCGGCTCCTCGACCGGCAAGGACTTCAGCGGCGACGCCCTCATCGTGCCCGTATTCTCCGGTCGTGAGCGGCACCGGCTGCCCCTGGCCATTTCCAAGGTGGCCCGCCAGGCCATGGACGAGGGCGACTTCAAGGCGGACTTCCTCGAGATCGTCCCCCTCCACCATCCCAACGGCGTGAAGGACGCGCGGTGGATGGTGCTGGTTGGCATGGGCGAGGAGGAGCAGGTCAGCCTCAACAAGGTTCGCAAGGCCGTGGGCGCCGCGGCGCGGCACTGCCTCAAGAAGAATTGGAAGAAGATCGGCGTGGTGGCGCCCTCCTCGTCCACCCTTTCCCATGACGAGGTGCAGGTGGCCGTGCTGGAGGGCGCCCTCCTGGCCGACTACGACTTCGTGGCCTTCAAGGGCTCGAAGCCCGAGCCCAAGCGCTTCGCGTCCATCGAGATCTTCAGCAACGGCGAGGACACCCGCAAGGCCCGCCGGCGGCAGGCCCAGGTGGAGGCGGGCATCGCCGCCTGCCACCGCGTCCGGGACCTGGCCAACACGCCCGCGGGGGACCTCTACCCCGAATCGTTCGCCGAGACCGCGCAGAAGCTGGCGAAGCAGCACAAGCTCCACATCGAGGTGCTGGACGTGCCGGCGCTGGAGAAGGGCAGTTTCGGCTGCGTGCTTGGGGTGGGCAAAGGCTCGGCCCGGCCTCCGCGCGTGGTGAAGCTGGACTACACGCCGAAGGAGAAGCCCAAGAAGCACCTCGTGCTGGTGGGCAAGGGGGTCTGCTTCGACTCCGGCGGCTACTCCATCAAGGACGCATCCAGCATGGAGACCATGAAAGACGACATGACCGGCGCCGCCATCGTGCTGGCCACCCTGGTGGCCTGCGCCCAGCTCGAGGCGCCGGTGAAGGTGACGGGCCTCATGGGGCTCGTGGAGAACATGGTCTCGGGCGAGGCCTACAAGCCCGGGGACGTGCTGCGCAGCCGCAGCGGGAAGACGGTGGAGGTCCTCAACACCGACGCCGAGGGCCGGCTCGTGCTCGCGGACCTGCTGCACTGGGCCAGCGAGATGAAGCCCGACCACATCGTGGACCTGGCCACCCTCACGGGCGCGGCCCTCATCGCCATGGGCGACGGGGTGAACGCCATCATGGGCACCGACCAGAAGCTGGTGGAGCGGCTCCTGGACGCCGGCAACGCCACCGGCGAGCACATCTGGCAGCTCCCGCTGGTGGAGGAGTACCGCGACAGCCTCCGGAGCCCCCTCGCGGACCTGAAGAACATCACCGGCATCCGCTGGGGCGGCACCATCGCCGCGGGCCTCTTCCTCAGCGAGTTCGTGGACCATCCCTCCTGGGCGCACGTGGACCTAAGCGGCTGCTGGAGCAGCAAGGAGCGGGACTACCGGCCCTATGGGCCCAGCGGCGAGGGCCCGCGATTCCTGCTCGACTGGATCATGAGTTAGCCCGGCGCGGAAACCCCGAGGCTTCCAGCACCCTGCGGGGCCCGGCTCCGCCCGCGCCCACGCGCGATCCACCGCCCGTGGCGGGGGAGTCCTGCCCGACCGGGCCACGACCTGGATCGGAGCGACCGGTTCGGGAGGGGTTCCCTTTCCCGCGCCGGGGCCCAGCAGCGCAGGGCGGGGCGGGTTCCGCGCATTTCCCAGGAAACGGGGCCCTTGGCCCTTGACGCCCGCCCCCGGATGGGGATGTTATGGGAACCGCCTTTCCCGCTTCTCCTACCGATTCGAGGTCCCCATGGACGCGATGGACACCCTGACGAAGGCCGACCTCAGCAAACAGCTCATGGACAAGCTCGAACTCGGCAAGAAGGAGGCGGATCTCCTGGTGAACACCTTCCTCGATGCCATCGTCCAGTCCCTGCGGGGCGGCGAGGGCGTGGAACTGCGGGGCTTCGGCTCCTTCCGGCTCCGGGACCGGCGCGCGCGGGTGGGCCGCAACCCCCGCAGCGGCGAGAGCATCAAGGTCCCCCCCAAGCGGGTCGTATACTTCAAGCTCGGCAAGGAGCTGCGCAACAAGCTCATCGACGAGGAGGAGGGCTGAAGCCCTGCGCACCCTGGCACCATCCCTGCAAACCCTCCCTCGACCCTCGAAAGGAGTCCTCATGAAGATCCGCAACCTCTTCCTCGCCGGCCTGGCGATGCTGGCCCTGGCCGCGCCGGCCACGGCCCAGGTCGAGAAGTCCAAGCGCCCCCGCGTGGCGGTGCTGGAGTTCCCCCCGGCGAAGAACGCCTATGAAGGCTGGCACTGGTACGGCGACAGCCACGTCAGCGAATCCAAGACCGCCAGCGTCATCCAGGACCTCTTCGTCACCGAGCTCAGCGAGGCGGGCAGCGGCAAGATCCGCCTCATCGACCGCGAGGCCCTCGAGAAGATCCGCGCCGAGATCAACTTCGGCCAGAGCGGAGAGGTGGATCCCGCCACCGCGGTCAAGGTGGGCAAGCTCCTGGGCGTGAAGTACATGGTCACCGGCAAGATCACCCGCTTCGCCATGAAGAAGGGCGGCTTCTCCACGGGCTGGCTCACGGGCCTCGGCGTGGCGCGGGTCACCGGCAGTGCGGCCCTGGGCGCCGTGGCCGGCGACGTGAAGGTGGGCAAGACCGAGTTCACCGGCCGCCTGGACGCCCGCGTCATCGACGTGGAGACCGGCGAGATCATCGGCGCCGTGGGCGACGACAGCAAGGTGAGCAACGTGGGCGTGAAGGTGGCCGGCACCGGCGGCGAGGTCCAGTACGACCAGACCATGGTGAGCCAGGTCTTCGAGCCCATCGTGAAGGCCATGGCCCCCAAGCTCGTGAACAAGATCATGGCGGACCAGTAGTCCCCCCTCGCTCCCTCCCCGCGGGCCTCCTCGGAGGCCCGCGGCCGTTCAGGGGGCCGGCAGCGCCTGCGCCGTGAAGGCCCGGATCTCCTCGGCGTAGCGCGGCCCGAGCACGTCGGCGCAGTGGAGGTGCCAGGTCGGCACTTCCACGGTCCGGAGCCGCCGGAACCGGCCCGCCAGGAGCTTCTGCCCCGGGAAGGGCGCGAGGCGGTCCTGTGTCGCCATGAAACAGAGCGAGGGCGTCTGCAACGGCCCGCGCACCCGGGCCAGGAGATCGGTCTCCTCCGGCGCGTAGTCGCCGAGGCGTCCCGCCCGCCGTGCCGCCAGGGCTCCGATGCACGGGGCCAGGACGTGCCAGGCCCGGTCCTTCGGCCCGCGCACCAGCCGCTCGGCGAAGTCCCGGGAGCTGAGGGGGGCGCCCTCCCACACCAGTCCGCCCAGGGGGCCCCGGCCCTCGGCCTCCAGCGCCTGGGCGGCCAGGAGACCCACGGAGGCGCCGAGGCTGCGTCCCATGAGGAGGATGCGGTTGCGGGGCCAGCCCGAGGCCTCCAGATGGTGCACCACGGCCACCACCTCCTCGTGCTCCCGGGCACCGAAGGTCACCGGCGGGGCCGGGCTGCCCCCACGAAGGGCCTCGTCCCGCTTCCGGTAGGTGAAGATCGCGGCGTCCAGGTCGGGGAACCACTTCAGGGCGGGGCTGGTGCCCCACCGGTCGTCGCCGAAGCCGTGGAGGAGGAGGACGATGCCCCGGCTGGGCCGGGCCCGACCAAGGCGCCAGAGCTCCAGATCCCCCACCCGCTCCCGCCGCCAGGTCCCGCCGGGATCCCCTTCGCCGCCCCGGGCGAGCTGCGCGTAGGTGTCGTCCACCCGGGCCAGGGGCTGGGGCCGGTAGAAAGGCGGGTTCACCAGCTCCCGGGCCACGGCCCGGGTCTTCCAGGCCACGAAGGCGCCGCCCCCCGCGAGGGCGAGCCCCGCCGCCAGGGCGGTCCAGGCCGGCGCCTTCACCAGTACCCCGTGGTGACCGCCACGTCGGTGGAGCGGTCCGTCAGGCGGCACTGGCAGGCCAGGCGCACGCCGGAGGCGGCGCCATTGCGCTCCAGCACGAGGCGCTCGTGGGGGCCCGGAGGCGTCAAGGCGGCCTCGCCCTGGAGCACCAGGATCATGCAGCGTCCGCAGGCGCCCCTGCCGCTGCAGCTCGAGGCCACGGGCAGCCCGGCCTCCAGGCACTGCCGCATCAGGCTGCCGTGGCCGGAGAGGGCGCGGTCCCGTCCCCGGGTCCGCGCCGTGGCCGGCATGCTAGGGCTCCAGCACGGCCTGGACGCCCGGCATCCCTTCGGCGGCCGGCGCGGGTTCGGGCGTGCCGTAGAGCACCGCGTCGAAGCGGGTGCTGAAGAGGACCCGGAAGAGGCCGGCCTCGGGACCCAGCTCCAGCTCCAGCTGGTCGGGACCGAAGGCCTCCCGGGCGCTGGAGAGGAAGAAGCGGTGCCTGCCGGGCGCCAGGCCCCGGATGACGAGGTGCTTCCCCCCCTTGGCCTTCTGCTGGACCGGGATGCGGACCCCGTCGAGGGCGAGTTCCATGGGCCCGACCACCTTCTGGGTGAACTGGAAGACCACCGTGCCCGGCGGCACCTTCCGGGTGGGCAGGGTGGGCGCCTTGGTCGAACACGCGGTGAGGATGGCCCATCCCGCCACCATCGCTCCCAGCCGGCCTGCCTTCATGGTTCCTCCGAATCCGTCATGGTATCCCGCCGTCTGGGTTCCTCCAACGCACGGCGGCTCCTGGAAGGCCGTCCCGGGCGCCCCGCTCCCTTCCTGGCGTGCGCGGCGACGGGGTTCCCATCTATGCTGGGGGATTGCATCCGGAGACCCCATGACCCGCGTCCTGCTTTCCACCGACAAAGGCGACATCAACCTCGAGCTCTTCCCCAAGGAGGCTCCCGGCACCGTCGCCAACTTCACCAAGCTCGTGGAGGCGGGCTTCTACGACGGCCTCGCCTTCCACCGGGTCATCCCCGACTTCGTCATCCAGGGCGGCTGCCCCAACACGCGGCCCGGCGCCAGCGGCATGCCCGGCACCGGCGGTCCGGGCTGGAAGATCAAATGCGAGACCGCCGGGAATCCGCACAAGCACGTCCTCGGCGCGCTCTCCATGGCCCACGCCGGCAAGGACACCGGCGGCAGCCAGTTCTTCATCTGCAACGGCAGCGCGCCGCGCCACCTGGACGGCGTGCACACGGTGTTCGGCCAGTGCGTCTCGGACGCGGACATCAAGGTCGTCCAGGCCATCCGCGCCAACGACCGCATCCTGAAGGCCACCGTCACCGAGGCCTGAGGTCGGCCCGCCGCGGCAGAAGGGCGCCCCGGGGCGCCCTTCTGCGTGCCGAACCGGCGGTGCCGCCGCGCCTGGAGGGCGGAAGCCCCGGCCGCGCTGAAGTAGACTGGAAGGTCGGAGCCTCCGTGACGAAGCCCTTCTACCTGACGACGCCGATCTACTACGTCAACGACCGCCCCCACATCGGCCACGTGTACACCACGGTCCTGGCGGATGTGGTCGCGCGCTTCCGCCGGATGCTGGGGGAGGAAGTCTTCTTCCTCACGGGCACCGACGAGCATGGCCAGAAGGTGGAGAAGGCCGCCGCGGCCCGGGGCATCGCCCCCAAGGCCCTGGCGGACGAGGTCGTGCGCAACTACACCGAGGTCTTCGCCCGCATGGGCTTCACCCACGACCGCTTCATCCGCACCACGGACGCGGACCATCGGGAGGTTGTGCAGGCGCGCTTCCGCCAGCTCCTGGAGACCGGCGACATCACCAAGGCCACCTACAAGGGCCTCTACAGCGTGAGTGACGAGGCCTTCGTCACCGAGACCCAGGCCAAGGAGCTGCAGGCCCAGGGCCTCGCCCACCAGCTGGTGGAGCTGGAGGAGGAGACTTACAAGTTCCGGCTCAGCGCCTACCAGGACCGCCTGCTGCAGCACTACGCCGAGCACCCCGATTTCGTGCAGCCGGACTTCCGCTTCAACGAGGTCAAGCGCTTCGTCGAGGGCGGCCTCCAGGACCTGAGCATCAGCCGCACCTCGATCACCTGGGGCATCCCGGTGCCCGGGGACGAGCAGCACGTGGTCTACGTGTGGTTCGACGCCCTGCTGAACTACCTCACCGGGGCGAAGGGGAACGCCTGGCCGCCGGACCTGCAGCTGGTGGGCAAGGACATCCTGCGCTTCCACGCGGTGTACTGGCCGGCCTTCCTCATGGCCATGGGGCTGGAACTGCCGAAGACCATCCTGGCCCACGGCTGGTGGCTCATGGGCGCCGACAAGATGAGCAAGAGCAAGGGCAACATCGTGCGGCCCGACACGCTCCTGCGCTTCGGCAACGACGCCATGCGCTACTTCTTCATGCGCGACATGCAGATCGGCCACGACCGCGAGTTCAGCTTCGAGTCGCTCATCGACCGGCTCAACGCGGACCTGGCCAACGGTCTTGGCAACCTGGCAAGCCGCAGCCTCTCCATGCTCCGCCGCTACCGCGACGGGATCGTGCCCGAGGGGCCGGCGACGGACGACGACGACCGCGCGGCCCTGGACCAGCTCAAGATCGCCCAGAACGCGTTCTTCGAGGCGGCCCGGCGCCACGACTTCGGCGCGGCCCTCGACCACCTCTGGGTCTACCTTCGCTGGCTGGACGGCTACATCGTGAAGGCCGAACCCTGGAAGCTGGCGAAGGACCCCGTCCACGCGCCGAAGCTGGACGCGGTGCTGGCCAACCTCTACCGCGCCCTACGGGCCACGGCCCTGATGGTGGCGCCCGTGATGCCGGAGCTGGGCCAGGCCCTCTGGGAAGACCTCGGCCTCGAAGGCCGTGCCGCCGACCGCGGTTTCCAGGGCTTCGAGCCCTTCGCCCCCGCGCCCGCCCCCGTGCGCGATCCCCGCCCCCTCTTCGCCCGCATTGACAAGGAACAGGAGCTGAAAGCCATGGAAGAGAGCATCGCCCCGGCCACCCAGGAAGTCTCCCCGAGCGCCCCGGCCCTCGACGTGCCCCCGGTGAAGGAGAACATCGACTACGACACCTTCGCGAAGACGGACCTGCGCGTGGGCTTGATTCTCGAGGCCGAGGAGGTCCCGAAGAGCAAGAAGCTCATCAAGATGAAGGTAGACCTGGGCTTCGAGCAGCGCACCATCCTGGGCGGCATCAAGGAGGCCTACGCGCCGGCGGACCTGGTGGGCAAGCGGGTGGTGGTCGTCGCGAACCTCGCGCCCCGGGCGCTGATGGGCATCGAGAGCCACGGCATGCTGCTGGCGGCGAGCGACAACAACTCCAAGCCCTTCCTCGTCGCCCCGCCGGACGACGCCCTGCCGGGGTTCATCGTCAAGTGAAGGTGCCTGTCGCCAGCTTCTCGGAGGAGCGGCTCACGGACGCGCCCTTCGACGTGGTGGCCGCCCACCTGCGGACGCCCAGGAACTCGGCTTCCCTGGCTTTCATCGCCGAATGGACCTCCGTGTCGGGCGGCGTCGAGGAGATCCGGCTGGCCTGGACCCGCCGCCGCTTCCTCGCAGAGGAGGAGGGCCAGTTGGTGGCGAGGCCGGACGCGAAGGGCGCCCACCTGCGCCTCGAAGGCCGCATGAAGGGATGGGGCAGCCTCGTCGCCTTCGGGTCCCTGCGCTGGCACACCGACGACCTGCTCGACCGCCTGGTCCACGAACTCGGAACGATGGAGGGAGCGCCCGAATGAAACCCGTCCTCTGGATGAAATCCTCCTGCACCACCTGCCGCAACGCGAAGGCGAAGCTCGCCGAGCTGGGGATCGAAGTGGAGGTCCGGGACTATTTCAAAAAGCCTCTGGAGGCCGCGGAACTCGAGGCACTCCTGCCCTCAGATCCCGCGCCCATGCTCGGGACCAAGAGCCCGAAGTACAAAGAACTCGGCCTCAAGAACCGCAAGCTCACCAAGGCCGAGGCCATCGCGCTCATGGTGGCGGACAACAATCTCCTCAAACGGCCGATTCTGGTGCATCCGAAGGGCACGGTCATCGGTTTCGATGCGGCGGCCTACGAGGGGCTGCGCTAGGCTCAGGGTTCGTCTCCTCCAGAGGTTTGCATGAAATTCATCAGCTGGAACGTGAACGGCTTCCGGGCGGTCCTGAAGAAGGGCTTTATGGAGTGGCTGGAGGCGGCCGATCCCGACATCCTCAACCTCCAGGAGATCCGCTGCGAGTGGGACGAGATCGACCTGGACGTGCGCAAGCAGCTCGAGGCGGGCTACGACATCTGCTGGTTCCCGGCGACGTCGAAGAAGGGCTACGCGGGCTCGGCGACGCTGTCCCGGCGCGGCGAGGGCTGGAAGCACAGCAAGGGCCTCGGCCTGCCGGAGGTGGACGCCGAGGGCCGCATGATCGTGAGCGCCCGGGACGGCCTCACCTTCATCGCCGGCTACTTCCCCAACGCCTCGGCGGGCCTCGTGCGCCTGGGCTTCAAGCAGCAGTTCGCCGAGGATCTCTCGAAGATCCTCAAGGCACGCCACAAGGCGGGCGAGCGGATCATTCTGGCCGGCGACATGAACGTGGCACCGGAGGAGATCGACCTCGCCCGGCCCAAGGACAACGTGAAGAATCCCGGCTTCACCCCCGAGGAGCGCGCGGGCTTCCAACTCTACCTGAAGGCCGGCTTGCGGGACGTGCTCCGGGAACGGAACCCCGGTGTTCCGGGCCTCTACACCTGGTGGACCGCCCGGGGCGGCGCCAGGCAGAAGAACGTCGGGTGGCGCATCGACATCTTCCTGGTGAGCGAGGGCCTGCTCCCCCGGGTGCAGGACGCCGCGATCCACGCCGACGTCCTGGGCTCGGACCACTGCCCGATCTCCCTCACGCTGCGGGACTGAGGGACCGCGCCGGACATGGGAAGGCGCCCCGGCGGGGGCGCCTTCCCCTTGCCCGCCGCGCTCAGAAGGAGCGGAGCATCTCCTTCACCTCGCCGGCCTTCTTCCCCGTGGGGGCGAGCTCCAGGTACTTGCGGAGGGCCTCCTTGGCGGCCTTCATGTTGTTCATGCCGAACTCCGCGATGCCGAGGATGTAGTAGGCGTCGGCGTAGTCGGACTTCACCTTCAGGGCCTTGAGGGCGCCCTCCTTGGCCGCCTTGTAGTTCCCGGCGTTCAGGGCCACCACGCCCTCGTTGTAGGGGACCTCGGGCTGGGGGCCGGCGATCTCGTCCATCAGCGCCTGGTATCTGGCTTCGGACTCCTTGTCCTTGGCCTCCTTGGCGATCTTGAGGAGGGCGCTCACCACCGGGGCGTCCTTCGGGCTCTTCTCCAGGTGCTTGGCGAGGAGGGGCTTGGCCTCCTCCGCCTTGCCGAGGTTGAAGTACACCATGCCCAAAAGGCGATTGGCCTTCGACGCCTTGTCCTCAAGGTCTTCCCGGATCTTCTCGTCGGTGGCCTTCTCCAGCGCGGCCTGGAAGGCCTTCGCGGCCTGCTGGGAGGGGGCCAGGGCCTTCGGATACTCCTTGGAGGAGTAGAAGCCCGCGCCGGCGTTGTAGGCTTCGGTCGCATCCTGCTCGGCCTTGATGCTCTCGTTCTCGGCGGCGGCGGCGGCGCTGACGGCGGGGGCCCCGGACTTTGCGGCCTCTTCCGGGGTGAGAAGAACGTAGTTCTTGGTGAGGACATCACCGAGGGGCACCTTGACGCGGTCCTTGATGCTGGCGAAATCCGGGGCCGTCACCGTCACGTCGAACTCCTTGGGGTCGAGGCCGACCTGCATGAAGTTCCCCTTGTCGTCGGTCTTCATCTCCTTCTTCCAGTTGACGTCGATCCGGTTGAGGGTGATGACGGCGTTCTTGACCGGCTTCCCGTCGGAGGTCTTGACGGTGCCGGCGATGCGCCCGGTGGTGTCGGCGCGGAGGGCGGGAGCCACCACCAGGGCGGCCAGGGCGGGGATCAGGAGCGTGGTGCGGATCGTCATGGTGAAGTCCTCCGGAACCGTTCAGGCACACGAGTTTCGCATGAATCGTGCCGCGATCCCGGTCACAGCCGCAAGCTTCCGGCATCCTGCGTGGTTCCATCAGGTTGTGGTAGGCTCTCCCCAATTCTCCGAGGCTTTCATGGCGCCAGCGGTCCCCGAACCGTTCTCCACAGCGCGGGTCGCCCCGTTGGCAGGAGCCGGCCGAGGGGCGGACCGCCACCGGATTCCTCGCGCAGGGGAGCTCGGATGAGGCTCCTGGCGGCCTTCGTCCTGGCGGCCGGAGCCCTGATGGCCCGGCAGGCCCCGGGAACCGGGACGGCTCCCGCGCCCGTCCCCGCGGGCCCCGTGCAGGCCTCCGCCGCGGCCGAGGCCAAGTCCGGCGGGCCGGCCGCCGCCCCCACTCCCGACCTCGCGCCCGCGATCGCCCTGGCCCATCGCGCGGAGCGGCTGAAGCGCGCCCTGCTCTCCGGGGACGAGCAGTCGTTGCAGAACGCCATTGTCGAGATCGAGGAGGTGCGTCGCGTCTACGGCACCCTCGACGTCCAGCCCTTGGTGCAGGGCATGGAGATCTGGGCCCTCGAGCAGGGGCGCCAGGATCACCGGGATGTGGCCTTCCACACCCTGGAGGTGCTGGAGCGGTGGGCCGAGGGGCATCCCAGCCTCCTCAGCGCCCGCATCGCCCTGAAACGCCAGGAGGGCCTGCAGGGCTACTTCGCGAGCGTCCCCGATCTCCTCACGCTGAGCCGGATCAGGCTCGCGGACGACAACCAGCGCTGGCTCTGGATCCTCCAGCACCTCGACTGGATGCGCGTCATGGTGGCCACCCTGCTCTGGGGCTGGGCCATCGCCCTGGCCAGCCGCTACCGCCACGTGTTCCGCTACCAGTGGGAGGACGCGCTCCATCGGCGCGGCATGAGCCCCCTGATCAGCGGACTGCTGGGGGCCTTCGCCCTCGCGCTGCCGGTGGTCCTCCGGCTGGACCCCAGCGTCGCAGCCATCCTCTGGCTGCTCTTCCTCTGCGCCTTCATGACCCCCGGGGAGGTCCGCGCCACCGTCCTGGTCATCCTGCTCCAGTTCGTACACCCGGTCCTGGGCCTCCTGGAGCCCCAGGCCGCCCAGCCCACGGTGGCCAGCCTCGTCACCCTGCAGCTCCAGCCCCAGGTCCGCAGGACCGACGACGCGCTGCTGCGGGTGCTCGATGCCCCGGATGCGGAGTTCCTGAAAGGCTGGCGGGCCTTCCAGCAGCGCCGCTGGCCGGAGGGCACGGAAATCTTCCGGGGTCTCCTTGGGCGCCATCCGGACCAGGCCGCGGTGCTCAACAACCTCGGCGTGGGACTGTACCAGTCCGGGGACCGCGAGGGCGCGGGCAAGCGCTTCGACGAGGCCTTCACCCTCGAGCCCAGGAGCCCGGAGATCCTCCTCAACCAGAGCATCCGGGCCTACGAGCGCCTGGACACCGTGCTCGGGGAGGGGAAGCAGGGCGAGGCTCGGCGGGTGGCCGGCGAGGCCTTCCAGCGGCTCGTGAGCGTGAACCAGGCCCGGAAGGAGGCCCGGACCTTCCCGATGCCCATGCCCGATACGCCAGCCCGGCTCGCCGCCCTGCGCGGTCTCTACCAGGGCCGGGAGCCTAATACCTGGGGCTCGGCCCTGAAGGAACCCTCCATCCTCTTCGCCCTGCTCCTTCCCGCCATCGGCCTGGGCCTCTTCCTGTACCGGCTGAAGCACTTCCAGGTCAGCGCCCACCCCACCCAGTGCGTGCGGTGCGGCGAGCCCTTCCACACCACCGACAGCCCGGACCCCAGCGTCTGCCCCAAGTGCCACCACCTATTCGTCCTCAAGGACGGGCTGCACGGGGAGTCCCGCCGGAGGAAGCTGGACGAGGTCGCGGACTTCCAGACATGGCAGAAGCGGATCCACCAGGGGCTGATCTGCATCCTGCCGGGCGCCGACCGGGTCTTCCTCGGCGAGACGCAGGAGGGGCTGGGCGAGTACGCCTTCTTCTGCTTCTCGCTGGCGCTGGTGCTCTCCGCCGGCCGGACCGTCCGCTACTCGGGGGAGCTGCTGACCGACCCGAGCTCCCTGCTGTTTCCGCTCGGCGTCGCCCTGCTGATCCTGCTCTTCGCACGGTCCTGGGCGAAGCTCCTCCCCAGGAGGTCCTGACATGGCCCTCGAAGGCAGCCTGAGGGATTTCGACCTCTTCAGCATGTTCAACATGATCAAGATCCAGGGCAAGAGCGGCACCCTGGTGCTCTCCCGCGGCCAGGAGTTCGTGAAGGTCTTCTTCGAGCAGGGGGAGATCGTCGGCTGCGACTCCAACCAGGTCCGCATGGAGGACCGCCTTGGGACCATGCTGGTGCGCCTGGGCCGGTTGTCCGGCGAGGAGCTGCTGGAGATGGTGCAGCTCCAGCGCCAGACCCTGAAACGCATGGGGCACCTGCTGCTGGAGAGCGGCAAGGTCTCCCCCCAGGACATCCAGGACGCCCTGTTCAACCAGGCCATGGCCATCATCTACCGGACCTTCCGGTGGGTCGAAGGGGACTACCGCTTCGACTCCATGCTGCCGCCGGAGTTGGACCGGGAGCACTTCCCCGCCATCCCCGTGGACACGGTGCTCATGGAGGCGGCCCGCATCCAGGACGAGTGGCCGGAAGTCCAGAAGCGCCTGCCCTCCCTCGAGACGCCCATGCAGCTTTCGGCGAAGGGGCAGGGCATCCAGCTGGACATCGACCAGGAGCTCTCGGGGATCCTCGAGGGCCAGGGCGCCGGCGGCGGCGGCTCCTCGGGGCTCTCCCACGAGCAGGAGACCGTGCTCACCTACTTCCGCGAGCCCCAGAGCATCAACGACGTGCTTCAGATCAGCCGCTACGAGGAGCTCGACACCTGCAAGCACATCGCGGACCTCTACGAGCAGGGCCTGCTGGAGATCGCCGCGCGGGAAGTCCCCAAGCCCGTCCGGCCCTGGACCGACGGCGCCGCCCAGCAGCCGGCCGTGGCGAAGGCGGAGCCCACCGGGCCTTGGCCCTATCTCTGGGGGGCCACCGCGGCCTTCCTCCTCCTGCCCCTGCTGATCGGCTACGTCCCCCGCCATCGCGGCTCCATCAACGCGGGCCTCGCCAGCTTCGAGCCCGCCGACGTCCGCATCGTCACCGACCGCTCCACGGCCCTCCAGCAGGCCTGGGCCTTCCGCCTGGCGGACCCCAAGGGCGGCGGCGTGGCGCTCGCAAAGGCGCTGGGCCGCCCCCTGGACGCCGACTACAATCCGGTCGAGGACTTCAGCCGCCTCCCCGATCCCCTGGCCGCCGGGACCTCGCCGGCGGAGCCGGCCCAACCCGTCCAGGGCGTCGAAGGGTCCCAGGCCTCCCCGCCCCGGGGGGCCGCGCCCGCCCCGGCGGCCCCCGCTCCCGCGTCGGCGGTCCCAGCGGGCGCCAAGGCTCCGCGCTGATGGTGGAGCACGCCCTCCGCCAGGGGTCCATCGAGGTCATCTGCGGGCCCATGTTCTCGGGCAAGTCCGAGGAGCTGATCCGCAGGGTCAAGCGGGCCACCATCGCCCGGCGCCGGGTGCAGGTCTTCAAGCCCGCCCTGGACGACCGCTACGACGCCTCCGCAGTGGCCAGCCACAGCGCCCAGAAGCACGACGCGGTGCCCATCGGCACCGCCGCGGAGCTCGCCTCCCGCTTGGACCCGCTGGTCGAAGTCGTCGCCGTGGACGAGGTCCAGTTCCTGGACGAGCCCATCGTGGAGCTCCTGGAACGGCTGGCGGACCGGGGCGTGCGGGTCATCGCCGCGGGCCTGGACCAGGATTTCGCGGGCAGCCCCTTCGGCGTCATGCCCGCGCTCCTGGCGAAGGCCGAATACGTCTCCAAGCTCCAGGCCATCTGCATGGTCTGCGGCGCGCCGGCCAGCCGCAGCCAGCGCCTGGTGCGCAGCGGCGGGCAGGTGCTCGTGGGCGCGGCGGAGAGCTACGAGGCCAGGTGCCGCCACTGCCACACCGTGCCGCCCTCTTCCGACCATCCGCCGATCACCGAAGGGTGAACCCTTCCGATCCCATGAATCGGCGGAGGATTGGCTCAAGTCATGACGGTTCGTCACCGTTGTCCCATTCCGGGTGCTGGGAATTCGGAAGCGAAGGGGCTAAAATCCCAAGGTTCGGGCTCCGCCCGACCCGCCCGCTGCTGCAGGGCGGAGACCCCCCGGTCGCCTACGACAGGCGCCCGTCACCGCCCGCGGCTGCAGGGCAAGGAGCGAACCATGGCCGGCGCCTACGCCACCTTCAAGCACATCACCGACTACATGGGCTTCGAGGGCCTGCTCACGGACGAGGAGAAGATGGTCCGCGAGGCGGCCCGTGACTTCGTCAACGCCGAGGTCCTGCCCATCATCGAGAAGCACGCCCAGGAGCAGACCTTTCCCAGCCACCTCATCCGGAAGATGGGCGAGCTGAGCTTCTACGGCCCCAGCCTGCCCGAGGAGTACGGCTGCGCGGGCCTCTCCAACGTGGCCTACGGCCTGCTGATGTACGAGCTGGAGCGGGGCGACTCGGGCCTGCGCTCCTTCTGCAGCGTCCAGGGCTCCCTCGTCATGTGGCCCATCTTCGCCTACGGCAGCGAGGCCCAGAAGAAGCACTGGCTGCCCCTCCTGGCGAGCGGCGAGAAGATCGGCTGCTTCGGCCTCACCGAACCCGACTTCGGCTCCAACCCCGGCGGCATGCTCACCAAGGCGGTGAAGGAGCCCGGTGGCAAGTGGCGCATCAACGGCACCAAGATGTGGATCACCAACGGCACCGTCTCCGACGTGGCGGTGGTGTGGGCCCAGACCGAGGACGGCATCCGTGGCTTCCTGGTGGAGAAGGGCACGAAGGGCTTCAGCGCCCCGGAGATGAAGGGCAAGTGGAGCCTGCGGGCCTCGACGACCTCGGAACTGGTGCTCGAGGACGTCCTCGTGGACGAGGAGGCCTCGCTGCTGCCCAACGTGAAGGGCCTGAAGGGGCCCCTGGGCTGCCTCACCCAGGCCCGCTACGGCATCGCCTGGGGGGCGCTCGGCGCCGCGGACGCCTGCTACCAGTGCGCCCTGGACTACGCCCAGAACCGCATCCAGTTCGACAAGCCCATCGCCAGCTACCAGCTCCAGCAGGAGAAGCTGGCCTGGATGGTGACCGAGCTGACCAAGGGCCAGTTCCTCGCCCTCCAGCTGGGCCGCCTGAAGGACGCCAAGACCTACACGCCCGCCCAGGTCTCCATGGCCAAGATGAACAACGTGAACGTGGCCCTCGAGATCTGCCGCAAGGCCCGCACCATCCTCGGGGCCAACGGCATCCTCGACGAGTACCCGGTGATGCGCCACATGGCGAACCTCGAGAGCGTCTACACCTACGAGGGGACCCACGACATGCACACGCTCATCATCGGCCAGGAGGTCACCGGGATTCCGGCCTACCGCTGAGGGCAACCCGGGAACCGGGGGCGGGCCTGCGGGCCCGCCCCCGCGCACGGGGTTCACTCGCCGCTGAGGCCGAGTTCGCGGATCTTCACGTAGAGGGTGCTGCGGGGGATGCCGAGGCGCTTCGCCGCGTCGGTGACCCTGCCGCCCTCCTCCTCCAGGACCCGCTTGATGTGGAGCTTCTCCAGCTCTGCCAGGCTGAGGCGGGTGCCGTAGGCGGGCGTGGCGTCGGCGGTGCCCGCGCCGAGGCCAAGGTCCTCGGGCCAGATCTCGCGGCCCTCGGCCCGGATCACGGCCCGCTCGAGGGCGTTGCGGAGCTCCCGGATGTTGCCGGGCCAACGGTAGCCCTGCATGGCGTCCAGGGCCTCCGGGGAGAGCACGAGTCCGGGCTTGCCCAGCTCCCGGCCGAGCTCGCCGAGGATGAGGGCGCCCAGGACCGGGAGATCCTCCAGGCGCTTACGCAGTGGAGGCAGCTGGAGGGTGAACGTGCTGATGCGGAAGTAGAGATCCTTCCGGAAGCGGCCCTGGCGGATGGCGAGTTCCAGGTTCTGATGGGTGGCCGTCACCAGCCGGACGTCCACGGACTGGTCCTGCACCTCCCCGAGCCTGCGGAAGCGCTTCTCCTCGAGCACCTTCAGCACCTTGGCCTGGACGCTCGTGGCCATGTCCCCGATCTCGTCCAGGAAGACCGTGCCCCGGTCCGCCAGCTCGATGAGGCCCCGTTTGGGCTGGTCGGCCCCGGTGAAGGCCCCCTTGCGGTGGCCGAACAGTTCGGTCTCGAGGAAGTCCGGATTGAGGCCGGCGCAGTTGAGGTCCACGAAGGGCTCCGACGCCCGGGGCCCGTGGTGGTGCAGCCAGCGGGCCAGCACCCCCTTGCCCGTGCCGGTCTCGCCCTGGATGAGCACGGGGCCCTGCCCCTGCACCACCCGGAGGGCCTCGTCGCGCAGGGTCCGGATCAGCGGCCCGACGCCGGCGAAGGGGTCGGGGTCGTCCAGGCGGCGGAAGTCCTGGTTGGGCTTGGGTTCCTGGGGCATGGGCTGGGGGGGCTCGGAGGATGTCACAGCCTACTGTCGCATCCGCCCGGGCCCCGCGTCATGGGGAAGTCTCCGCCCCTGACGGGCGCTCCCGTGCGGCGGGGCGGGATCCCTACCGCAGTTCCAGCTTCCGGGCCTCGAGCAGGTTGCCCACCGCCTTCTCCAGGCTGGTGGCGGCCTTGGCGTAGGTGATCTGGGCCTGGAGCTCGCTGGAGCGGGCCTGGTCCAGCTCGTCCTGGCGCTGGAGGACGAAGAAGTTCGTGCTCATGCCGTTCTCGAATTTCTTCTGCTCGGCCTCGAGGTTCCGCTCCCTGAAGATGCGTGTCTTCTCGGCCGCCCGCACACCCTTCTCGCTGGCGTCGAGGTTCCGCAGGGCCTGCCGGACCTCCAGGACGATGCCCAGCTCGAGGTCGTGGAGGGTGAGTTCACTGCTGCGGCGGTTGGCCCGGGCCTGGATCTCCGTGCCTTTGGCCGCACGGTTGGCGATGGGCATGGAGAAGGTGAGGCTGGCGTTGTACCCCGGGATCTTCGACTTGAGGGCGTCGGTGTTCGCGGGCCCGAGGGCGCTGTAGCTGAGGGAGTTGGCGGTGTAGCCGAGGGAGAGGTCCAGCTGGGGCTTCAGGCGGTTCTGCGCGGCGCCCTCCAGGACCTGCTTGCTCTCCACGTCGAGGCGGGCGTTCTTGAGCTCGACCCTGCGGTCGAGGGCCATCTTCTCCGCCGCGGCCTCCTCGAGGTCCACCGGCTTGATGCTGGGGGAATCCGTGAGCTCGAGGCTGGAGGGCCGCTCGCTGGTGGGGTACAGCGCTCGGAGGAGGGCGTCCTTGGCGTTGAGCAGTTGGGCTTCGGCGGCGATGATCTCCTGCTCCTTCTGGGCCACCGAGGCCTCCGCGGAGGTCACCTCGATGGGGGCCAAGGTCCCGACCTCCACCCGGATCTGGTTCTCCTTCAGCTGCTTCCGGGCCAGGGAGAGGGCCTGCTTCTTGTTGTCCAGGTTCCGCTGGGCGTAGACCACGTCCCAGTAGAGGGATTCGGTGTTCGCCACCAGGTCGATGATGGACTTCTGGAACGTGAGGTCGGCCTGCTGCGCGCCCTTGCGGGCCACGATCAGGGCGCTCTCCGTGGTGGCCCGGCCCAGGTTCTTCAGCAGGGGCATGCTGAAGCTCAGGTTGAGGCCGGAGCTGTAGGGCGTGCTGCCTCCGCCGGTCCCGCTCACCGTTCCGCCGGTGACGTTGGGGATGCGGCTGGTGGAGTAGGCCGGCGTGTAGCCGACGGAGAAGGAGCCTCCCCACTCGAGGGGACGGGAAAGGGAGAGCCTCAGGTTCCGCGCGTTGGCGGTGGCGTCGGTGTAGTCGTTCTCGCTGTGGCTCTGGGAGTAGGTGGCGCCAAGGTTCCAGTCGAAGGAGCCCTCGTTGAAGACCACGTTGCCCCTGGAGAGCTCCCGGGTCTCCCGCGCGATCTGCACCTGCAGGTTGTTCTCGAGGGAGGTCTGGATGGCTTCCTGCAGGCTCAGGCGCTTCGGCCCCTCGGGCGCGGGGGCGCCGGCCACGAGGCCGTAGCAGACGAGCAGCGAGGGGATCGCGCGGGTGAGGGCCATCGTCACTCCTTTGGATTCGAAAAGACCTGTCCTGGGACGGAAGGCCTACGCCTCATGCAGGATCGCGGTTTAGAAGGGCCGCTTCCGCCGTTTCCGACAGGATGACGACCTCGCGTCGCGAGGGCAAGGGTCAATTCATCGTCTGTTGAAAACCTCCGACCCCCGGGGAATGGCCCACCGATAGACTGGTCCGAATCTCTCCCGCGGAGGCTTCGCCATGACCCGGGTCGGCATCATCGGATATGGCCGCTTCGGGGAGGCCTTCGCGTCCCTCTGCCTGGAGCGGGGCCTGACCGTCGCCGTCCATGATCCGGCTCGGCGGCCGCCCCCGGACCTGGAGGCCGGGAGCCTTCCGGACTTGGCGGCCCGGGCCGAGGTGGTGGTCCTGGCCACGCCGGTTCCGGCCTTCCGCCACGTCCTCCGGGGATTGAAGCCCTTTCTCGGAGCCGCCCACCGGGTCGTGGACGTGGGCAGCGTGAAGGTGCGGCCCATGGAGGTGATGGAGGCCGAGCTCGGGGACGCGGTGCCCTGGGTCGGGAGCCATCCGCTCTTCGGCCCCGTCAGCCTGGCCCAGGCGGAGCGCCCGCTCCGGGTCGTGCTGTGCCCGCATGCGCGGCACCCTGCGGCCGCCGAGGCGGCCCGGCGGCTCTACGGGGCGCTGGGCTGCGAGGTGCTGGAACAGGACCCCCACGCCCATGACCGCGCCATGGCCCGCACCCACGCTCTGGCCTTCTTCGTGGCCAAGGGCCTGCTGGACGCGGGGGCCGGGGAAGGCGTGGAGGCGCCGCCCCCGAGCTTCCGGGCGCTGGCCCGCAGCATCGAACTGGTGCGGGGCGATGCCGGGCACCTTTTCCGGGTCCTCCAGATGGAAAACCCCTACGCCGCCCAGGAGCGGCGAAGGCTCCTGGGCGCCCTGCAGTCCGTGGACCGCGCCCTGGAGGAGGAGACCCGGACGCCGGGCCGGGCCCCGGGAGCGGACCTGGACATCGCCTCCCCGGCGGGCCCCTCCGCGGACCTGCAGGACACCCGGGACCTCATCGACGCCGTGGACCGGGAACTGCTCTCGCTGCTGGAGCGGCGGTCCCGGCTGGCCCTGCGGGCGGCGCGGGCCAAGGCCGAGCTGGGGCAGGGCATCCAGGACCCCGACCGCGAGGCGCGGCTCCTGGCCGCCCGGCGCCGCTGGGCGGAGGACCGGGGCCTGCGGCCCGAGGCGGTGGAGGCCATGTTCCAGTTGATCCTCGAACAGTCCCGGACCCTGCAGGGGGGCAGTCCTACTTGAGCAGGGCGCGCGCCACCACCATGCGCTGGATCTCGCTGGTGCCCTCGTAGATGGTGGTCACCCGGACATCGCGGTACAGCCGCTCCACCACGTACTCCCTGGAGTAGCCGTAGCCGCCGAAGATCTGGACGGCGCGGTCGCAGACCCACACGGCGCTTTCCGTGGCGAAGAGCTTCGCCGTGGCGGCCTCCAGGGTGCAGGGCGCGCCTTCGTTCTTCAGGATGGCGGCCTTGTAGACCAGGAGGCGGGAGGCCTGCACCCGCGCCTCCATCTCCGCAAGGTAGGTCTGGATGGCCTGGTGCTCGCCGATGGGCTTGCCGAAGGTCTGCCGCGTCTTGGCGTAGGCGATGGACTCCTCCAGGGCCCGCTGGGCGATGCCCATGGCCTGGGCGGCGATGCCGATGCGGCCGCCGTCGAGGCCGCCGAGCGCCACCTTCAGGCCGTCCCCGGGCTGGCCGAGCATGTCGTCGTCGGCCACGAAGGCGTCCTCCAGGGTGACCATCACGGTCTTCGAGGAACGCAGGCCCATCTTCTCCTCGGGCTTGGCCATGTGGACGCCGGGCTGGTCCGCGTCCAGCACGAAGGCGCTGATGCCCCTCTTGCCCAGCCCGGGGTGGGTGATGGCCATGGTGACGAAGTATTTCCCGACGCCGCCGTTGGTGATCCAGGCCTTGGCGCCGTTCAGCTTCCAGCCGCCGTCCACCTTGGTGGCCCGGCACTTCAGGGCCGCCGCGTCGGAGCCCGCGTCGGGCTCCGTGAGCATGAAGCCGCCCAGCACCTCGCCCGAGGCCAGGGGCTTCAGGTATTTCTGCTTCTGGGCCTCCGTCCCGAAGGCCAGGATGGGCGCGCAGGCGACGCTGTTGTTGACGCTCATGGTCACCGCCACGCTGGCGTCCACCCGGGCGATCTCCTCCAGGGCGAGGATGTAGCTGAGGTAGTCCACGCCGGCGCCGCCGTGGGCCTCGGGCACGGTCATGCCCATGAAGCCCATCTCGCCGAGCTGGCGGATGATGTCCTTCGGGAATTCGGCGGCGTGGTCCCGGGCCAGGGCGCCGGGCTCGATCTCGTTGATCGCGAAATCCCGCGCCGCGTCGCGGATGGCCAGCTGGTCTTCGGTGAAGGCGGGGAACATGGGACCTCCCAACCTTCCACCGTAGCAAAGGGCGGCCGGAATGCGGATCTCAGCTTCCCGACAGCTCCCGCCGGAGCAGGCGCAGGGCCCCCTTGCTGCCCTCCCACTTCATGAGGGCGTGGGCCTCCTCGAAGCCGCACCACTTGAATTCCACGTGCTCCTCGGGAGCCAGCCGAACCTCGGCGCCGCGGGCGACCTCCATGTGGAAGCAGGTCTCCGTGTTGAAGCGCGGCTCGGGGTCGGGGAAGCGGACGATGGAAGGATCCACCCAGAAGGAATGGCGGAGGGGCAGGGGACGGAGGGTGCCCGTCAGTCCCGTCTCCTCCTTCACCTCCCGGTGGGCGGCGGCTTCAGCGGTCTCCCCGGCCTCGAGCATGCCCGTGACGCTCTGCCACCAGGCGCCATGCTCGGGAACCCGCAGCATCATGAGGATCTCGGGGCCCGAGGCGCCCCGGCGCCAGGTGAGGGCGTTCACGCTGCGGCTGGACTCCCGCACGGGGGCGGGCTCCAGGGCCAGCACGTCGCAGAGCTGACGCTGCAGAGCCGCCTCCGCCTCCGCCATCGTCGGCGCGCCCTCCCCCAGCAGGGTGGCCAGGCTGCACACGCCCTTGTCGGTGAAGCCGCAGGGGGTGATCCAGCGGAAGTGGTTCAGGTCCGGCGCGACGTTGAAGGCGATGCCGTGGGTGGTGATCCACCGGGAGAGGTGGAGGCCGATGGCGCCGAGCTTCTCGAGGCCGCGCGGTGTGTCCACCCAGATGCCCGGCGCGCCCTTCAGACGGTCCGCCCTCACGCCGAAGCCGGCCGCGGTGCGGATCATGGCCTCCTCCAGGCCGCGCACCAGGCGGCCCAGGTCCTCCCGGCCGCCCCGCAGGTTGCAGATCGGGTAGGCCACGATCTGGCCGGGGCCGTGGTAGGTGACTTCGCCGCCCCGGTCGGTGCGTGCGATCTCCACGCCCTCGGCCTCGCAGAAGGCCGGGGTCACGTGGATGTCCGATTCGACGGCGTTGCGGCCCAGGGTGAAGACCGGGTTGTGCTCCAGCAGCAGGAGCTGGTCGGGGCGGTCCGGCTCCGCCACCCAGGCCGCCAGGGCCCGCTGCATGCGCAGCCCCGCGGTGTAGAAGACCCGTCCCAGGCGCCGCACCTGGACGGGCCGGGGCGTCTCGAATCCGATCCTGGCCATGGGAACAGCTTAACGGCCGGCACGATCCCTGCCGGGGTTGACGCGGCCGGGCCCGAAGTCAGGCCCTTTCCGCGATGAACCCGTCGTCCAGGTCCAGGGTCTCCTCCCGGTCCGGGTTCTCCCGCAGGATCCGGGCGAAGGTGTCCCAGGCCCCGAGGAAGACGTCCACCAGCTCGGGGTCGAAGTGCTTCCCCTTGCAGGCGACCAGTTCGGTCTTCACCTCCTCGTCGTCCCAGGCCCGCTTGTAGTGGCGGGCGTTGGAGAGGGCGTCGAAGACGTCGACGATGGTGGTGATGCGGGCCTCGAGGGGGATCTTGTCGCCCGCCGTGCCCCGGGGATACCCGCTGCCGTCCCACTTCTCGTGGTGGCAGGCGGCGATGCGGGCGGCCATGGCCATGAAGGGCACCTTCGAGCCCTTCAGCATGGCGGCGCCGATGAGGGGGTGGCGGCGCATGACGGCCCACTCCTCGTCATCGAGCGGGCCGCGCTTCTGCAGCACGGCGTCGGGCACGCCGATCTTGCCGATGTCGTGCATGGGGGCGGCGAGGCGGATGTTCTCGATCCATTCCCCGGGCTTGCCCAGGAGCTGGGCCAGCTCCGCGGCGTAGAGCCCGATGCGCCGCACGTGCATGCCGGTCTCCTGGTCGCGGAAGCCCGCGGCCGAGAGCAGCCGGAGGGCCACCTCCTCCCGGCTCTCGCGGATCATCTGGGTCTGCTCGAGGACCATCCGGAACAGCTCGCCCTCGCGGTTCTTCGCGTCCTTCTCCAACCGCTGGCGGCGCAGGGCCCCGCGGATCTGCACGAGGATCTCGCGCACCTGGAAGGGCTTGAAGATGTAGCCGTAGGCCCCCTGCTCGAGGCAGTCGGTGATGACGGACATGTCGTTGCGCCCGCTCACCATCACCACGGCGACTTCAGGCATGCGGGGCTGCAGGGCCTTCACCAGGTCGATGCCGCGCTCCCCGGGCATCTCGAGGTCGCAGAGCACCAGGCGGTAGGGCTCCTTCTCCAGCAGCGCCAGGGCCTCCTTCACGCTGCCAGCCTGGCCGCAGACGTAGCCTTCGCGCCCCAGCAGGGTGCACACGACGTTGCGGAGGAGGGGCTCGTCGTCCACCACCAGCAGTGGAGTCTTGGAGGGATGGTCTGCGCCGTGGAGAGGCATGGGAGCGGGAAGGGGGAAGGCAAGCGTAGCCGCTCCCGGCGGACCTGAACACCGGGACTCCCGGGAACTGGCAGAATGCGGTTACTCCCATGTCCCTGGACCCCGCCACCATCGGCCGCTATCGCATCCTCGGCACCCTCGGCGAGGGCGGCATGGGCGTGGTGTACCTCGCGGACGACCCTCTGCTCAAGCGCTCCCTGGCCATCAAGGTGGTCCGCGGCGGCGTGGAGCGCCTGGAGGTGCTGGCGCGCTTCCGACGTGAGGCCGAGATCAGCGCGCGGCTGAGCCACCCGAACCTCATCACGATCTTCGACGTGGGCGAGGAGCCGGGCTTCGGCCCCTTCCTGGCCATGGAGTTCGTGGACGGCGACAGCCTCGCGGAGCTCATCCGCACCCGTGCCTTCAGCCAGCCGGAGGCCTATCCGCGGGCCCTGGGCCTCCTCCTGCAGGCCATGGACGCCCTGGAGACGGTGCACCGGGCGGGCATCGTCCACCGGGACGTGAAGCCCGAGAACTTCCTCGTGAGCTCGGACGGCCGCCTCAAGCTCATGGACTTCGGCATCGCCCGGGGCGAGGGGTTGAAGATCACCACCACCGCCGCCTTCATGGGCACGCCCGGCTACGCAGCGCCGGAGCTCCTCACCGGCGGGGAGCCCAGCGAGGCCACGGACCGCTGGTCCCTGGCCCTCATCGCCTGCGAGATGCTCACGGGGCGGAACCCCTTCGAGGCGGACAGCGTGGGTGCCGTGCTCTACCGCATCGTGCACAGCGAGCCGTGGTTTCCCGAGGACCTGGACCCCGCCCTCCGGTCGGTCTTCGCGCGGGCCCTCGCGAAGGACCCCGCCGCGCGGCATCCGGATCTCCGCACCTTCCTGGACGAACTCGTGCGGGCCCTGCCGATCCCCGAGGCCACGCGGCAGGGACTGAGGCTGCACCTGGACGCCCCGCCCGCCGGGGCGCCCCGCACCTCCCTCGGCCCCACGACCTCCGAGCTCAAGACCGTGGCCCTGCGCCGGCGGAAGGGCCTGTGGGCCGGCGCGGCGGCGGGAGGTCTCGCCGCCGCGGGCCTCGCGACCTGGCTGCTCTGGCCCTCCAAGCCCGCCACCCGCCTCGTGGACGTCTATTCCGACCCGCCCGGGGCCACGATCCTGCTGGACCGGGAGCGGGTGGGCGTGACGCCCCTCAAAGGGTTGGACGTGCGGGGCAGGGAAGGGATCCTCACTGCGGAGCTCGAAGGCTACAACCGCTTCGTCCACAAGCTGCTCCCCGACGAGCAGGCCGTGCGCTTCCGCATGGCCCTCGGCCCCTGGTCCGTGGCGGTGAACACCGATCCCCCCGGCGCCGCGGCCACCCTCGACGGGGTCTTCGCGGGCAACACGCCCATCCCGAAACTGGAGCTTCCCGCGGAGGGCAGCCATACCCTCCGCCTCACCCGTCCGGGCTACCTTCCCTGGAGCGCCATCCTGGAGCGGGGCAGGCCCCTGCCGGATCCGATCCCCCTGCAGAAGGCCCCGGCCGCGCCAGCGGCGAAGGTGGCGCCCCCGGCGCCCAAGGCTGGACAGCCCAAGGCGGCGGATCCCGACGCGAAGCCTGCGGAAGGCAAAGTGAAGACCTTCTTCAGGAACCTCTTCGGCAGGAAGGGGAAGAAGGAGTCCTGATGGCCACCCACACCAGCCAGATCGGGCGCTACCGCATGGTGGGGACCCTGGGGCAGGGGGCCATGGGCCGCGTGTACCTGGCCGAGGACCCCTTCCTCGGCATCCGCGTGGCGGTGAAGCTCATCAAGCGGGACAGCATGCGGGAGAACGAGGTGATCCTCATGCGGTTCCGCCGGGAGGCCGCCCTCGGAGCCCGGATCCGCCACCCCAACATCGTGGGCATCTACGACGTGGGCCTGGACCCGGACCACGGGCCCTACATGGTGATGGAGTACGTCAACGGCCACGAGATGCTCCAGCACCTCGCCCGCAACGAGACCGCCGTGGCCGAGCGCCTGGACTGGATCAGGCAGGTGGCCGGGGCCCTGGATAGCGCCCACCGGGCCGGGATCCTCCACCGGGACGTCAAGCCCGGCAACATCCTCATCAACAGCGACGGCCAGGCCAAGCTTATCGATTGGGGCGTGGCCCGGGTGGAGGGGCCGGGCCGGGAGACCGAGGCCTCGGGGCAGGTCCCCCGGGAGCCGGGGGACGAAGCGAGCACGCCCGTGCCGGGCGGCTCGGGCCCCTTCGAGCCGGTCACCCCCGAGCCCGCGGAGGGCAGCGTCTCGATGACCATCACCCAGATGGGGACGCTCATCGGCACGCCTGCCTACACGGCCCCCGAACTCCTCACCAGCAAGGCCACCTACTCGCCCGCCACGGACCTGTGGGCCCTCGCCGTGACCGCCTTCCAGGTGCTCATGGGGCACATGCCCTTCGCCGCTTCGACCCTCGCGGCCACCCTCGAGGCCATCGCCTACGGCCCCGTCGATTGGTTGATGGAGGCCGACGAAGCCGTGCAGGCGGTGTTCGGCCGGGCCCTGTCCAAGCGGCCGGAGGACCGCTACCCGGACTTCCAGACGTTCATCACCGCCCTTTACGAGGCCCACGGGCTGGCCCCGAAAGAGATCCCTGGGCCCTTCGCCCAGTCCGCCAGCATCCAGGCGGAATCGGTGCTGCCCCATGCGGGCGCCGGAGCCCTGCTCCGGGCCTCCCGGGCACACGGGCGCAGGGTGGGCCTCGCGGGCCTGGCTGCAGCGGCCCTGGCGGTCGGGGCCTGGTTCGCCTTCCGCACGCCGGTGGAATGGCGGGACCTCACGGTTCACACGCAGCCGGAAGGCGCCACGGTTTACCTCAACGACGCCCTTCTCGGGAAGACGCCGCTTGACAACCTGCGCGTGGAGGACCACGGCGGCCACCTCAAGATCGCCAAGAAGTACTACATCACCTACGAGCGCCGCCTGAAGCCCAGCGAGGAATTCGTGAGCGTGGCGCTCCAGCTCGCCCCCTATCGCGTGGACGTCGAGACGGAGCCCCCCGGCGCGGACCTGACCCTGGACGGCCAGCCCCTCGGGACCAGCCCCCTCGAGGGCCTCCGGATCGCCGCCCCGGGCAACCACCTGCTGGTGGTGCGCATGCCCGGCTACCACCCGGAGACCTTCAGGCTGGATCCCGCGAAGCCCCTCCCAAGGCCCGTGAGGCTGAGGCCCCTGTGACTCTGGACGCCGGGAGCCCGGAGCCGCCTTGAATTTCCCCTTCGAAGGGCCATGATGGAACTCCTTCGCACGGTCCCCATGGAAGACGCCCCGACCCGACCCCTCCGTTCCGACCAGCTTCCCCTGCGCAGCGTGCTCGTGGTGGACGACGACCGGATCATGCGGCGAACCCTCGAGCTGCAGCTCGCGCCGCTGGGCTGCCGGCTCCTCATGGCCTCCGGGGGGCCGGAGGCCCTGGAGGTGGTCCGGCGGGAGAAGCCCGACCTGGTCCTGCTGGACATCGTGATGCCCGGCATGGACGGCTTCGAGGTGTGCCGGATCCTCAAGCAGGACCTCGAGACCCAGCACATCCCGATCCTCCACCTCACGAGCCTCGGTCGGGACGCCAAGGACCGGAGCTTCGCCAGCGGCGCCGACGACTTCATCGCCAAGCCGCCCCACTTCGTGGAGCTGCGGGCCCGGATCCGCAGCCACCTCCTCATCCGCAGCCTGATGGAGGAGCGTCAGCAGGCCCAGGCCCTCCATCTGGCCTGGGAGGAGGGCCGCCGCGCCCGCATCCTGGTGGCCGAGCCCCAGGATGCCCTGCGGGAGCACATGGTGGACGAGATGCGCCTCACGGGCCACGAGACCGTCGGCGTGGGCAGCATCGCGGAGGCCCTCCCGCTGCTGGCCACCGGGGTTCCGGACCTGCTGATCCTCGGCCAGGAGCAGCCCGACGGCCAGGGCCATGTCTTCGCCAGCCACCTCCGGAACTTCATCCGCACCTCGGACCTTCCCGTGCTGCTGGTCTGCTCCCGCAAGACGCTGCGGGAGGAGATCACCCACGTGGACGTGGGGCCCACGGACTACCTCACCAAGCCCTTCCAGCCCGAGGAGCTGCGGGTGCGGGTGGAGGTCCTGCTGCGGCAGGGCGGACTGGCCCGGGGCCTGGACGCCGCGCGTTCCCCCGCCGGGCGCCACATGCTCCACGACCCCTTCACGGGAGCCTATACCCTGTCCTTCCTCGAGGCGCACCTCGGCCTCCTGGGCGCCATCCAGGGCCCCCAGGACCTGAAGCTAGGCCTCGTCGCCGCCCGTTTCCACGTGCCTTCGGGCGGCTGGGAGGCGGAGCGCAAGAGCCTCCTGCGCACGGCGGAAGTCCTCAAGGCCGAACTGCGGCCCGGGGAGGCGCTCTGCCGGGTCGCGGAGCACACCTTCGTGATGGTGCTGCCCTTCCACGACGCCTCGGCCCTGGAGGCGCGCACGGCCCACCTCGCCGCCGCGGGCTTCCACGGCGTTCTGGAGAGCCTGGTGCCCGGGGAGGAAGGCGTGGCAAGCCTGCTGCGCAAGCTTTCCACCCTGCTCAAGAAGGCGGAAGCCGGCGCCGGTGCCAAGGTGTCCTGACCGCGCGGGTCGGAGCTCAGGACTCCAGGCGGAGGTTCAGCACCCGCTCGGTCTGGGCGTCGCGCCAGGCCCGGAGCCGGGCCTCCACCGCCGGGTCGGCCAGCGCCAGGACGGCCGCCGCCAGCAGGGCCGCGTTGATGGCGCCCGCCCTGCCGATGGCGAGGGTTCCCACGGGCACGCCCGCGGGCATCTGCACGATGGAGAGCAGCGAGTCGAGGCCGTTCATGGCCTTGCTCTGGACCGGCACGCCCAGCACGGGAAGGAGGGTCTTGGCGGCGGCCATCCCGGGGAGGTGGGCGGCGCCCCCGGCGCCGGCGATGATTACCTTCAGGCCCCTTGACGCGGCCTCCTCGGCGTAGCGGAAGAGCCTGTCGGGAGTGCGGTGCGCGCTCACGATCTCCGCCTCGAAGGGCACCTGCAGCGCCTCCAGGGTCCGCGCCGCGTGCTGCATCGTCTCCCAGTCCGAGTCGCTGCCCATGATGATGCCGACGAGGGGGGACGGGGACATGCGGGCTCCGGAGGTGCCTCCAGTGTAGCGGCGCGGCGGCTTCCCCCATGATGGAGGGATGGGGACGGTCATCGTGGTGGGCGCGGGGGCTGCGGGCATGGTGGCGGCCTGGCGGGCCGCGGCTCGGGGACGGCGGGTCCTCGTGCTGGAGGCCAATGGACGCCCCGGCGTCAAGCTGCGCATCAGCGGCGGCGGGAAGTGCAACGTCACCCACGACGGGCCCGTGGCCTCCCTCCTGGCGGCGTTCCCCAAGGCCCAGGCCCGCTTCCTGCGCCCGGCGATGCACCGCTTCTCCAACGCGGAGGTGGTGGCCCTCCTCCACCGGGAAGGCGTGCAGACCTACACCCGGGACAACGGCCGGGTCTTCCCCCTGGACCGGCCCGGCAGCGCCGCGGAGGTGGTGGCGGCCTTCGAGGGGCTCCTCAGGCGCAGCGGCGCGGAACTGCGCACCGGGGCGCGCGTGCTGGGGCTGGAGGGCTCTGCGCCGCGCATCACCGGCGTCCGCCTCGCCGAGGGTGTCCTGCCCTGCGAGGCCCTGGTCCTCGCCACCGGCGGGGCGAGCTACCCCGAGACGGGCACCCGCGGCGAGGTCGCGGGATGGCTCCAGGCGCTGGGCCTCCCGGTGGCCCCCTGGTTCCCCGCCCTCGCGCCCCTTCCCCTGGCCGAACCCCGTCCCGATTGGGAGGGCGTGGCCCTTCGGGACGGCATCCTGCTCCTCCTCCAGGGGGCGGGCGGCCGGCGCCTCGCCGCCTTCGCCGGAGACGTGGTGTTCACCCGGTCCGGGCTCAGCGGGCCCGCGGCCCTGGAACTCAGCCAGGCGGTGGAGGAGGCCCGGAGGCGGGGCGCGGCGTGGCTCGCCTACGCCCTCGAGCCGGGCCAGGACGTGGACGCCGCGCTGCGGGCCGCGAGGGAGGAACACCCCCACCTCGCGCTGCACACGTGGCTGGCGCGGCGTCTGCCGGCCCGCCTGGCGGGCCACGCCCTCGAAGGCGCGGGCCTGGACCCGGACCGCCGATTCAAGGACCTACCGCGGCGCGAGGCTGCACGCCTGCGGGGCCTGGTGGAGGCCTTCCCCCTGGGCGCCCCGGGCGCGGTGCCCCTCAGCCGGGGCGAGGTCGCGGCGGGCGGCCTGGCCCTGGAGGCGGTGGACGCCGCCACCATGCGCGTGAAGGGCTGGGACAACCTCCACGTCTGCGGTGAACTGCTGGACGTGGACGGGCCGGTGGGGGGGTACAACCTGCAGGCCGCCTTCAGCACGGGGTTCGTGGCCGGGGAATCAGTCTGAGGTCGGGGCCGCGTTCGGCGCCGCGTCCGGTTGGCCCTCGGCGCGCGCGGCCCGGCGCGTCTTCACAACGCTTCACCACGTTTAACAACTCTTAACGGCGGTGGCAGGCGGCGTGAAGCATCCTGTCACGTGGTATCCTCCCCCTGTTCCCTCTGGAGCTCTTTCCCATGGCCGGCCCCGTGATCTTCCGCATCGCCCTCGCCCTGCTCGTTTCCGGTGGAGGTCTCATGGCCCAGCGGCCGGAATCGAATGCCCCAGGGTCCAGACCCGCGGCCTCCTCCCGCGACGCTGAGGCCGGCCCCGTCGCGGCCCCGGCGCCCCCCGCGCCGCCGCTGGCGCCCCGCAAACCGCACACGGAGACGCGGCACGGCGAGACGGTGAGCGACGACTGGTTCTGGCTACGGGAGAAGGGCACGCCGGAGGTGGAGCGCTACCTCGAGGCCGAGAACGCCTTCACCGCCGCCGCGACGAAGGAGATCCAGCCCTTCGCGGACGCGCTCTACCAGGAGATCCTCGGCCGCATCAAGCAGACGGACCTGTCGGTCCCCGTTCGCCGGGGCGCCTGGTGGTACTACTCGCGAACCGAGGAGGGGAAGCAGTACCCGATCCGCTGCCGCAAGGCGGGCGACGCGAAGGGCATGGCGATGGACGCGAAGGAGGAGGTGCTCCTCGACCAGAACGAGCTGGCCAAGGGCTTGAAGTTCCTGGGGATCGGCGCCTTCCTGGTCAGCGACGACGGGACGCGCCTCCTCTACAGCACCGACACCACGGGCTTCCGCCAGTTCAGCCTCTACCGCAAGGACCTCGCCACGGGGCGCGTGAGCGGTCCCCTCGCTGAGCGCGTGACCAGCGTCCAGTGGGCCGCGGACAACCGGACCGTCTTCTACACCACGGAGGACGCGGTGACCAAGCGCTCGAACCAGCTCTGGCGGCTGGCCGAGGGCGGCCGGCCCGAGCTCCTCTACGAGGAGAAGGACGAGCTTTACCGCGCCTACCTCGGCCGTACCCGGGACCGGAAGTACGAAGTGCTGGCCGTGCAGAGCACGGACACCTGGGAGATGCGCGTCCTCGAGTCCGACAGGCCCGCGGGGGCGTTCCGGGCCCTGCTGCCCCGGGAGAAGGGGCACAAGTACGACCTTGAACACCGCGACGGACTCTTCTACATCCGCACCAACAAGGGCGCGAAGAACTTCCGCCTCGTCACCGCCCCGGTCTCCGACCCGTCGGAGAAGGCATGGAAGCCGTTCGTCCCGCACGCCGCCGACATGCTCCTCGAGGACTTCGAGGTCTTCCGGGACCACGCGGTCGCCCACACCCGGAAGGCCGGGCTGCGGGGGTTCCGCATCTTCGACTTCAAGGCGAAGGCCTGGCACGACATGGCCTTCCCCGAGGAGGTCTACGACGCGGGCGGCGACGCGAACCCGGAATTCGACACCGCGTCCTTCCGCTTCAACTACCAGAGCCCCGTGACCCCGGCCTCGGTCTTCGAGGTGGACCTCGGAACGCTGAAACGCACGCTGCTGAAGCAGGAGGAGATCCTCGGCGGCTTCGACCCCTCGAAGTACGAATGCCGGCGCCTCTGGGCCCCGGCCCGGGACGGCGTGAAGGTCCCGATCTCCATCGTGTACCGCAAGGGCACGAAGCTGGACGGCTCCAATCCGCTCTGGCTCTACGGGTACGGTTCCTACGGCTTCGGCATGACCGCCGGATTCCGCCATTCGGCCCTCAGCCTCCTGGACCGCGGCGTCGTCTTCGCCACCGCCCACATCCGGGGCGGCAACGAGATGGGCGAGGCGTGGCACGACGACGGCATGCTGATGAAGAAGAAGAACACCTTCAACGACTTCATCGACTGCGGCCGGTGGCTCGTCGCGCAGAAGTGGACGTCGCCGGACCGCCTGATGGCCGAGGGCGGCAGCGCCGGCGGCCTGCTCATGGGCGCCGTCACCAACATGGCGCCGGACCTCTTCAAGGCGGTCCACAGCGCCGTGCCCTTCGTGGACGTGATGAACACCATGTGGGACGCTTCGCTGCCCCTCACCGTCGGCGAGTACCTGGAGTGGGGCAATCCCAACGAGAAGGTGGCCTACGACTACATGAAGTCCTACAGCCCCTACGACAACCTCGAGCGCAAGGCCTACCCTGCGATCCTGGTCACCACCAGCTACAACGACAGCCAGGTGATGTACTGGGAGCCCGCGAAGTACGTGGCCAAGCTCCGCAGCCTCAAGACAGACGCGAACCCCCTGCACTTCAAGTGCAAGATGGACCCCGCCGGCCACGGCGGCGCCTCCGGCCGCTACGACGCGCTGAAGGACCGGGCCTGGGAGATGGCGTGGATGCTGAGGCAGGTGGGCATCACGAAGTAGGCGACGGCGCGGGGACCCTCCCTTCGCGCGGGGCCCTGGCCGGCCCCGCGCCGCGTTCGAGGGCACACTGGTCGTGGAGGCGTCCGTGGCCCAAGTGCAGGTGAACCGAGGCGTGCTGGTGGGACTCGGCGTGGCCCTGGCGAGCGCCCTGATCGCGCTGGCCTACCTCCTGCGCCGTGACGCCGGGCGGGGGGCGGGCGCCGGCCCGGCGCCCTCCGGCCCTCCGCCGGCGGGGACGGCCGCGAACCCCGGGTTTCCACCCCCGCCCTCGTCCCCGCCATCAGCCGTGCCACCCTCCGCGCCCCAAGGTGCCGGAGGCGCGCCTGGAGCCGCCGGCCCACCCCCTGAACTCCTCGCGCCCCAGGGGAGCCCCGACCCCCGGGATCCCCAGCGCCCCGCGGTGCAGGCCTACTTCCAGGCCCTGGACCGCATCGCGCCCGGGCAGCTCGCGGGCGAGCCCCAGGCCCTCGCCCAGGAGATGGTGGCGGGGCTGGGACGGGGCGACGCCTCGGGCTTCGACCGCATGGTCGCCCAGGCCGAGGAGGCCCGGGGCAGGCTGGCGGCCCTCCAGCCTCCGGCCCCCTGCGCCGCCTTCCACCAGGAGAGCCTGGCCCTGCTGGACGAGAACCTCACGCTGCTGAAGGGCGTCAAGCGGTCCCTGGAGGGGCGGGAGGGAGATTCCAGCCTGGGGCCGCTGCTGGCCCGCGCCCAGGCGGTCCAGGCGCGGTCCGAAGCCCTGGAGCGCGCGGACAAGGCGCTGCGGGCGCGCTACGGGGCGGGACGCTGAAGGGGCGAGCGGCTAGACTGATGGAAAGCGCGGCGGCCGCCGCGCTTTCCTTTGCCCGGACCCCATGAGCCTCGCCGCCGAAATCGCCCGCCGCCGCACCTTCGCCATCATCAGCCACCCCGACGCGGGCAAGACGACCCTCACCGAGAAGCTGCTGCTCTACGGCGGCGCCATCGACCGCGCGGGCTCGGTGAAGGGGCGCGAGGGCTCGGGCCACGCCCAGTCGGACTGGATGGCCATCGAGCAGGAGCGCGGCATCTCGGTCACGTCGGCGGCCCTGCAGTTCGACTACAAGGGCCACGCCATCAACCTTCTGGACACGCCGGGCCACCAGGACTTCAGCGAGGACACCTACCGGGCGCTGACGGCCGCGGACAGCGTGGTGATGCTCCTGGACTGCGCCAAGGGCGTGGAGGAGCAGACCAAGAAGCTCTTCCGCGTGGCCTCCGAACGGAAGCTGCCCATCTTCACCTTCGTCAACAAGCTGGACCGCCCGGGCCGCGAGCCCGTGGAGCTCATCGACGAGGTGGAGGAGCTCTTCGGCCTCCATGCGGTGCCCATGACCTGGCCCATCGGCTCAGGGCCGGATTTCAAGGGCGTCTACGTGCGCGCCACGGGCCAGATCCAGGTCTTCGAGCGGGGCAAGGCCGGGCAGAAGGCCCGCGTGGCGGGGCAGGGGGGGCTCGACGATCCCGAGATCGCGGCGCTGCTGACCCCCGCGGAGCTGCAGCAGCTCAAGGACGACGTGGAGCTGATGGACCATGTGCTGCCCGCCTTCGACCGGGCGGAGTTCCTGGCCGGGAAGCAGTCGCCCATGTTCTTCGGTTCGGCGGTGAACAACTTCGGCGTGGCCGAGTTCCTGGAGGAGTTCCTGGAGCTGGCCCCCGCTCCGGGACCGCGCCCCCTGCGCGACGGCGGCGTCGTGGCCCCGGAGCAGCCCTTCACGGCCTTCGTGTTCAAGGTGCAGGCCAACATGAACAAGGCCCACCGGGACCGCGTGGCCTTCGCCCGCATCGTGAGCGGACACTTCGAGCGGGGCATGGATGCCCTGCACGTCCGCGAGAAGAAGAGCCTCAAGCTGAACTACCCCCACATGTTCTTCGGGCGCGAGCGCCAGATCGTGGACGAGGCCTACCCCGGCGACATCCTGGGGCTGATCAACCCCGGCATGTTCCGCATCGGCGACGTGCTGAGCGCCGCGGGCCCCGTGGACTTCCACGCCGTGCCGCGCTTCTCCCCGGAGCAGTTCGCCTCCGTGCGCCTCGCGGACCCCGGCGCCCGGAAGGGCTTCCTCAAGGGCATCAACCAGATCGCCGAGGAGGGCGTGGTGCAGGTCTTCTGGCCCAAGGGCGGCGCCCCGCTGCCCATCCTCGGCGCGGTGGGCCGCCTCCAGTTCGACGTGCTCCAGCACCGGCTCAAGGACGAGTACGCGTGTCCCGTGCTCCTGGAGCCTAGAGGCTTCCAGATGGCCCGCTGGCTCCAGGGCGGCTGGCCCGAGCCCTCGAAGTTCTGGGGCGAGCTGGTGGAGGACTCGGATTCGAACCCGTCGATCCTGTTCGAGAACGACTGGCAGCGGCGCACGACCGCCGAGAAGAACCCGGGGATCACGTTCCTCGAGCATCCGCCGCGCTGAGGCGCGGCGCTCAGAAGTAGGGGGCGACCAGCCGGAGGATCCCCGCGGCGAAGAGGGCGCTGAGGGGGATGGTCAGGATCCAGGCCACGAGGATGTTGCCAGCGACGCCCCAGCGCACGGCCGACACGTTCATCGAGGCGCCCACGCCCATGATGGCGCCGCTGATGACGTGGGTGGTGCTGACCGGGATGCCGAAGTGGGCCGTGGTGAAAAGCACGATGGCCGCGCTGGTTTCGGCCGCGAATCCGTGGATGGGGCGCAGCTTCACGATCTTCGCGCCCATGGTCTTGATGATCTTCCAGCCGCCGGACATCGTGCCGAGGCCCATGGCGGTGGCGCAGGCGAGCTTGACCCAGAGGGGCACGTCCACCCGGGCGCCGTGGGCGGTGAGCTTGCCGAAGGTGATGAGGGCGAGGGCGATGATGCCCATGGCCTTCTGGGCGTCGTTGGTCCCGTGGGTGAAGGCCATGGCGCCGGCGCTCAGCAGCTGGAGCTTGCGGAAGGCGATGTTCACCTTCTGCCCGGGCGAGTGGCGGGCGATCCACAGGATCGCGATGATCAGCACCATCCCCAGCAGGAAGCCCACCACCGGGGAGACGATGAGGAAGGTCCCCACTTCCTCGAGCTTCTTGGTCTGGAGGGCCCCGATGCCCGCATGGGCCACCACCGCCCCCGCGAGGCCGCCCACCAGCGCGTGGCTGGAGGAACTGGGGATCCCGAACCACCAGGTGATCAGGTTCCAGAGGATGGCCGCCAGCAGCGCTGAGATGATCACGCTGGGAACCACGAGGCTGCTGTCGGCGATGCCTTTGGCGATGGTGGTGGCCACTTGGGTGCCCAGGAGGGCGCCGCCGAAGTTGAGGATGCCAGCCATGAGGATCGCGTTTCGGGCGGAGAGCACGCCGGTGCTCACCACCGTGGCGATGGCGTTGGCGGTGTCGTGGAAACCGTTGATGTAGTCGAAGGAGAGCGCGAGGAGGACGATCAGCGCGAGGACCAGCGCGGGCGACATGGTTCAGGCGTTCTTCATGACGGTGGAGCCGACCACCTGGGCCACGAGTTCGACGCGGTCGGTGGCGTCCTCCATGAAGGAGAGCAACTCCTTCCACTTGATGAGCTCGATGGGGTCCGTCGGATTCTCGAAGATCTGCGCCAGGGCAGCGTGGTAGGCCGAATCGGCCTGGCCCTCGAGCACATGGCAGTGCTGGATGCGGCTGCGGATGTCCTTGATGTCGGACATGGTGCGCAGGGACTTGATGAGGTGGACCAGCTCGCCGGTGCCTTCCACGAGGTTGCTGCTGAGCTGCATCAGGGCGGGCTTGATGTGCTGGATCTTGTAGAGGACCAGGCGCTCGGTCACGGTGTCGAGGCGGTCCAGCACGTCGTCAATGGCGTGGGTGAGCTCGAGGATGTCCTCGCGCTCGATGGGCGTGACGAAGACCTGGTTGAGGCGGTCCACGATCTCGTGGGTGAGCTCGTCCCCGCGGTGCTCGAAATCCTTCATCTCCCGGCGCATCTCGGGGAAGCGGCTCGGATCCTCCGTCCGGAGTTCCCGGTCCATCAGCTGGGCTGCGGCGTAGAGGTTCGCCGTGGCCCCCTCCAGCAGGTCGAAGAAGACCATTTCCCGGGGCTTGAGCCATTTCAGGAGGGCGTTCAGGGACATGGAGGCTCCAGGCGGGGCGGAAGACGCAACCTCCCCTCGGTGAATATTCTGCAACAACTTGGCTCCCGGAAGGCGCCCGAGGCCTGTGAACTCCGTGTAACACGGGCGGAGGGCGGCCGCCTTGCTCCACAATCGAGGGATGCCCTGGCTCCGGAACCACCTGCGCGCGCTGCTCGCCCTGCTGGGCGCGTTCCTCCTGGGCCTGGGCGCCTCCGCGTGGATGCATCGGGGCGTGCCGGGCTCGCTCCGGGTCTCGGTCCTGCTCCTGAACCTCCTGATCCTTCTGATGGCCGCGCGTTGGCTGATCCGCTGGCTGGTGGTGCCCGTCCGCGCCTCCAACCGCGCCCCGGTCAGCCTCGAGGAGCTGCCTCGCCTGTGGGCCGACCTGGAGCAGGAGAACCTGAGCCTGCGCGAGCTGCGCGAGGCGGAGGACGCCCTTCGGAAGGGGATCCTCTCCCGCCTCCAGGAAGGGGTCATCCTGTTCGGCCCGGACAGGACCTTGCGCCTTTACAACCCCGCCGCCGAGGCGCTGCTGGGCCGGGGTGCTGCCCTGGTCAAGGGCGCTTCCGCCGAGAGCCTGTTCAGGGAGCCCGAGGCCCGGCGCCAACTTGCCGCGGCCCAGGCGGGGGATGCGGTGGAGTGGACCCTCGAACGCGGCCACCGGATCCTGCGCATCCGCGGCCTCCCCTTCCGGAGCGGGAACGAGGGCAGCCTGCTGCTCACGCTCGACGACGTCAGCCGGCAGGAGGCCCTGGAGAACACCCGCCAACGCTTCATCTCCAATTTAAGCCACGAGCTGAAGACCCCCCTCACCAGCCTGCGGATCGCCACGGACAACCTCCAGGCTGAGCGCACGCAGTCCGGGATGCAGGATGCTGACATCGCCCTCCTCCAGCGCGCGGTGGAGCGCATGACCCTACTGCTGGACGACATCTCGGAACTGAGCCGCATCGAGAGCGGGGCCCTGCGCCTCAACCCGGGGTCGGTCCAGGTCGGGGCCTTCGCGAAGGACCTGCTGGAGGAGTTCGCGCCCCAGGCGCGGAAGAAGGACCTGCGGTTCCTCGCAGACCTGGCGCCGGGGATCGAGGCCTCGGTGGTCCGGGTGGACGGCCTGCGCCTCCACCAACTCCTGGCCAACCTGGTCTCCAACGCCCTCAAGTTCAGCCCGCCGGGAAAGGAAGTAGTCCTGGCCTTCGCCCTCGAAGGGGGCCGACAGCGCTGGGAGGTCCGGGACCAGGGGCCGGGCATCGCCCTGGAGGACCAGTCCAAGGTCTTCGAGCGCTTCTTCCGCAGCGCCAGCGTGCGCAGCGTCCCCGGCACTGGGCTCGGCCTCGCCATCGTCAAGCACCTCGCGCGCCTCATGGGCGGCGAGGTGGGCTTCGACAGCCGGCCCGGCGCCGGGGCGACCTTCTGGGTGGACCTGCCGGCGGGCGAACAACCGGGGAGCTGAGGCCGACGGACCGGGCTACTCGCTGATGCTGCCGAGCCGGTAGCCCACGCCCACCACGGTCTCGATGTGCGTCGCGGCCTCCCCGAGCTTGGCGCGCAGCCGCCGCACATGGGCGTCGATGGTGCGGCTCTCGCCGAGGTACTCCAGGCCCCAGACCTGCTGCAGGATGCGCTCCCGGGGCAGCACGCGCCGGGGGTTGCGGAGAAAGTAGGCCAGCAGCTCGAACTCCTTGCGGGTGAGGTCGAGGGCCTGGCCGTTCGCCCGGGCCACGTGCATGTCCAGGTCGACGCTGAGGGGGCCGAAGGAGAGCACCTTGCCCTTGGCCTGGTCGTCCAGGAAGGTGGCGCGGCGCAGCACCGCCTTCACCCGGGCCGTGAGTTCGCGGGTGGAGTAGGGCTTGGCGACGTAGTCGTCGGCGCCGAGTTCCAGGCCGAGCACCCGGTCGAACTCCTCGCCCCGGGCGGTCACCAGGATCACCGGCAGGCTCCGCAGGGCCTGTTCGCTCCGGATGAACCGCAGCACGTCGGTGCCGTCCATGTCGGGCAGGGTGAGATCCAACAGCGCGGCGTCGGGCTTCGTGCCCCGGCCCTGGAGCGCCTCGCGCAGCCGGTGCAGGGCCTCCTGCCCGGTGGGGCAGGGCAGGACGCCGAAGCCCTCGCGCTGGAAGTGGGACTGCAGGCCCGCCAGGATGTCGGGGTCGTCCTCCAGGATGAGCAGGTGGGGCATGGGCTCCTCGGGCTTCGGTTTCCTCAGGCCTCGGGTTCGGTTTCCTCAGGCCTCTGGCCCGCGGGACTGCAGGTAGCTGTGCTTCACATTGACGCCTTCGAGGATGAACAGCACCTCCTCGGCGATGTTGGTGGCCTGGTCGGCGATGCGTTCCCAGTTCTTGATCAGGATGATGTGGTGGCTGGCCCGCTCGATGGTGAGGGGGTCCGCGAGCATGATGCGCAGCAGCTCCTTGTAGGTGTCCAGGTAGAGGGCGTCCACCGCGTCGTCGTCGGCGATGACGCGCCGGGCCAACTCCGCGTCGCCGTTCACGAAGGCGTCCAGGGCGCCGCGGACCATCTCCCGGGTCTCGGCGCCGAGGCGTTCCAGGTAGCCTCCCAGGCGCAGGGGCGGCTGGGGGTTGAGCAGCTTCGCCCGGCGGGCGATGTTCACGCAGTGGTCCCCGATGCGTTCCAGCTCCGGGATGATCTTGAGGGTGCTGGCGATGAGCCGCAGGTCCGTGGCGATGGGGGCCCGGAGGGCCAGCAGGTCCACGCAGGCCTGGTCCAGGCGCAGCTCCCGCTCGTCCACGGCGGCATCCAGGGCGATGACCCGGTCCGCCAGGGCGTCGGAGCGCTGCTCCAGGGCCTTCATGGCGAGGTCGATCATCTCCTCGGCCTGGCCCGCCATGGCGATGAGCCCGTTCTTGAGCCCCGCGAGCTCCTCGTCGAAATGCCTGGCCATCAGCCGAACCTCCCCGTGATGTAGTCCTCGGTCATGCGTTCCCGCGGCGTGGTGAAGAGCTTCTCCGTGAGCCCCACCTCCACCAGCTTGCCCAGCCAGAAGAAGGCCGTGTAGTCCGAAGCCCGCGCCGCCTGCTGCATGTTGTGGGTGACGATGACGATGGTGTAGTCCTTCTTCAGCTCGAAGATCAGCTCCTCGATGCGGCTGGTGGCGATCGGGTCCAGGGCCGAGCAGGGCTCGTCCATGAGCAGCACCTCGGGCTTCACGGCGAGGGCCCGGGCGATGCAGAGCCGCTGCTGCTGGCCACCGGACAGGCCCAGGGCCGAATCCTTCAGGCGGTCCCGCACCTCCTCCCAGAGGCCGGCCCGCTTGAGGCTCGTCTCCACGGCCTCGTCCAGCACATGGCGGTCCTTCACGCCCTGGATGCGCAGGCCGTAGATGACGTTCTCGTAGATGGACTTGGGGAAGGGGTTGGACTTCTGGAACACCATGCCCATGCGCTTACGCAGGCCGATGACGTCCACGCCGGGCGCGTAGAGGTCCTCGCCTCCCAGGCGCACGCTCCCCTCCACCCGCACGCCGTCGATGAGGTCGTTCATCCGGTTCAGGGAGCGGAGCAGGGTGCTCTTGCCGCAGCCGGAAGGCCCGATGAAGGCCATCACGGTGTGCTCCTTCACGTCCAGGTCCACGCCGTGCAGGGCCTGCTTGGCGCCGTAGAAGAGGTCAAGCCCGCGCACCTCCAGCAGGGCCTTGGCGGTGACGGCCGCGGCGTCGGTGAGCGGCAGGACCGGGGAGGCGCCCGCGGCGAGGTCTCTCGCCGGCGCGGCGGCCTCCGGCGAGGGCAGGACCACGGGCTCGGGGATGGGATTCTGGCCTTCGGGCTCCATGAGGACTCCGGGGGCAGGCATCAGAAGGCGCTCCCGCCCAGCCTCTCGCGGAGGCGGCGGCGCAGGCGGAGGGCGACCAGGTTCAGCAGCACCACAACCCCCAGCAGCAGCAGGGCGGTCATGTAGACCATGGGCTTGGCGGCCTCGCTGTTGGGGCTCTGGAAGCCCACGTCGTAGATGTGGAAGCCGAGGTGCATGAACTTCCGGTCGAGGTGGAAGAAGGGGAACTCGCCGTCGAGGGGCATGGCCGGGGCCAGTTTCACGACGCCGGTGAGCATGAGGGGCGCGACCTCGCCAGCCCCCCGGGCCATGGCCAGGATGAGGCCGGTGAGGATGCCCGGCGTGGCGCCAGGCAGCACCACCTTCCACAGGGTCTGCCACTTCGTCGCCCCCAGGGCGAGGCTGGCCTCCCGCTGGGAACGGGGCACCGCGCCGAGGGCCTCCTCCGTGGCCACCACCACCACCGGCACCGTGAGCAGGGCGAGGGTGAGGGAGGCCCAGAGGATGCCGCCGGTGCCATAGGTGGGCGTGGGCAGTCGGTCGGCGTAGAAGGCCCGGTCGATGGCGCCGCCGAGGGTGTAGACGAAGAAGCCCAGGCCGAAGACGCCGAAGACGATGGAGGGCACGCCGGCGAGGTTGTTCACGGCCACGCGGACGCTGCGCACCAGCCAGCCGTCCTTGGCGTACTCCCGCAGGAAGAGGGCCGTGACCACGCCCAGGGGTACCACCATCACCGACATGATGAGCACCATCATCACGGTGCCGAAGATGGCCGGGAAGATGCCGCCCTCGGTGTTGGACTCCCGCGGATCGCCGCTGACGAACTCCCAGAGCCGGGAGAAGTAGGTGCCGGCCTTGGCCAAGGGGCCCAAGCGGTTGGGCTCCACCAGGCGCACCACCGCGCTCAGGGGGAGTTCCTTCGTCTGGCCGTCAACGGTGCGCAGGGTGAGCTGCAGGGCCGAAGCGCGTCCCCGGAGGCCGTCCAGCCGCGCCTGGAGCGCGTCGTAGGCCTTGTGGAGGGCGGCCTCCCGGGCATCGAGGGCGGTCGTGTCGGCGCCGGGGCGGTTCTCCAGGGCCTTTCGCTGCAGCCTCAACTTCTCCATGTCCCGGTTGAGGGAACCGACCTCGCGCTTCTCGATGGCGCGGATCCCGCGCTGGAGGTCCAGGGCCTCCGGGAGCCTCGCCCGGGCAGCGGCCAGGGCCGCGTCCCCTTCGGCCACCCGCTGGCCGTCCTGCTTCAGGACCTCGACGAAGCCAATGAAGGCCCCGTTCTCCAGGCGCTCCACGAGCACCGCGCCGGCGGGCTCCTGGCGCGCGGAGAGGTCCGCGGCCTTGAACCAGCGGAAGTCCTGGCCGTAGAGGTCCCGGTTCGCCACCCGGAACTGCACCTTGGCGGGCTCCTCACCCAGGGCCGGCTCGAAGGCGGCGATCTCCCCCAGCACCGGGCCCTCCGGCGTGGTGGCCTGCACCAGGGCGCGGGGCCAGAAGAAGCCCAGGCCCTTCACGGCGATGAAGCCCACGAGGGTGGTGATCATGAGCAGGGAGAGGGCCAGCGCCGCCGCGGAGAGCCAGACGAAGGCGCTGCCCCGGCGCCAGAATTCGGCGATGCGGCGCAGGGGGGAGCGGGTCGGGCCCATCAGAAGCTCTCGTACTTGCGGCGCAGGCGTTGGCGCACCAGTTCCGCGGCGGTGTTCAGCAGGAAGGTCAGGAGGAACAGCAGGAAGGCGGCCAGGAAGAGCACGCGGTAGAGCGTCCCGTGGTGGGGAGCCTCAGGGATCTCCACCGCGATGTTGGCGGAAAGGGTGCGCATGCCGTTAAAGGGGCTCCAGTCCAGCACCGGCGTGTTGCCCGTGGCCATGAGCACGATCATGGTCTCGCCGATGGCCCGGCCCAGGCCCACCATCACCGCGGAGAAGATGCCGGGGCTCGCCGTGGGCAGCACCACGCGCCACGCGGTCTGCCAGGGCGAGGCCCCGCAGGCGAGGCTGGCGGAGGTGAGGGACTTCGGCACCGAGGAGAGGGCGTCCTCGCTGAGGGTGAAGATGATGGGGATCACCGCGAAGCCCATGGCGAAGCCCACCACGAGGCTGTTGCGCTGGTCGAAGGTGACGCCCTGGGCCGAGAGCAGCCAGTGGCAGTAGTCGCCGCCCAGGAAGGCCCGCTCGAAGGCGGGGGCGGCGCCAAGGCTGAGGAGGGCCGCCGCCCCGAGGAGGGGGCCGGCCCAGAGCACCTCGCGGCCGCTGCCCCAGAGGCTCCGGAAGCGCTGGGGGAGCCTGGTCCAGACGGGGAAGGCCAGGGCCGCCAGGGCCAGGAGGGCGGCCGGGAAGACCAGGACCTCCATCGCGAGCTTCTCGAAGAGGGGCGCCATGACCAGGCCCGCCAGGAAGCCCAGCACCACCGAAGGCAGGGCGGCCATGATCTCCACGGTGGGCTTGATGGCGTTGCGCAGCCGGGGCGTGGCGAACTGGCTCGTGTAGAGGGCGCCGAGGATGGCGAGGGGCAAGGCGAAGAGCATCGCGTAGAGGGTGCCCTTGAGGGTGCCGAAGACCAGGGGGACGAGGCTGAACTTGGGCTCGAAGTCGTCGGTGCCGCCGCTGCTCTGCCACACGTAGGCGGGCTTGTCGTAGCCCTCGTAGTGGACCTTTCCGGTCAGTGCGCCGAGGGAGACCTCGGGGTGGGGCGCGTCCAGGCTCCAGGCCCGGGTCCTCCCGACGGCGTCGGTGGCCGTGAGCAGGTCGCCCCGGGGCGACAGGGCGCCGTGCACGGTGCCTTCCGCCCAGGCATGGAGGAGGCGGCGTTCGGTGGTGAGGTGGTCCACGGCGAGGTCGCGGTCGCCCCAGGTCAGGAAGCGCTTGTCCCGGAGGCTGTGGCGGAAGCCCCGCACCGGGCCGTCGAGGGGCTGGAAGCGGTGGAGCTCCTGGAGCACGGGCTGCTCCCCGGTGCGCAGGAGCTGGTAGGCCGCCAGGCTTCCGCGCTGGCCGCCCACCAGGAGGGCATTGCCCCCCAGGACCCAGCCCAGGGCGGTGACGGGCTCGGGGAACGTGGTCTCGGCCAGCAGGCCGCCCGTGGCTGCGTCGAGGGTGCGCAGGCGGCCCTCCGCGGTGCCGAGGCTGAGCTGGCCGCCATCCTGGCTCCAGGCGGCGGCGGTGATGGTGCCCGGGGACGGGAACGGCTGCCAGGTCGGCTCCGCCTGGCCCGGGCCCGCCTCGGCGCGCACCAGCCCCTCCGGCGTGGCCGCCACGGCCTTGAGGACGAGGCCGCCCTCCAGCCCTCCTCCCTCCGCCATCCGGAAATCGAGCACCCGGGCGCCAGGGCCCGGGTTGGGCAGGGGCGCGGACCAGGCGGCCTCGAGATCCCAGTGGGCCGGATCGGGATCCCCCGCGGGTTTGGACCACTTGACCTGAAGCCCGTGGAGCCGGCCCTCCCCGTCCGCCACCAGGGCGCCACCCCGGGGGCCGAAGGGCTGGACGGCGGTCCAGGGCAGGGCGGGGCCGCCCTCGACCTTCCGTACCGCCGCGCCGTCGGGCAGGCGCAGGAGTTCAAGGCCGCGGGAGGGAGACAGCGCGGCGGCGGCCTTCCCGGACTCGTCCAGCAGCAGGGCGCCGGGGGCCATGAAGGCGGGCCGGGCCTCGCTGCGGGCGCCCCGGAAGAGGGGGAAGGCCTCCTTGCCGATGAAGAGCAGCATGCCCATCACGGCGGAGATGATGCCCAGCCCGCCGAGGGTGATGAGCAGGGCCATGAACCGGTCCACGCGCTTGGCGCGGCGGAGGACGGCGTCCTGGGCTGGAGAGGGCTTCATGGTCTGGGGCGTCCTGTCACAGCAGCGTCACACGGTTCCGGGAGATAGACGGATGCCGGAGTCTCCTCCGGCATCCTGTCCCATGCCTCCTACTGGATCTTCTTCAGCTCGCCGGCCTCCATCGCCGCCGTCAGCGGGAGGTAGCCGTCCTTCACCACGATCTCCTGGCCCTCCTTGCTGAGCACGAATTTCAGGAACTCGCGGGTGAGGGGATCGAAGGCCTTCTTGGGGTCCTTGTTGACGTAGATGTAGAGGAAGCGCGTCATCGGGTACTTGCCGTTCAGGGCGTTCTCGTAGGTCGCCGGGAAGGCCTGGTCGTTGTAGCGGCCCTTCATGGAGAGAGGCACGGCCTTCACGCCGGAGGTGGCGTAGCCGATGCCGCTGTAGCCGATGGCGCCCTTGTCCGTGGAGACGCTCTGCACCACCGCGGAGGAGCCGGGCTGCTCCTTCACCGTGTCCTTGTAGTCGCCCTTGTTCAGCGCGTGCTCCTTGAAGTAGCCGTAGGTGCCGGAGGCGCTGTTGCGGCCGTAGAGGCTGAGGGGCAGCGAGGCCCAGGCGCCCTTCAGTCCCAGCTGGCCCCAGCTCTTCACGTCGGCCTTGGCGCCCCACTTGCGGGTCTTGGAGAAGATGGCGTCCACCTCCTCGAGGGAGATCTCCTTGATCGGGTTGTCCTTGTGGACGAAGACCGCGAGGGTGTCGATGGCCACGGCGATCTTGGTGGGCTTGTAGCCGTACTTCTTCTCGAACTTGTCGATCTCCTCGCCCTTCATCTCGCGGCTCATGGGGCCGAGCTGGGAGGTGCCCTCGATGAGCGCGGGCGGGGCGGTGGAGCTGCCCTTGCCCTCCACCTGGATCTTCACGTTGGGATACTGCTTGTTGAAGGATTCCACCCAGTAGGTCATCAGGTTGTTCAACGTGTCGGACCCGACGGAGTTGAGGTTGCCGGTGATGCCGGAAGTCTTCTTGTAGACCGAGAGCTTCGGGTCCACCTTCACGCTCTGGGCGGCGGAAGGGGCCACGGCAAGGGCGCAGGCGGCCAAGGCGGACAGGGTTCGGGTCAGGCGGGGCATGAATGCTCCTTTTCAATGCGTTCAGCCTCCCGGAGGCGTGTGCACCCCCGGTGAGGGGCGTGTGAACTTCCTGTGACGGCCCCTGCCGGGGGAGGGGTTAAATCCCCGAAATGCCTTCGTAAATATAGGATTCCCCTCATATTGCACCCATCTGGCTTTCCGGGGACAATGGGAGCACATCCAGCGTCGCCAGGCCCCTCGCCCGCGCGTCCTGGACGGTTCCACGAGATCCGGCCCCGGGCAGGACGCCCCGATCCGGAATCCTCGCTCCCCCATCCCATCCATCCACAACGCAGCAGGCGGATCCAGGCCAGGGTTTCCCGAGGGAAACGGCCCCGGGTCCAGTCCGAACGGGAGTCCCCTTGGGCAAGAAAATCATGATGATCAACGCCACGGATCCGGAAGAGATCCGGGTGGCCACCCTGGTGGACGGGGTCCTCACGGATTTCGACATCGAGTTCATGCACAACGAGAAGATCAAAGGCAACATCTACAAGGCCCGCGTGGTGCGCGTGGACCAGGCCCTGCAGGCCGCGTTCATCCACTACGGCGGCCAGAAGAACGGCTTCCTGCCCCTCGGCGAGCTGCCCCGGGACATGGTGAGCCCCGACGGCCGCCGCGGCCGCATCCAGGACCTGCTCTCCCGGGACCAGGAGATCATGGTGCAGGCGGTGCGCGAGGAACTGGGCTCAAAGGGCGCGATGATGACGGGCCAGCTCAGCCTGCCGGGCCGCTACCTCGTCCTCACGCCGGGGAACCCGGTGAACGGCATCAGCCGCAAGATCGAGAGCCGCGAGGAGCGCGAGTACTTCAAGCAGCTCATCGACGAGATGGACATCCCCAAGAACTTCGGCGTCATCGTCCGCACCGCCAGCATGGGCGTCACCAAGGAGGACTTCCAGCGGGACCTGGACTACCTCATGGACACCTGGAAGGAGGTGCTGGCCCGCTACAAGCACCGCCACGGACCCGGCCTCGTGTGGCAGGAGGACGACGTCGTCACCCGCACCCTGCGGGACGGCTTCACCGCGGACGTGGAGGAGGTCACCATCGACGACCTCGACACCTTCCACCAGGCCCAGCACTTCTTCAAGCGCACCATGCCCCAGCACCTGGGGGTGCTCAAGCACCACGTGGGCAAGAAGCCGCTGTTCACGAAGTACCAGACCGACGAGCAGATCGACCGCATCTATGCCCGGAAGGTGAACCTCCCCAGCGGCGGCGCGCTCGTGCTCGACCAGACCGAGGCCCTGGTGGCCATCGACGTCAACAGCGGCAAGACCAGCGGCGAGAACCAGGAGGACACGGCCTTCAAGACCAACATGGAGGCCGCGGAGGAGGTGGCGCGCCAGCTGCGCATGCGCGACCTGGCCGGGCTCATCGCCATCGACTTCATCGACATGAAGAAGGACAGCCACATCAAGTCCGTCCAGGACAAGCTCGTGGACTGCCTCAAGGAGGACAAGGCGCGCATGGAGGTGGGGAAGATCAACCGCTTCGGCGTGCTCGTGATGACGCGCCAGCGCATCCGGCCCTCCATCCACCACGTCACCCACGAGACCTGCCCCACCTGCCAGGGCACGGGGAAGGTGAAGAACCTCGAGGCGATGGTGCTGAGCGTCGCGCGGCGCATCAAGTCCATGCTGAGCCGCGAGGGCATCAAGGAGATCGAGGTCAAGCTCGCCCCCGCCATCGCGATGGCGGTGCTGAACCAGAAGCGGCGGGAGCTCGCGGAGATGGAGGAGCAGTCCGGCGCCTCGGTGGTGATCCTCGCGGACCCCGCGGTGGGCTACGGCGAGATGGTCGCCGCCATCGAGAAGGCCGAGGAGGAAGCCCCGGAGGCCGCCCCCCGGCGCGAGCACCGCAAGGCCGGGGACCCCGACGAGGACACGGTGGTCCTGGGCGGCGACAGCCCGATCTCCTTCGAGAAGGCGCTGGGCGAGGAGCCCCGGAAGTCCGCGGCGACGAAGGAGGGCGCGAAGGACAAGGACGGCTTCAAGTTCGACCGCCGCGACCTGCAGCGCGCCGCCCTCGAGGAGCGGGAGCGCCTGCGGGCCCTCTTCGAGAGCGCCAAGCCCGGGGAGGAGGCCGAGGAGGAAGGCGCGGCCCCGGCCTCCGCGGAGGCCGCCGAAGGGACCGGGAAGGGCCGCTCGCGCCGGCGCGGACGAGGCCGTGGGAAGGTCGAGGCTCCGAGGCCGGAGGCCGCTGCCGACGGAGAGTCGGAGGCCCCTCTGACGGGGACGGCCGTGGAACCCTCCGGGACGGGCGGGAAGGGGGCCCCGCGCAAGCAGGGCAAGTCCGCCAAGCCCGCGGTCGCGCCCCAGTCCACCGCCATCGCGATCCTCGCGGCGCTCGGGCCGGCGGGTCCCGAGGCGCCGAGGGCCCCGGAGCCCGGAAGCCCGGCGTCCGGAAGCCCGGCGCCCGGAAGCCCGGCACCCGGAAGCCCGGCACCCGGAAGTCCGGCACCCGGAAGTCCGGAACCGGGCAGCCCGGAGCCCCCCAAGTTGAGCGCCGATGTCGTGGCCTCGCTGCTCAAGCCCAGCCCGCGACCGAAGCGCCCGGGCGGCGCCGCGCCCCTGCCGGCCTCGGTGGAGGCCGACGCGCCCGCCGAGACGGCGAGCCCCGAAACGAAGCCCGCGCGCCGGGCCAAGGCCGAGCCGAAGCCCAAGTCCGAATCCAAGCCCAACACCGAAGCCAAGCCCAAGGCCGAAGCCAAGCCAAGGACCGAAGCCAGGCCCAAGGCCGAAGCCAAGTCCAAGCCCAAGGCGGAAGCCAAGCCCAAGGCGAAGGCCGAGGCCGTCTCCGAGCCTGCGGCCGGGATCAAGCCGGAGCGCTGAGCCGCGATGCCCCTCCTCTGGCAGGCCCCCGCCGCGTCCCTGGCCACGCTCCTGGGCGGATGGCTGGTCGTGCGGTACCTGCAGGGTAAGGCCTCGGTGATGCGCATCCTCTCGGCGGTGGCTGCGGGCTACCTGATCTCCCTCGCCTTCGTCCGCATCATCCCCGAGGCCCTCGAGCCGGTCCATGGCGGGGAGGGGAACGGGCTCTGGGTGCTGGCTGGGTTCCTGCTCGTCCACGCCATGGAGCATGGGCCGACCACCCATTTCCATTACGGGGAGGAGACCCATCCCGGGACGAAGCTGAGCGGCGTGATGGCCCTGGTGGGGCTCTCCCTCCACAGCCTGATGGACGGCATGGCCCTGGGCGCGGCCCAGGGCACCCGGAGCGGCCTCGGCCCCCTGGTCTTCGGCGGCGTCCTCGTCCACCGCATCCCGGAGGGCGCCACCATCGCGTCGATCTTCCTGGTCCGCGGCTTCGGGCGGCGGGGCGCGCTTGGCGCCGCCTTCGTCCTCGCCCTGGCGGCCCTCCTCGGCGCCCTCGGCCAGAGCGCCCTGAGCCTCCCGGCGGGCCCGCTGCTGGGGCTGACGGGGGGTCTGGGACTCTACGTGGCCAGCTCGGACCTCCTGCCGGACGTGAAGAAGGAATCCGGATGGAAGAGCACGCTCGGCCTGCTGGCCGGCGTCGGGGCCTTCTTCCTCTCGGCGATGCTGGCCCCCCACCGCCATGGCGCCTGAGGCGGAGCCTCCGTGGGCGGACCTGGCGCGAGGCATGGACGGGGTGGCTGGATCGCACTGCTGGGCCTCGGCGGGGCCTGCCTGCCCGCGTGGGCGCAGGCCCTCCCGCCGATCCCTCCGGTGGAGACCGTGGACCGACCCTACCTCGGCGAGCTGCTCCCCCTGCGTCCCTTCGAATCCGGCGCCCTGGGGTCCGGCCGCTACCCCTTCCGATGGCGCGGCGAGAAGGTCCAGGAGAGCCCCGACCTCTGGGTCCTCGAGGGCGGCGCGATCCACAGCGACACGGTGCTGCTCGTGGCCGACCGCATCGCCTACGCGCCCGAGACCGGGGAGATCCGGGCGGAGGGTTCCATCCGACTCGAAGGGGAGGGGGTCCGCCTGCGTTGCGCGAGGCTCTCCATGGACTGGAAGCGGCAGGTCGGGGAGGCCTACGCCCTGGAGCTGGAGCTCCCGCCCTCCTGGGTCCTGCGCTCCGACCGCGTGGAATTCACCACCCTCCGGAAGTGGCAGTTCCAGGCCGTCGAGCTGAGCCCCTGCCCCCAGGAGCAGCCGGGCTGGAAGGCCCGCCTCGCCGAGCTGTCCCTCGACCTGGACGGCTTCGCCGTCCTAAGGCACGCCTCGGTGTGGCTCGGTCCCGTACCCGTGCTCTACGTGCCCTGGGCCCCCTATCCCGCCAACACCACCCGCAGCTCGGGCCTGCTGCCGCCTCTGCTCGGCTCCAGCAGCCGCCTGGGCGCGACGCTGGGGCTCTCCTACTTCCAGGTCCTCGGCCCTTCGACCGACGCCACCTTTTCCCCGGAGATCCTCACCAAGGAAGGGGTGCTCTGGGGCGGCGAAGTGCGCTGGAACCCCGAGCCCACCCACCAGGGGATGGTCCAGGGCCAGAGCATCCACCAGCGCAGCGACGGCCAGGACCGGTACCGCTTCAGCCTCAAGGAAATCTGGCAGCGGGAGGACGGCTGGCAGCTCACCGCCGACCTCAACCAGGCCTCCGACAACCTGATGGACGCGGATTTCGGCCACGGAGGGACCTCCCTGGGGGGCAACCCCTTCGACAGCTCCTTCTACCTCGGGAAGAGCTTCCAGCGCGCCGCCGTCAGCATCACGGGCTCGGAGCAGCGGACCTTCTTCTCGCCCCTCGACCCCTTCTACCGCGCGGACTTCCCGGCCTCCCTGATCCGTCGTGGACTGCCCCAGGTGGAGGCGCGCTTCTTCCCGGTGCCGGTGGGGTCCTGGTACCTCGACGGCTCCGCCAGGACCAACCGCTTCTCCTACCTCCTCGACCTCGGGGACGATCCCCAGCCGGAGCAGGAACGGCCCCGCACCCGCTATGGCTGGAACCGGGAGGACGCCTCGCTGCGCCTGGCGGGCCGCGTCGGGCAGTGGGGGCCTCTGCGGGTGGACTTCCAGGCCCTCGGGCGGGCCACCCACTACACCGGGACCCTGCTGGTGGACGGATTCGACTCCAGCCGGGACACGTCGGTCAACGCGGCCTTCGACCCTTTCCAGGTGGAGGGCCCCGGGACCACCCGCCTCCTCGCCTCCGGGCAGCTCAAGTTCTCGGCGCCCCCCATCGGCCGGGGCTTCCCGGACTTCTCCTTCCTCGGCTGGAAGGGGGAGCTGAAGCACGTCCTCGAACCCTACATCGCCTTCAACGAGACCAGCCGATTCGGCAAGGCCGGACGGCTCCCGCGCTTCGACGAGATCGACGCCCGCCCCGGCGTGGAGGGCAGCGCCAGCGGGGAGCAGAGCATCGAGTTCGGGTTCAAGCAGCACTTCCTCGCCCGCGCCCTGCCCGGGCGGCCCTTCCTCGACCTCGTCCGCTGGCGCATCGGGACGCGCTACCACTTCAGGCCGGTGCTGCTGTCGGACGGCCGCTTCCAGAAGGGCTGGAGCAGCGTGGAGAGCGACCTGGACTTCGAGCCCGACGAGGCCTTCCGGCTCTCCTTCCGGCGGACGGATGACCTGGTGGGCGGCGGCGCCGACAGCGCGATCAGCGCGGAACTGCGCGGCTCGGACGGGTCCAGCCTCAGCCTCTCCTTCTTCTCAACGGGCATCAACCGGTTCCTCATCCGCCAGAAGGGCATCCAGGCGGGCGGCATGCAGCGGCTCTGGGACGACCGGTTCCGGCTGGAGTTCAACGCGACCTACGACTCCTATCTCAAGGACTTCTCCAACAGCCAAGTGGGCCTCGCGTGGGTCACGCCCTGCGTCTCCACCCTGCTCCGGTTCACCCACCTCTACCGGCCCCCGGGCACCACATCCCCGGGCGGCAAGCTGGTGAAGGAGGACCGCCTGGACGTGGTGCTCACCCTGCGCGGCCTGGGGGACCTCTTCTCCTGGCGGCAGTGAGGCACGTGGCTCAGATCGCGACGGAGGCCTTCCCCCGGGGCCGTTCCAGGCCCGGTTCCCCGGTCCCGACGACGCAGTTCCGGCCGCGGTGCTTCGCCGTGTAGAGGGCCCGGTCGACGACCGAGAAGAAGGCCGCGGGGTCGTTGTCCACCGGATGCCCGACCCCGAAGCTCATGGACGGGAAGACGGTCTGTCCGGACTCGAGGAGGATCGGGGCCTCGTCGATGCGCCGGCGGAGCTTCTCCGCGACGTCCAGTCCGGCCTTGAGCGAGGTCTCCGGGAGCAGCATCGCGAACTCCTCGCCTCCGATGCGGAAGGCGAGATCCGAGCGCCGCAGGGTCCCCCGGAGGCGGGAGGCCAGGGTCTCCAGCACCCGGTCGCCGGACATGTGGCCGAAGCGGTCATTGATGAGCTTGAAGTGGTCCACGTCCGCCAGCAGGAGGATGAAGCCCCGCTTGTGGCGCTCCCACTGGTTGAGATGGTGCTCGAGGTTCTGCTGGAATGCCCGCCGGTTCAGGAGCCCGGTGAGGGGGTCGGTCAGCACCTCGTCCCGGAGCGCCGCCGCCTCCACCTCGAGCATGACGCGCCGCTCCCGCAGATCCTGGACCGTGCGCTCGTATTCCCGCTGGATGGCGCGGGCGTGGCGCCATTCGAGGCCGCGGCGGCAGGCGTGGAGGAGGAGGGGGCCGGAATGGGGCGGGGCCAGCCATTCGGCGGCCCCGGCCAGGAGGATCCGGCGCTGGGCCGCCTCCTCGGGCAGGGGGCCCAGGACCACGGGATAGGCGTCCGGCGCGTCGCGCCGGAGCGCCTCGAGGCGCGGCAGCACCGCGAGGGGGTCCCTGCCCAGCCCGAACAGCACGATGGAGGCCCCGAGGGCCTCCCGGCTCTCCTCGAGATGCTTCCAGGCGCAGGTGTGGAGCTCGAACTGGAAGTGGGCCAGCAGCTCCTTCATGCGCGCCGCCTCCCCCGGCGGCATGCCCGCGGCGAGCACGGGCACCCGGGCCGATCCCGCCGGCCGCAGGGCGCCCCCGAGGGCGGGCCCGAGGGCGTCCAGCAGCTCCGCGATGGAGGCCTGGCGGGAGAGGTGCCCGTCCACGCCGGCCTCGGCGGCGGCCTCGGCCTCCGCCTCGTCGGGGAGTTCCTCGTGGATGAGGAAGAGGGGGAGGTTCTGGAAGAGCAGCCGGGACTCGCCCCGCAGCAGGGCGCAGAAGCGGAGGCCGTCCAGGGGATCGGCGGCGCGGTCCACCAGGATGACGTGGGCGCCGTTCCACGCCTCACCGGAGAGGGCGTCCAGGGGGTCCCGGAGGTGGACCACGCGGTGGCCCCGCCCCTCGAACGCGGTCCGGAGGCGGTCCACCAGCAGGTCATGGGCCGAGATGGCGAGGATATCCATGGAAGGGTCGGGTCCGGCAGCCAGGATAGCCGGGCGCACTGTCCCCCTACGAAGGAATCGGCGGGCCCGGATGAGCCCTCGGCCCCCCTGGCCGAACCGCCTCCCCGCCCGGGTCGTGGGATCCCGCAGGGCGGACGGGCGCTCGCGCCTCCGCAGCCCGGGCTCCAGGAGGAGCCCTCCTAGGCGTTCCGGTAGACCCGGGCCATGCGCCGGTGGAGGCCGCAGCTCAGTTCGTAGGGGATGGTCCCCAGCAGCTGGGCGCTGCGCTCCAGGGAGTTCGGATGCGCCGGGTCCGGACTGAAGAGGGTCATGGGGTCTCCCGCGCCCAGGGGCACCTCGAGGGGCAGGGCCACCGTCAGGTAGTCCATGGAGATCCGGCCCACCACGGGGTAGAACCGCCCCCCGAAGCCCGCGACGGCCCGATTGCCCAGGTCCCGGCGGTACCCGTCGGCGTAGCCGCAGCCCAGGGTGGCGATCTGGAGGGGATGGGGCGCCACGAAGGTGCGCCCGTAGCCCACGGTGGTGCCGGCGGGCACGGTCTTCACCCGGGCCACCTCCGCCACGAGGCCGAGGGCGGGCTCCAGCCCGAGGGCGCGGCCTTCGGGCAGCACCGTGAGGCCGTAGAGCGCGAGGCCCGGCCGCAGGTGGGTGTCGCCGTCCAGCAGCCCTTTCACGCAGGCGTCGCTGTTGGCATGGTGCACCTGGGTGAAGGCGAGGCCCGCGTCCTCCAGCTGGGCACGGCAGGCGCGGAAGGCGGCGCGCTGGCGGTCGGCAAAGCCCCGGTCGGGATCGTCGCTGGTGGCGAAGTGGCCCATCAGGCCCCGCATCCAGGGGGCGAGGCCGCGCAGGGCCCGGAGGCAGGTCCCCAGCTCGGAGGGGAGGAACCCGAAGCGCCCCATGCCGGTGTCCACCTTCAGATGGAGGGCCACGGGATGGCCGGGCAGGAGCCGGGCGTAATCCTCCAGCACCTCTGGCCCCACCAGGGCCACGGAGAGCCGGTGCGCGCTGGCCAGGGGCAGGGCCTCGGGCCGGAGACCGCCGAGCACGAGGACGGGGGCGGAGACGCCCCCCTCCCGCAGTTCCAGGGCCTCCTCGAGGCTGGACACGCAGAGGCCCGCGGCGCCTGCGGCCTCCAGGGCCTTCGAGACGGGGACGGCGCCATGGCCGTAGGCGTTGGCCTTCACCACTCCCAGCACCTGCCGCCCGCCGCCGGCCTCCTGGACCCGCCGGAGGTTGCGGGCGATGCGCCCCAGGTCGATCTCACCCCGCAGAGCCCGCCCCTCGGGGCGGGGCCGCAGGGGCGCGAAGCCATCCCCGGCGCCACCGCTGGCGGGTGCGGGCTCGGAGGGCAGGGCCATGGCGGCGCTAGTCCGCGAGGCCCTGGGCGGCGAGCCAGCGCTCGGCGTCGATGGCGGCCATGCAGCCGGTGCCGGCGGCGGTGATGGCCTGGCGGTAGACGTGGTCCTGGACGTCGCCGCAGGCGAAGACGCCCTCCACCGGGGTCCGGCTCGACCCGGGCTCCACCTTCAGGTAGCCGTTCTCGTCCATGGGGAGCTGGCCCTCGAACAGCGAGGTGTTGGGCTGATGGCCGATGGCCACGAAGAGCCCGTCCACCTTCAGCTCGGAGGCGCCGCCATCCACGGTGTCGGTGAGGGCCAGGGCGCGGATCTTCTCCACCTTCTCGCCCATGGGCGTCTCCACGGTGGCGGTGAGGACGTCGGCGACGGCCTTGTTCCAGTGGAAGACGATCTTCTCGTTCTTCATGGCGCGCTCCTGCATGGCCTTGCTGGCCCGCAGCCGGTCGCGCCGGTGGATGAGGTTCACCTTCGTGGCGAACTTGGTGAGGTAGGTGGCCTCCTCCAGCGCCGTGTCGCCGCCGCCCACCACCGCGATCTCCTTGCCCCGGAAGAAGAACCCGTCGCAGGTGGCGCAGGCGCTGACGCCGCCGCCGCTCATCGAGAGCTGCTGGTCCTTGCCGATGCCCAGCCACTTGGCCGAGGCGCCGGTGGCGATGATGACGGCGTCGGCGGTGTACTCGCCGCGATCCGTGGTCAGCCTCAAAGGCCGCGCGCCGAGCTCGGCCTTCACCACGGTCTCGGACTTGATGACGGTGCCGAAGCGCAGCACCTGCTCCCGCATCTCGTCCATGAGGGCCGGCCCCATCACACCGGCCCGGAAACCGGGAAAGTTCTCCACCTCGGTGGTGATGGTGAGCTGTCCGCCGGGCTGGGCGCCCTCGAAGACCAGGGGCGAGAGGTTCGCGCGGGCGGTGTAGAGGGCCGCGGTGTAGCCCGCCGGGCCGGTGCCAATGATGATGACCTTGTGGTGGCTCACGCGACGTCCTCTGTCAAAGGGCCGGGCCTCCGGGACCCGAGCCAGCCATCCTATCAAGCCAGGCCGCGCTCCCGCAGCAGGGCTTCCACCGGCGCCACGTCCGCGGGCACGTCCACCCCGAGGCTGAGGTGCGGGGTCGCGGCCACGCCGATGGGGATCCCGGCGGCCAGGGCCCGGAGCTGCTCCAGCATCTCGGTCTGCTCCAGGGGATGGGGCGGCAGCTTGGTGAAGGCGCGCAGGGCCTCGGGACGGTAGGCGTAGAGGCCCAGGTGCCGCTTGAACAGGGCGAGCTGCGCCGGAGCCAGCCAGGGGCGGAAGTCCGCCTCGAAGACGGACGAGTTCCGGACGTAGGGGATGGGGCTGCGGCTGAAGTAGAGGGCGCGCTTCCGGTCGTCCACCACCACCTTCACGGCGTTGGGGTTGTAGAGCTCGTCGGCGTTCGCGAAGGGGCAGGCGGCGGTGCCCATGGGCAGGTCCGCCTGCTCCGCCATCAATGCCACCACGCCCGCGACGGTCTCGGGATGCATGGCGGGCTCGTCCCCCTGGATGTTGAGCACGCAGTCGAAGGCGAGCCCCTCCGCCTCCAGCAGGGCCAGGGCGGCTGCGGTGCGGTCGGTGCCCGAAGGCAGGGCCGGGTCCGTCATCACCGCCCGGCCGCCGAAGCCGCGCACGGCCTCGGCGATCCGCTCGTCGTCGGTGGCCACCACCACGAGGTCCACCCCGTCCGCCCTCGCCGCGGCCTCGTGGACCCGCTGGATCATGGGCTTCCCGGCGATGGTCGCCAGGGGCTTGCCCGGGAAGCGGGTGGCGTGGAAGCGGGAGGGCAGGACGGCGAGGGTACGCATCGGGAAAGCCTACATGGTCGGCGCCGCGGCGGGCTTGGCCCGGCCCTGGAATGCAGGCACAATCGTTGGTTTGCAGGAGGTCCGCTTGGCTCGCAGGCTCGCCCGTCCCGTCGGCATCACCGCCACCGGCCAGCACTATCCCGATCGGATCGTCACCAACGACGACCTCTCGAAAGTGATGGACACCAGCGACGAGTGGATCCGTCCCCGCACGGGCATCGGCAGCCGGCGCTGGGTGGAGAAGGGGCAGGGGGCCTCGGACCTGGCGACCCCGGCCCTGCGCATGGCCCTGGACCGCCGCGGCATGGAAGCCGACGAGCTGGAGTGCATCATCATCGCCACGGTCACCCCCGACACCTTCTTCCCGGCTACGGCCTGCCGGGTGCAGGAGACGCTCGGTGCCTCCAACGCCTTCGGCTTCGACCTCAGCGCCGCCTGCAGCGGGTTCATCTACGCCCTCACCACCGGCGCCGCCCTCGTGGGCAGCGGGGCCTACAGCCGGGTCGCCGTGGTGGGCGTGGACATCATGAGCAGCATCATCGACATGGAAGACCGCACCACCGCCGTGCTCTTCGGCGACGGGGCCGGGGCGGTGATCCTCGAGCCGGTGGCGGAGGGTTGCGGCATCCTCGACTTCGAGCACCGCATCAACGGCGAGGGAGGCTGCTTCCTCCACATGCCCGCCGGCGGCAGCCGCAGGCCCGCCACCCGGGAAACCGTGGAGGCGAGGGAACACTTCGTGCACCAGGCCGGATCGGACGTCTTCAAGTGGGCGGTGCGAGAGATGGCGGAAAGCAGCCGGCTCATGCTGGACCGCAACGGCCTCACCGGAGAGGATCTCAAGCTCTTCGTCCCCCACCAGGCCAACCAGCGCATCATGGACGCCGCGGCCAAGCGCATGAGCCTCGACCCCTCCCGCATGATGGTGAACATCGGCGAGTACGCGAACACCACCGCGGCCACCATCCCCACGGCGCTGCACCAGGCCTGCGAGCAGGGCCGCCTCCAGAAGGGCGATCCGGTGGTGCTGAGCGCCTTCGGCGCCGGCTTCACCTGGGGCGCGGTGCTCATGCGCTGGGTCTACTGACGGGCCCGTGCGCGTCATCGCCGGCACGCTGAAGGGCCGGCGCCTGGTGGCGCCGCCGGAGGGGACCATGGCGATCCGGCCCACCGCGGACCGTGCGCGGGAGGCCCTCTTTTCCATGCTGGAGCCGCGGGGCCGGGGCGGCTTCCTGGACCTCTACGCGGGCACCGGCGCGGTGGCCCTGGAGGCCCACTCCCGGGGCTGGGCGCCCGTCACGTGCGTGGAGAAGCAGCCCGCGCCGTGCCTGATCAGGAACCTCGCGGGCACCGGCGTCGCCCTCCTGCGCCGCCCCGCGGAGCGGCTGGGCCCGGAGGCCTTCCATGACCTCGCCGTGGTCTTCGCCGATCCCCCGTACGACCTCGCCGGCCGGGCCTGGGACCGCCTCGCGCCGGTGGCGTCCGCCTGGCTGCGCCCGGACGGCATCCTGGTCCTAGAGACGTCCTCGCGGGAGGGCCTGCCCGAGCGGCCCGGCTGGACCCTCGCGGACAGGCGGGACTACGGCGAGGCGCGCTTCCACTTCTTCGTCCCCGCCTAGGTTTTCCCAGGTATACACTTGGCGGCAATGTTCCGCCTGTCCATCCGCACGAAGCTGATCCTGGTCTTCAGCTTCCTGGTCCTCAGCTTCCTCGCGTTCAACGTCGTGTACTTCCCGCGGCGGGTGGAGGAGCAGTTCCGGCGCCAGGCCGAGCTGAGCGCACGGCAGGTGGCGGAGACCGCGAGCAACGCCCTCAGCCCGGCCCTCGCGCGGGGGAGCCCGGAGGAGATCGCCAGCGTGCTGGGGGGCGTGAAGAACCTGCCCGCCTTCAGCTTCTCGGTGGTCTTCAACGAGGAGGGCCGGCAGCTGGACTCCACGCCGTCCACGCCGAACTGGGCCAGGGATCTGGTGAAAGAGCAGGCGGTGAGCTTCGCCCGCACGCGGCCGGACGGGGTGCTGGTGGCGGTGGCGCCGATCTTCGGGCGCGAGTCGCTGGCGGACAAGGCGGGCACGCTGGTGATCGGGTTCAGCACCGACGAGACCCAGCGGGAGATCCAGAAGAACATCAACATCAGCATCGGCGTCAGCGCGATGGCCCTGGCGGTGACCTTCCTCGTGGTCTTCTACCTCTCCAACCGCTACATCGCGCCCATCCTCCAGCTCACCCGCGCGGCCCAGGACGTGGCCCAGGGACGGCTCGAGGGCGTGGGGCCCGACGTCCACACCGGGGACGAACTGGAGGACCTCAGCCACGGGTTCCGGGTCATGACCGACAAGCTCCGAGTGAGCCGGGACGAGATCGAGCGCCAGAACCGGCTGCTGGAGTACCGCGTGCAGGAGCGGACGCGGCAGCTCATGGAGACGATCTGGGAGCTGGAGGAGATCCGGGCAAACCTCGAGCAGCTGGTCCAGGAGCGCACCAAGGGCCTCGAGCAGTCCAGGGCCGAGCTGAAGGCATGGGCCGAGACCCTGGAGGAGAAGGTCCGCGAGAAGACCCACGAGCTGCGCGAGCTGAACGAGAACCTCCTCAACAGCTACCAGAAGCTGCAGGAGGCCGACCGCATGAAGGACGAGTTCCTGGCCAACATGAGCCATGAGCTCCGGACGCCCCTGAACGCCATCATCGGCTTCTCGGGGATGCTGCTGCAGGAGGACAGCCCCATCCCCCAGGACGCCCGGGACGACATCCAGATCATCTTCCAGAACGGGAAGAGCCTGCTGAGCCTCATCGATTCCATCCTGGACCTCTCCAAGATCGAGGCGGGCCGCATGGAGCTGGAGCTGCAGGAGGTGGATCCCATCGGCATCCTCGAGGAGGTCCGGGCCATGGGAGCGGGCCTCCTGGCCCAGCGCCCCATCGAGCTGCGCTACGACCCGCCGGCCTTCCGCGCCATGGTGATGGGCGATCCGAACCGGCTCCGGCAGGTCTTCGTCAACCTGCTGGGCAACGCCATCAAGTTCACGGAGACCGGCTGCGTCTCCATCGGCGTGGCCCGCCGGGGCGGGTCGGTGGAGATCTCCATCAGCGACACCGGGATCGGGATGAGCGAGGAGGAGATGAGCCGGCTGTTCCGCCCCTTCCAGCAGGTGGACGGGAGCATCACCCGGCGTTTCGGCGGCACGGGCCTGGGCCTGGCGCTCAGCCAGTCCTTCATGGGGCTGATGAACGGGCGCATCAAGGTGCGCAGCGAGAAGGGGCGGGGCAGCACCTTCACGGTGGAGATGCCGCTGATCAAGGAGGTCCTGGCATGAACGCCTCCCAGCCCATGCGGATCCTCTGCGTGGAGGACAACCCCGTGAACTGGCGCCTGGTGCAGCGGCTGCTCACCCAGGCCGGCTACGAGATGCACTGGGCCGAGGAGGGCCTTCGGGGCTACGAGATGGCGGTGGGCTTGAAACCCGCCCTGGTGCTGCTGGACATCAACCTGCCGGGGCTGTCGGGCTTCGAGGTGGCCACGAAGTTGCGCCAGAACCCGGACCTGGCCGGGATGCCCATCGTGGCGCTCACGGCCAAGACCTTGAAGAGCGACCGCGAGACGGCCCTGGTGGCAGGCTGCGACGGGTTCATCTCGAAGCCCATCGACCCCTTCCAGTTCGTGGGCCAGGTGGAGGCCTACCTCCAGGGCCAGCGGGACAAGGTGGAGCAGGGCCGGGAGGGCCTGGCGCTGCGCCAGTTCAACCAGCAGGTGGTGGACCACCTGGAGACCCAGCTGAAGGAGGCGCAGGAGGCGAACCGCAAGCTCACCGAGGCCCAGGACGCGCTGGAGCGCCGGAACCGCAGCCTGAGCCGACTGCTGGCCCTCAGCCAGGGCATCGTCTCCATGCACGAGACCGGCGGGCTCCTGGAGCGCATCCTCGGCCAGGTCCAGTCGGAGTTCGGGGCCCTGAAGCTCTGCGGCTACCGCTACCACCCCGAAGGGGGCTTCTGGGAGGGGCTGCAGTGGACCGGCTCGGGTTTCGAGGCAGCCCCCACCATGCACTCCCAGCATCCCTTCATCACCCGGCTCCCGAAGGGGCCCTCGGACCCGGCCCACTTCGGTGACAAGCTGGTCCACTCCCCGTTCTGGGAGGAGGGCCTGGGGGCCGGCTTCTGGACCCAGCCCAGCAGCGCGGTCCTCCTGCTCCTCCCGCACCGCCAGAAGGAGGGCGTGCTCTGGGGCTTCTGGACCCTCTGCCGGGAATCCTCCAAGCCCTTCCTGGCCTACGAGGTGGAGCTGGTGGTGCTCCACGCGGGCATGGCCCAGGTGAGCCTGGAGAACGCCGAGCTCATCGCGAACCTGAACGAGAGCTCCCGGGCGCTGGCCATGAGCTACGACCGGTTGGAATCCGCCTACAGCGACCTCCAGAACGCGCAGATGGCCCTCAGCCAGAGGGAGCGACAGGCGCTGCTCGGCGACCTCTTCCTGAAGATGGCCCAGCGCCTGCAGGTGCCGGTCGCCAGCCTGCACAAGCAGTCCCTCACCTTCGACCGCCTCCTGGAACCCATGGACGCGGCCACCCACAACCGGCTGTGGCGGCAGGAGACGCCGAAGGCCGTGGCGGAGGTGCGGGAGGCGGTGTCCAAGATCGACGCCTTCCTGAAGGCGCTGAACCGCCGGGTGAGCAAGCAGGTGGTGGCCACGCCGGAATGGGTGGACCTCCACGACATGGTGCAGCAGGAGATCGAGCTGCTGGAGGCCGAGGGCGCGCTGCCCCAGGGGCTGGCGCTGACGGTCGAGCTGAAGGCGACCCTGCCGCTGATCTTCGGGGTCTACGACGATTTCGCGGAGACCTTCTCCCGGCTGGTGCAGCAGGGGCTCGGCGGGCCCTCCCCCACGCAGAGCCTCGTCATCCGCACCTGGAACGAGGAGGAGGTGTTCTTCCTTGAGATCCAGGACGAGGGCGGCCCCATCCCCGTCGGCGAGCTGTCCAAGGCCTTCGAGCCCTTCCAGCGCATGAACCGCGAGGACAGCGAGGTGCGCATGCCCATCGAGGGGCTGACGGCCTGCAATCAGTTCATGAGCGCCTACCACGGCATGCTGGAGCTGCGGAACGAGGGGAAGGGGACGGTGTCGCGGCTGCGGCTGCCGCTGAGGTAGGAGGAGGGGGTGGCTCCTGGGGCTTAGGTCCCGGGATGGGCCGGCGCCCTGGTCCTGCCGCGCTATCGCGGCACCTGTGGAAGGTCAACTTCAAGGTCAACGTCCGATTCAACGTCAACGACGACGTCATGCCGGGCTTTGAATCCTGCTCAGGACCGCGTGACCACCTTCTCGATGCGCTTCTCGAAGCTCGGTCCGAGCACGAGCCGGTGCACGTACACGCCCGGGGTGTGGACCTGGTCGGGGTCGAGGTCGCCGACCTCGACGATCTCCTCGACTTCGGCGATGCAGACCTTGCCGCAGGTGGCGGCCATGGGGTTGAAATTCCTCGCGGTCTTCCGGTAGACGAGGTTGCCCAGGCGGTCTCCCTTCCAGGCCTTCACGAGGGCGAAGTCGGCGACGATGCCCTGTTCGAGCACGCACTCGCGGCCGTGGAAGATCCGCACGTCCTTGCCCTCTGCCACCTTCGTGCCGGCGCCGGTGGGGGTGTAGAAGGCCGGGATGCCCGCCCCGCCGGCCCGCATGCGCTCGGCCAGGGTCCCTTGGGGCACCAGCTCCACCTCCAGCTCGCCGCTGAGGAATTGCCGCTCGAACTCGGCGTTCTCGCCCACGTAGGAGCTGACCATCTTCTTGATCTGACGGTTCTGCAGCAGGAGGCCGAGGCCGAAGTCGTCCACCCCAGCGTTGTTGGAGTAGCAGGTGAGGCCCTTCACGCCCTTCTTCACCAGGGCCGCGATGAGGTTCTCCGGGATGCCGCAGAGGCCGAAGCCGCCCACCGCCAGCGTCGCGTTGTCCTGGATGTCCGCCACCGCCGCCTCGGCGGAGGCCACTCGCTTGTCGATCATGCGGGCTCCTGTGCCTTGATGATGCCATTGCCCGGGACGGCTGGCATCCTGGGGACCTGGAGACCGCATGATGAGCCTGGTGGCATTGGCCGTGGGGGCGATGGCCGCCCTCGCGCAGGAGAAACCGACGACGACCCAGGCGGCCCCCCCCGCCGCCTTCCAGACCGCCCCGGGCGACCCCCTCCGCGACAGGCAGGAGTCCCACCTCCGCAATGTCCGCAAGCTCACCGCCACGGGCTCCAACGCCGAGGCCTACTGGTCGAGGGACGGGAAGCGGATCATCTTCCAGAGCACCCGGGACGGCCACGGCTGCGACCAGCAGTACGTGATGAACGCCGACGGCTCGGACCCGCGCCTCGTCTCCACCGGGAAGGGCCGCACCACCTGCGGATACTTCCTCGCGAAGGACGCGCGCGTCGTCTACGCCAGCACCCACGGCGCTGCGCCGGACTGCCCGCCGGCGCCTCCCTTCACGCCGGGCACCTACCGCTGGCCGGTCTTCCCGGGCTACGACCTCTACACGGCGATGCCCGACGGCTCGGACCTCAAGCCCTTCCTTCCTTCTCCCGGCTATGACGCTGAGGCCACCGTGAGCGACGACGGGAAGTGGGTCGTGTTCACGTCGGATCGCAGCGGCGACATCGACCTCTGGAAGGCCCGCGTGGACGGGACCGGACTCACGCGCCTCACCACCGAGGTGGGCTACGACGGCGGCGCCTTCTTCAGCCACGACGGGAGGAGGATCGTCTGGCGCACCAACTACCCGAAGGGCCCCGAAGCCGTCGCCAAGTACAAGGAGCTGCTCGCCCAGCACCTCGTCGAGCCCATGGAGATGGACATCTGGGTCATGGACGCCGACGGCTCGCACAAGCGCCAGCTCACCCACCTCAAGGGCGCCGCCTTCGCGCCGGTCTTCACCCCCGACGACAAGGCCGTGGTCTTCGCCAGCAACCACCACGACCGGGACGGCAAGGGCCGCATGTTCGACCTCTGGAAGATCGATCTGGACGGCACCGGCTTGGAGCGTCTGACCTGGACCGGCACCTTCAATTCCTTCCCGCACTTCAGCCCCGACGGGAAGACGCTGCTCTGGGTGAGCGGGCGGGAGGCCGCCTCGCCGCGGCAGTTCAACGTCTTCGCCGCCGACTGGCTCCCGTGAGGCCAGCGGTCTTCCTGGACCGGGACGGCACCCTCAACGAGGAGGTGGACTACCTCCACCGGCCCGAGGACCTGGTGATGATCCCCGGCGCCGCCGCCGCCGTCGCGCGGCTCAACGCCCGGGGCATCCCCGTCATCGTCGTCACCAACCAGAGCGGCATCGGCCGGGGCTACTACGGCATGGAGGACTTCCTGCGGGTGATGGACCGGATGGACGGCTGCCTGGCCGAGGAGGGCGCGCGCCTGGACGCGGTCTACGTGGCGCCCCACCACGCGCAGGGGCAGGGGGACTTCGCCCACCCGGACCACCCCGAACGCAAGCCCAACCCCGGCATGCTCACCCGCGCCGCCGCCGAGCACGGTCTCGACCTGGCCGCGAGCTGGATGGTGGGGGACAAGGCCATCGACCTCGAGGCCGGCCGGGCCGCGGGCTGCCGCGTCGCCCTGGTGCGCACGGGCTACGGCCGGGGCGTGGACGGCCGCCACGCGGATCTCGTGGCGGAGGACCTAGCCGAGGCCGTGGACCGGATCCTCGAAGCATGGTCCTGAGGGAGGAGACGGGCCTCGTCCGGGCGCGGATCCTGCGCCGCTACAAGCGCTTCCTGGCGGACGTGGCCCTGGACGACGGCTCCGAGGCCGTGGCCCACTGCGCCAACACCGGCACCATGCGCTCCTGCTGGGCGCCGGACGACCGCTGCCTCCTGCGGGTCCACGACGACCCGAAGCGGAAGCTGAAGCACACACTCGTGGCCTGCGAGCGGGAGGGGACCTGGGTGGGCGTGGACACGGGCGTACCCAACCGCCTCGCCTTCGAAGCCGCGTCCCGCGACCTCCTGCCCGGCCTTCCGCCCCTGCGGGACCTCCGCCGGGAAGTCCGCTTCGGCCGCGAGAACAGCCGGGTGGACCTCCACGGAAGGGAGGCCTCGGGCCGCGAGTGGTTCATCGAGGTGAAGAACACCACGCTGAAGGAAGGCCCCTGGGGCACCTTCCCCGACGCCGTGAGCGCGCGCGGCGCCAAGCACCTGCGGGAACTCTCGGCCATGGCCGCGGAGGGCCACGGCGCCGTGATCCTTTTCCTGATCCAGCGGGAGGACGTGGACCGCTTCGACGCCGCCCGGGACATCGATCCCGCCTATGCCCGGGCCCTGGACGAGGCCGTCGCCGCGGGCGTCCAGGCGCTGCCCTTCCAGGTCGGCCTAGAGGCGCAGCCCTCGCGCGCGGGGATCACCCTGCGCTGGACGGCGCTGGGCCCCCGGCCCTGGAACCGCAGGGACCGGGGCTAGTCGTCCGTCTCCCGGCCCCGGGGCGGCGACGCGGGGAGGTAGCGGGCTCGGACCTCGGCCCGGGCGGAGCCCCGCACCTTGCCGGCCACGAGGCATTCCACCGCGGCGTGCCAGCCTTCGGTGGCAAGGCCCTGGGGCCAGGCGGCGCGGAGGGCGGCGCCCTTCGCGTCCAAGGAGAGCGTCTCGGAGGCGAGGGCCCGGCGCTTCCGGGCGGCGGAAGGCGGGGTCGAGGCCGGCGTGGTCGCGGGGACGAGCCAGAGGCGGAAGGTCGCCTCCCGGGGGACCGGCGCCTGGAAGGCCAGGGCGACCTCCAGCTTCGGCTGGAAGGGAGGCGTCCCGGGCGGGGGTTCCCGTCCCGGTCCGAAGGTGACGGAGGCGTCCAGGGTGAAGGGGATCATGGACGGCTTCCGGGGTTTGGCGGCCGGGGGAGCGGCGGCCAGCAGGGCGGCGAGGGCGAGGCAGGGCGTGAGCATGATCAAGTGTAGGAACAGCCTGGGCTTGCTACCCTGAAAATTCGCGTGGAGCCCGGCATGAGCGACCTCAAGCAGACCCCCCTGAACGCGGCCCACCGCGCCCTCCAGGCCAAGATGGTGGATTTCGGCGGCTGGGACATGCCCGTGCAGTACCCGGCCGGCATCCTCGAGGAGCACCAGGCCGTCCGCACCCGGGCGGGCCTCTTTGACGTCAGCCACATGGGCGAGTTCCGGGTGAAGGGTCCCCAGGCCCTGGCCTACCTGGACCACCTCACGCCGAACGCGGTCTCGAAGCTGGTGGACGGTCAGGTCCAGTACACCGCCATGCTCTACCCCGACGGCACGTTCGTGGACGACCTGCTGATCTACCGCGAGGGCCCGGAGGAGTTCCTGCTGGTGGTGAACGCCTCCAACATCGACAAGGATTTCGCCTGGGCCTCCGAGCAGGCCAAGGGCTTCGAGGTGGCCCTCACCAACGAGAGCGACGCCACGGGCCAGATCGCCATCCAGGGCCCGAAGGCCGAGGCGATCCTCCAGACCCTCACCGACCTGCCGCTCAAGGACATCGTCTACTACCACTTCCGGCACGGCGTGGTGGCCGGGCGGAAGGTGCTGGTGAGCCGCACCGGCTACACCGGCGAGGACGGCTTCGAGGTCTACTGCCCGGCCGGCGACACCGAGCACCTGTGGAACGCCATGCTGGCCGCGGGCAAGGGCGAGGGGCTCATCCCCACGGGCCTGGGCTGCCGCAACACCCTTCGGCTGGAGGCGCGCCTCGCCCTCTACGGCCACGAGATCAGCGACGAGATCCACGCCCTGGAAGCAGGGCTCGGCTGGATCGTGAAACTGGACAAGGGGGACTTCATCGGCGCCGAAGCCCTCCGGAAGGCCAAGGCCGAGGGCCTGACCCGGCGCCTGGTGGGATTCCGGACCTTCGAGAAGCGCGACATCGCCCGGGACGGCATGCCCGTCCTCCTGGACGGCAAGCCCGCGGGCTTCGTCACCAGCGGCGCCCCCTCGCCCACCTGCGGCATCAACCTCGGCCTCGCCTACGTGCCTGTGGACCACGCGGCGGTGGGCCAGCGCATCGAGATCGAGATCCGCGGCCGGGCCTGTCCCGCCGAGATCATCCCCACGCCCTTCTACAAGCGCCCCTAGCGGCGCTCTGGCCACCCCGTGGCCTTCGCGCCGCTCGTGCCATGCAACGACCTAGGCCGCCGGCCTGGAACCCATCCGGTAGACTCAACACACACCCTTGGAGGAGCCATGTATCCCGCCGACCTCAAATACACCAAGGACCACGAGTGGCTCAAGGAGCTGGGCGACGGCACCGCCTCCGTGGGGATCACCCACTACGCCCAGGACGCCCTCGGCGACGTGGTCTTCGTGAAGCTCCCCGACGTCGGCGAGAAGCTGGCCACCGGCGCGGACTTCGGCGAGGTGGAGTCGGTGAAGACCGTCTCCGAGCTGTTCTCCCCCTGCGACGGCGAGGTGGTGGCCGTGAACGGCGACCTGGAGGCCCACCCGGAGCACGTCAACGAGGATCCCTACGGCAAGGGCTGGATGGTCAAGGTGAAGCTCTCCGGCGCGCTGCCCGCCGACCTCCTCGACGCCGCCGCCTACGAGGCCTTCGTGGGCTCGGAGAGCAAGTAGGTTGGCGGTCCGCCTCCGCCCCCGGCTGCTGGGGATCCTGGCCGTCGGTACCGCGCTGCTGGCCCAGGCCCCGCCGGTCGCTCCGGCCCCGACGACCCCGTCTCCAGCCCCCGCCCACCCGGCCGCCCAGCCCGCGCCCGCCCGGGTGGACCTCGCCCGCCTCCGCCTCCTGGTGGAGGCCGCGGAGAAGGCCCTGGAGGCCGGCGACGAGGACGCCGCGGACGACCGCTGCGAGGAGGCGGAGGTGCTCATCGCCGACTGGCCCCGGGCCGTGCTCGTGGCCCCGGAGACCGAGCCGCTCCTCGAGCGCCTGCGCAGCGTCCACCACGAGGTGGCCGGGGACGAGGAGCCCGAGCCCGTGGCCGGCAAGCCAGCTCCCCTGGCCGAGGTCCACCCCCTCCTCCAGGAAGAGGTCATCACCCTCAGCGGCGAGGAGCTGCGCCTGGAGCTGGAGCGGGTGAAGGCCGCCGAGGAGGGGAACCAGTACGACTTCCCCATCGACCTCAACGACAAGGTCCTGGCCATGGTCCACGCCTTCACCGGGCCCAAGAAGGGCTTCATGGAGAACAGCCTGGGCCGCGCCGCCCGCTACCTGCCCATGGTCCGGCAGGTCTTCTGGGAGGAGGGCATACCCCAGGACCTGGCCTACCTGGCGGTCATCGAGTCGGGCTTCCGGAACCAGGCGAAGAGCCGCGCCGCGGCGGTGGGGATGTGGCAGTTCATGCGCAGCACCGGGCGCATCTTCGGCCTCTCCGGCAACGGCTGGGTGGAGGAGCGGCGGGACCCCGTGAAGGCCACCCACGCCGCCGCCCGGTACCTCAAGCGGCTCTACCAGATCAGCGGCGACTGGTACCTGGCCCTAGTGGGCTACAACGCCGGCCCCCTCACCGTCGAACGCGCGGTGCAGGCCCTGGACTCCCGCAATTTCTGGGACCTCTACCGGTCGCGCTACCTGCGCAACGAGACCAAGAACTACGTGCCCAGCCTCTGCGCGGCCATCCTCGTGGCCAAGAACCCCGAGCGCTTCGGCGTCGCGGTCCCGGCCCTCACGCCCTACGTCTTCGAGACGGTGGAGGTGGACCACATGACGAGCCTGGCGGTGCTGGCCCGCTACGCCGGCACCGACGTGGACTCGCTGAAGGAGCTGAATCCCGAGCTGCTGCGGGGCTCCACGCCCCCGGGCCGCTACGTGCTCAAGGTCCCGCCCGGCGCCTCGGGCATCGTGAACCGCGCCCTCTCGCGGATCCCCAGCGGCGAGCGCCTGGACTTCAAGACCTACGTCCTGCGCCGCGGGGACACGCCGGAGAAGGTGGCCGCCCGCTTCAGGCTGAGCGCCGAAGAGCTGCTCGCGGCCAACGACCTGGCCCGGGCCCAGTTCAAGGCCGGACGGAAGATCCAGGTGCCGCCGCCGGCCACGTCCCTGGATTCGCGGGACCTCCTCACCCGGGAGGAGAAGGCCCGGATCCTCGGGGAGCAGCCCCTGGACGCCCTGCCGGCCATCCCGGGCGCGACCCCCGCTACGCCGCCGTCCCCGCCGGCCTCCCGGCAGTCCGAGACCGGGCCGGTCCCCGCGCCGGCGGTCCCGGCCCCCGTCTCCCAGGCCGCCCCGGCCCCCACCGCGCCGTCCCCGCAGGCTTCCGTCCCCGCGCCGCGCCCTCCCCGGGACACGGCGGTGGTCCCGCCGGCCGCTGCGTCCCCGGTTCCGCCCTCCACCCGCCCACCGGCCCCGCCCCCCGTCCGCATCGGCCGCACCACGGTGGCAACCGCGGGCGCGACCCTGGCCAGCATCGCCCGGGACTTCGGCGTGCCCTACGCCGAGCTGGTCCGCCTGAACCCCGACGCCGCCCGTGGTCTGAAACCCGGCGATCCAGTGAGGCTCAGCGAGGGCACGCCTCCTCCGGCACCGCAGTCCGCCCGCGCCCAGGACGCGGAGGCTCCCGCGCCGGCCGCCGAGGTGACGCACACGGTGCGCAAGGGCGAGACCGTCTTCGCCATCGCCCAGCGCTACGGCGTCACCGTGGAGGAGCTGCGCAAATGGAACGGGCTGAAGGGCGCCACCGTGCGTCCGGGCCAGCGCCTGTGGGTCTCCCCGCGCAATTGAGGCTTGAACGCCCGCGCGGTCCATGGGAGACTTTTCACTCCCATGGGGCTATAGCTCAGCTGGGAGAGCGCTTGCATGGCATGCAAGAGGTCACCGGTTCGATCCCGGTTAGCTCCACCAAGAAGGCCACCGCTCGGTGGCCTTTTTCGTAGGATCCCATGCTCGCTTCCCTCAACCACGTCTCCCTCGCCTTCGGCCCCCACGAGGTGCTGAAGGACGTCACGTGGGCCCTGGAGGAAGGCGAGATCTGGGGCCTCATCGGCCGCAACGGCGCGGGCAAGAGCACGGTCTTCAAGCTGCTGCTGGGGGAGCTGGAGCCCGACGCGGGCACCGTGGTGCGGCCCACCAAGGAGCGCGGCGTGCGCTTCGGCCACTACGCCCAGGACCTGAAGCCAGAGACCGGCGGGACGATCCTCGAGGAGGCCCTCGCCGCCTTCGGGGACGTGGAGAAACTGCAGCACGAGATGCGGGAGCTGGAGCACCGCATGGCGGAGAATCCGCCTGACCTCGAGGCCGTGATGGCGCGCTACCAGGCGGCCACGGAGGCCTTCGAGCACGCGGACGGCTTCAGCATCCGCGCCCGGGCGGAGAGCATCCTCCAGGCCCTGGGCTTCAGGCAGGACCAGTTCGATCAGAGCGTGGAGGCCCTGAGCGGCGGCCAGTCCAGCCGCGTCATGCTGGCCAAGGCCATCCTCCAGGGACAGGACCTGCTGCTCCTGGACGAGCCCACCAACCACCTGGACCTGCCCAGCCTGCGGTGGCTGGAGCAGTTCCTGCTGGAGAGCAGCGCCACGGTGGTGGTGATCAGCCACGACCGCTACTTCCTGGACCGCACGGCCACCTCCATCCTCGAGCTGGAGCTGGGCCGCAGCCGGGTCTACGAAGGGAACTACTCCGAGTTCATGGAGAAGAAGGAGGCCGAGCTGGAGGCCGCCCAGAAGGCCTTCGAGCTGCAGCAGGCCTACATCGCCAAGCAGGAGGAGTACATCCGCCGCAACATCGCCGGCGTGAAGACCAAGCAGGCCCGGGGCCGGCGGACGCACCTCGCGAAGCTCCAGCGGCTCGAGCGGCCCCTCAAGGACCGGCGCAAGGTGAAGTTCAGCTTCCCCGAGACCCAGCGCAGCGGGGACGTGGCCCTGGTGTTGGAGGACGCGAGCTGGGGCTGGGACGGCAAGGCCCTGGCGGCGCCCCTGGAGCAGCTCCAGGTGAAGCGGGGGCAGAAGCTGGGCATCGTGGGCCTCAATGGCACGGGCAAGTCCACGCTCCTCAAGGCCATCGCCGCTGAACTTCCGCTCGTCTCCGGGCGCGTGCGGCTGGGCAGCCAGGTGAAGCTGGGCTACTTCGATCAGCACCACAAGAACCTCGACGCCCGCAACACGGTCTTCTCCCAGATCCACGCGGTCAGCCCCCAGGCCACCAAGCAGGACGTCTACGGCTTCCTGGCCAAGTTCCAGTTCCGGGGCGAGGACGAGTGCGCCAAGCCCGTCACCGCGCTGTCGGGGGGCGAGCGCGCGCGCCTCAGCATCGCCACCCTCATCCGCGAGGGCGTGAACCTGCTGCTCCTGGACGAGCCCACGAACCACATGGACATCCCCAGCATGGAGGCCGTGGAGGACGCCATCCTAGCCTTCCCCGGCGCGGCCATCGTGGTCACCCACGACCGCTACCTCCTGGGCCGGGTGGCCGACAGTCTCCTGCGCATCCACGACGGCCGTTGCGAGTTCCGGGACGGCGGCTACGAGGACCACCAGGCCTGGGTGGACCTGGACCTGGGACAGGAAGAGGAGGCAGGCGACGGGGTGAAGGCGCCGGACGGGAAGGGGGGCCGGCCTGCGGAAGCCAAGAAGGTTGCCGATCCGAAGAAGCCCCACGAGCCGAAGAAGCCCACGGCTCCGAAGGCGGAGCCCCCGAAGCCCGAAGCGCCCAAGCCCATCGACAAGGAGAAGCAGAAGGCCGCCAAGCGGCTGGAGAAGCGGGTGGCCGAGGCGGAGGCCAGGGTCTCGGAGCTGGAGGCCCAGCTCGCCGCCCTCGGGCAGGAGCTGGCCGCCATGGACCCCGCGGACTGGCAGGCCTTCAACGCCAGGCTCGACCAGCAGAAGGCCCTGGAGACCGAGCTGGCCTACGCCATGGGCGCCTGGGAGGAGGCCCAGGGGGCGCTGGAGGAAGCCGCGGGCTGACGCGGCTTCGGATTGATGGCCCGTCAAGGGGCGCGCCATCCCGGCCGTCGGGGCCGATGATGGTCGGGAGGAGGTCCCATGCGCATCCCGCTCCACCAGATCGACGCCTTCGCCACGGAACCCTTCCGGGGCAATCCCGCCGCCGTCTGCGTGCTGGAGGCCTGGCTGCCGGACGCCACGATGCAGGCCATCGCAAGCGAGAACAACCTGGCGGAGACCGCCTTCCTGGTGGAGGAGCCCTCCAGCTGGCGCATCCGCTGGTTCACGCCGGGCTGCGAGATCGACCTCTGCGGCCACGCGACCCTGGCCTCGGCCTTCCTGCTCTTCACGGAGCTGAGGCCGGGCCTGGAGGCCGTCACCTTCCAGTCCATGAGCGGTCCCCTGGGCGTCTCGCGGGAGGGCGACCGCCTGGTCCTCGACTTCCCCTCCCGACCGCCTCGCAGGGTCGCCGGCGTCCCGGGCCTGGCCGAAGGGCTGCGGGCGGCGCCGCTCGAGGTGGGCGTCTCCCGGGACATCCTGGCCGTCTTCGGCTCCGAGGCCGACATCCGCGCCCTGGACCCGGATTTCACGAAGCTCGCGGCCCTCGACACCGTGGGGATCATCGCCACCGCGCCGGCCTCGACCCCGGGCGTGGACTTCGTCTCCCGCTTCTTCGCGCCCTCGGTGGACGTGGGCGTGCCCGAGGATCCCGTGACCGGTTCGGCCCACTGCACCCTCATCCCCTTCTGGGCGGAACGCCTGGGGAAGTCCGCGATGAAGGCCCTCCAGGTCTCGAAGCGGGGCGGCGAGCTCAGGTGCGAGCTGCGGGGCGACCGGGTGCGCATCGGAGGCCACGCGGTGAAGGTGATCGAGGGCGCCTTCCTCCTTCCGGATCCCGCCTAGGGCCGCCGCCAGCGGGCCTCGTAGTGGTGATGGAAGGGGGCCTGGCCGGGCTCCCGCCGGCCCAGCCGCACCGTGGTGTCCAGGGCCCCGCACCGCTCCAGCGCGCGGTGCAGCACCGCGGGCAGCAGCACGTCGTGCCAGCCTGGATAGGGCACGAAGGCCCAGAGTTCCAGCCTCGCCTGCTCCGGCCCGTGCTCCAGCAGGTGCAGGGCGCCGCCGCGATGGTAGTGCTGGAAGATCCGGGGCATGGCCTCCATGGCCAGGGCCGGGTCCAGGGCCCGCTGGATCCAGGGGTGGGCGTGGTCCAGGAGCTGGTCGGCGATGCTCCCGCCCCGGGGCACCCGGGCGTGGGTGCGGGAGAAGGCGGCGATCCAGGCGGTGATGGCCTCGATGGGCACCCACTCCGGAAGTTCCCCCTCCGCCTCCGCGAGGGCCCTCGCCTCCGGGGGCAACTCGCCGACCAGCTCGGCCCAGGTCCGCAGGTCCATGGCGGTGGTGATGGAGGCGCGCACCATCCGGGCCATGGCCGCGCGCAGGTGGGTGACCCGGGCTTCGGCTTCGGAAAGGGGCGGGAAGGGGGTGCCGCGGTCCACGGCTGCAAGCATGGCACCAAACCATGCTCCGCGCCTTGATCCCCGGCACGCCGAGCCGCCATCCTGTCCAGCGGAGGATCCATGAGCCTGCTGCTCGCCGTGGACGTCGGCAACACCAACCTCGTCATGGGGGTCTTCGACGTGTCGAAGGCCGAGTCCGGCGGGCTCCTCCACGCCTGGCGGCTGGCCACCAGCCGAGAGCGCACCGTGGACGAGTACGGGCTGAGCACCCTGGCGCTGCTGCGCCACGCGGGGCTGGAGGCCACCGAGATCAAGGCCATGGTGATCTCCAGCGTCGTGCCCCCCCTCCACCCGGTCCTGGAGGCCTGGGCGCGGGTGTACTTCAAGCAGGAGCCCCTCTGGATCGAGCCGGGCATCCGCTCGGGGCTGAAGATCGCCATCGAGAACCCCGCCGAGCTCGGTGCGGACCGGCTGGTGAACGCCGTCGCGGGCGTGGCCAAGTACGGCGCGCCCCTCATCGCCGTGGACTTCGGCACAGCCACCAGTTTCGACGTGGTGAGCCCGAAGGGCGAGTTCCTCGGCGGCCTCATCGCCCCGGGGCTGAAGATCAGCGCCGAGGCGCTCTTCCAGCGGGCCTCCCGCCTGCCCCGCATCGAGGTCACGGAGCCCGAGCGGCTGGTGGGCCGCAATACCGTCCAGGCCATGCAATCCGGTCTCTTCTACGGCTACGTGGGCCTCGTGGACGGCATCCTGGGCCGCCTGCTCGAAGAGATGCCGGGCGCAAGCGTGGTGGCCACCGGCGGCCTGGGCCGGGTCATCGCCCCTGCGAGCAAGCACATCCAGCACCTGGAGCCCGACCTCACCCTGGAGGGCCTGCGCATCCTCTGGCTCAAGAACCGCGGCGGGAAGCGGGGGTGAGGCTTCCGCTGATCCGCCTCGCGGCGGTGGACTCCACCCAGGCCTTCCTCCGGCGCCATCCGGAGCTGGGCTTCTGCGCGGTGGTGGCCGACGCGCAGACCGAAGGCCGCGGACGCCAGGGCAACATGTGGATCAGCCCGCCGGGCGCCGGCCTCTGGATGAGCGCGGCCCTGCCGCCCCCGGACCTGCCGCCGGGCCTGGTGCTGCAGAAGGCCATGGCGGCGGCGATCGCGGTGCTCCCGGCGCCCGGCCTGGGCTTGAAGTGGCCCAACGACCTGGTGGGCCGGCGCGGGGGAGGCCTCGTGAAACTCGGCGGCATCCTCGGCGAGCGGTCCGGATCCCGCCTCATCCTGGGCCTGGGCGTCAACCTGCATGCCGCGCCGGACCTGCCGGAGCGCGCCTTTCCCGCCGCCTGCCTCGCGGACCTGGGGGCGGTGCCCTCGGTGGAGGACTTCGCCCGGAGCGTCCTCCGGGCCTGGCCCGACCTGGCGTCCGCCCCGGAGCCGCCCTTCCGATGGCCTGCGGCAGGGGATCTCCTGCGCTGGGAGGAGGGGGAAGGGGCCTGCCTGGGCTGGGAGGCCGACGGGCGCCTCAAGGTGGCCACGGCGGCGGGCGTGCAGCGCCTCAGCGCCGGGGACGTTCGGGGCCTCCGCTAGCGCGCCTCCCCCAGGAACTCCTTCACCCGCGCCATGCCGCTCTTGCTCACCGGCAGCTTGGTCCCATCGGACAGCACCGCCACCCAGCTCTCGGAAGGGAGCTGCTCCAGGCGGACCAGGCGGTCCATCTGGAGGATCACCGAGCGGTGGATGCGCAGGAAGCGGCTGGGATCGAGCTGGGATTCGAGGCTGGCCATGGTCTGCTGCTTGAGGAAGCTGCGGCCCTCGCTGCGCAGCTCCACGTAATCGTCGGCGCCCTGCACGTAGTCCAGCTTGGCCAGGGGGATGAGGCTCACCTTGGCGCCGTCCCGCACCACGATGCGCTCCAGGGGCCAGGCCTCCCGGGCCTTGGCGCTCAGCTCCGCGGGATGGGCCACCGTGGGCGTCCCCGCGTCGGCCTTGGCCTTCGCCTTGGCCAGGGCCTCCTCGAAGCGGGCCTCGGAGAAGGGCTTCAGCACGTAGTCCACGGCGTGGGCCTCGAAGGCCTTCAGGGCGTGCTGGTCGAAGGCGGTGATGAAGACCACCGCCGGATGGCGGTTCCGCGCCTTGGGGTCGTCGATGAGCTCCAGGACCTCGAAGCCGTCCAGCTTGGGCATCTGGATGTCCAGGAAGAGCAGGTCCGGCTGGTGGTCCGACACCGCCTTCACCGCCTCGAAGCCGTTGGCGCACTCGCCCACGACCTCGACCTCGGGATGGGAGGCGAGGTGTTCCTTCACCACGGCGCGGGCCAGCTCCTCGTCGTCCACCACCAGGGCGCGGTAGGTTCGGCTCATGGGACCTCCAGGGGGAAGCTCAGCAGGACCTTATGGTGCCCTTCCGAGACCCGCGTCTCCACCGCGGCCCGGGATCCGAAGCGGCCCTGGAGCCGTTGGCGCACCTGCCGCAGGCCGAGGCCCAGGCCCTTCTTGGCGGGCTGGTCGGGATCGAAGGGGTTCTCCACCGCCACGTCCACCCGCTGCTCCTCGGAGGACTTCACGGTGATGCGCACGACGCCCCCCTCGGTGAGGCCCGAGATGCCGTGCTTGATGGCGTTCTCGGCCAGCGGCTGGAGGAGCAGGGGCGGGAGCTGGGCCGGCAGGGCGGCCTCGGCCACGTCCCACTCGAGGACGAGCCGGGTCCCGAAGCGGATCTGCTCGATGGCGAGATAGTTCCGCACCAGGTCCAGCTCCTCCTTGAGGGCGATCCCGGAGCGCTCCCCCATCGCGAGGCTGCGGCGGAGGAACTCGGAGAGGAGCACGCACATCTCCCGGGCCTTCTTCGGGTCCGCCGAGGTCAGTGCGCTGATGGAGTTCAGGGCGTTGAAGAGGAAGTGGGGGTTGAGCTGGGCCCGCAGGGCGCGCAGTTCCGCCTCCTGGGCCAGGAGCTGGGACTCGAGCTGGCGGCGCTCCGCCTCCCGGGCCTGCTCGGTGGCGAGGATGGCGTAGTTGAGGCCCACGCTCGCGAGGTAGAGCAGCACCGCCAGGACCCAGAGGATGGGCAGGGCCTTGGGCAGCTTCGCGGGAAGGGCGGCGAAGCGGGGCACGTCCCGCAGGAGCGCCACCAGGCCCGCAACCGCGCCGGTCCAGATGCCGCCGTCCACCAGGGCCGCCGCCGCCCAGGCGGACGCGGGCCGGAAGAGCCGGCCCTCGCGCACCGGCAGGGCCTTGCAGATGAACCAGCTCGTGAGGCAGATCAGGGAGCCCACGGCCGAGAAGGCCACGGCCACCAGGAGCGACTCGGCGAAGGTCCAGCCCTGGAGCCCCGCCATCACGCCCAGAAGCCCCGCGAGGGGCACCCAGGCCATGAAGTAGGCGAGCCGGCGGGGCGGGCTGGAGAGGATCGGGTGCAGGGCCACGTCAGTCCTTGATGTCGCAGCCGCCGAAGAGCACGAGGCCCGTGAGGATCAGCTTGGGCCGGGCCGGGGCGCCCTCCTCCTTGATGAGGTGGGGCGTCTTGTCCTCCACGGCCCCGAAGAGGGCGGTGGCGCGGACGTCCACGTCCCAGCCCTGGGGCACCTGGATCTCGCCGCCCCCGAAGAGGATGAAGAGGTCCAGCACCGCGTCCTGCCCGGCCAGGGCGGCGCCCCGGAGGTCCGTCTCGAAGCCGCCGAAGATGGCGGTGAGGTCGCCGCCCCGGAAGGCCTTGGAGAGGGGACGGCGCTTGAAGCTGCCGAAGATGGCGGTGCCCTGGAGGGTGTCGTCGAAGGCCACGCCTTCCGGACGCGGCCCGCGCTTCCGCTTCAGGGCCTGCACCACGACCCAGATGCCGAAGGCCACCAGGAGCATGGGGCCTACGGACTCCCCCACGTCGTGGCCGCCGACGGTGACCGCGAAGAGGTAGAGGCCCACGGCCACCAGCACGCCGCCGCCCATCTTGGAGCTGTCCTGCCGGATCTTGGCGAGCCCCATGAAGACCAGGACCAGGGGCCAGAGGCGCCAGATGAGATGGCTGTAGTGCCCGAAGCCCGGGAGGTTGTTCAGGGTGAGGAGGATGCCCGCCAGGATGATGGCGATGCCGATCACCAGCCGGGGCGTGAAGACGGTGCCGCGGTGGAGGGGCGGGGCCAGGGGCGGCGGTGCGGCGGCGGACGGGGCGTCGGGGGCCGGCGCGTCGCCTCCGGGCAGGGCGGGAGCCGGGGAGTCCAGGGAGAGGGGCTTGTCGTGGGTGTCGCTCATGGCTCAGTCGCAGGTCGGGGAAGCGTTCGGGGTGGAGGCGTCCGGCGCGGCGGGAGGGCCCGCGGGCCGGAGGGCCCTGAGGGTGATGATGACACCGAGCCAGAGGAGGCCGACGGGCCCGGCGAGGGAGAGGGTGGTCTCGGGCCGGTGCATCAGGCCGGTGAGGAAGAGGCCCAGGAAGATGAGGAGGTGGCCGCCGACGCGGAGCAGTCCCCGCTGGGCGAGTCGCCCGGCCCCCACGAGCACGAAGAGCAGCGGCCAGAGGCGCGTGACGGCGGCGGGCACCTGGATGCCGGCGTTCTCGAAGGCCAGGACCGTGCCCACGGCGATGAGCACGAGGCCCGTCGCGAGGGCGAAGCCGAAGCGGACGGGGGACGGGGCGGCGGAACTCACAGGTCGTCTCCTTCGTGGCGGCGGAGGATGGGCAGGCAGAGGAGGCCCCAGAGCAGGGCCAGGGCCAGGGGCACCAGGATCAGGAACCAGACGAAGCCCGGAAGGGAGGGATCGGGATTCAGGATCGCGGGGTTCATGAGATGCCTCCGACCCTGAGCCTACGGATGGAGGGCGCCCCGGACCGGGCCGGATCGGCGAACGGAGGGAGGTCGTCGGCCAACGGCGGGCCGGGGCAGGGAAGGGGCTCAGGGCTTCCAGGCCACGGCGCCGCCCCGGCTGCGTTCCCGCCAGGCCGCGGCGAAGGCCTCCTCGCGGCCCGGGGGCAGGGCGAAGGCGACCACGGTCTCCCCGGCCACGTGGACCGGGGTCTCCACCTCCGCGTCAGGGAAGGCTCCCAGCACCGCGAAGGGCAGGTGAGCCAGCTCGGCGGGCACCCGGATCTCGCCGTGGCGGAGGATGCGCACCGCCTCCAGGGCGCCGCCGCCGCGGGCCTCCTCCAGGGCGCCCTGCAGGGCCTCGGTGTAGGCCCGAACCAGCCCGCCGGTGCCGAGCTTTGTGCCGCCGAACCAGCGGATGCAGACCGCCAGGCAGTCCGTCAGCTCCGTCCCTTCCAGCACCCGCAGCATCGGCGCCCCCGCGGTGCCCCCGGGTTCGCCGTCGTCGTCCGAGCCCCAGGCCGCCACGGGCGCGCCCTCCCGCCAGGCGCTGCAGTGGTGGGTGGCGTCGTGGTCCCGCTTGCGCAGGGCCGCGAGGATCCCCGCTCGTGCCGCGGCGTCGGCGGCGGGGTGCAGCTCCGCGAGGAAGACCGAGGCCTTCTCGCGGAGGCGGAAGGTGGCAATCTGTCGCGGCCGGAGCATGGATCCAGAGTAGGACCAGGGCACCTCCAGGTGCCTGTTGCCTCGTGATCCGAGGAAGGACTAAGCTGACCCACCCCATCCGGGGCGGACCTTCGACAGGGAGAGCGGAACCCCATGCGCATCGGCATCAGCTGCTATTCCACCTTCGGTGGTTCCGGCGTCGTGGCCACGGAAGTCGGCAAGGCCCTGGCGGCCCGGGGCCACGAGGTGCACCTCCTCTCGCCTTCGCTTCCGCCCCGCCTCACGGGTTTCGAGTCGAGGGTCACCTTCCACGAGGTGACGGCGAGCCCGTATCCGCTCTTCGAGGCCGCGCCCTTCAGCATCGCCCTCGCCTCCAAGATGGCGGACGTGGCCGAGCACCACGGGCTGGAGGTCATGCACGCCCACTACGCCATCCCCCACGCCTCCGCGGCCCTGCTGGCGCGCTTGGCCCTCGAAGGGCGCATGAAGGTTGTCACCACCCTGCACGGAACCGACATCACCGTGGTGGGCAGCGATCCCAGCTACCTCTCCATGGTGAAGCTGGCCATCCGCGAGTCGGACGCGGTGACGGCGGTGAGCCGCTACCTGAAGGAGGAGACCATCCGCACCTTCGGCCTGGGGGAGCACATCCACGTCATCCCCAATTTCGTGGAGCCGCCGGATCCGGCCACGCCGGACTGCCGGGCCTGGCTCTGCGCGGACAAGGAGGTGGTGCTCACCCACATCTCCAACTTCCGCCCGGTGAAGCGGGTGCTGGACGTGATGAAGGTCTTCGAGCGGGTGCGCGTGCGCGTCCCCGCCAAGCTCGTCATGGTCGGCGACGGACCGGACCGCAACGAGGCCGAGGCCTACGCCCGGGAGAAGGGCTTCGAATCCGACGTGCGCTTCACCGGCAAGCAACTGGACATCGGCGCCGTGCTGGCCTGCAGCGACCTCTTCCTCCTCCCCTCCGCCACGGAGAGCTTCGGCCTGGCCGCCCTGGAGGCCATGGCCTACGGCGTGCCGGTCATCGCCTCGAACCTGGGCGGCATCCCCGAGGTGATCCGACCCGGCGTGGACGGGTACCTGGAGGCCCTCGGGGACGTGGACGCCATGGCCGCCCGGGCCCTGGAGCTGCTCACCGACCCGGCCAAGCGCAAGGACTTCGGCGCCGCGGCCAGGGAGCGGGCGCTGACCACCTTCGCCGAAGGCCCCATCGTGGACATGTACGAAGCCCTCTACGAGCAGGTGTTGGGCCGGGCGAGGAAGACCGTGGACCTGGGGGCCTGAGGGGCTTCAGCGCTCCAGGATGAATGTCACCGGCCCGTCGTTCACCAGTTCCACCGCCATGTGCTCCTGGAAGAAGCCGGTCCGCACCGCGCAGCCCTCGGCCCGGAGCAGCTCCACGAAGCGGTCGAAGAGGGGGCGGGCCTCCTCGGGGCGCATGGCGCGGTCGAAGCTTGGACGGCGGCCCCTCTCAAGGGATCCTGCGAGGGTGAACTGGGAGACCGCGAGGACCTCGCCGCCCACGTCGGCCAGACCCAGGTTCATCTTTCCGCCGGCGTCCTCGAAGACGCGCAACGACGCGATCTTGGACGCGGCCCAGGCCACGGTGGCGTCGGTGTCGCCGGCCTCCAGCCCGGCCAGCACCAGCAGGCCGCGTCCGATGTTCGACTCCCGCACGCCGCTGCGCACGGCGGCCCGGGAGACCCGCTGGATCACCGCCCTCAATGGATGCCGCTGGGCTCGGCGAGGTGCTTGGCCAGCTCGCCCACCACGGCCTTGGCGTCGCCGAAGAGCATGAAGGTCTTGTCGAGGAAGTAGAGCTCGTTGTCGATGCCGGCGAAGCCAGGGTTCTTGCTGCGCTTGATGGCGTAGACGGCCTTGGCCCGGTCGGCGTCGAGGATGGGCATGCCATAGATGGGGCTGCTCTTGTCCGAGCGGGCCGCGGGGTTCACCACGTCGTTGGCGCCGATGATGAGGGCCACGTCGGCCTGGGGCATGTCGCCGTTGATCTCGTCCATCTCCACCAGGTCGTCGTAGGGGATCTCCGCCTCGGCGAGGAGCACGTTCATGTGGCCCGGCATGCGGCCGGCCACGGGGTGGATGGCGAACTTCACGGTGACGCCCCGCTTCTTCAGCGCATCGTAGAGCTCCCGCACCTTGTGCTGGGCCTGGGCCACCGCCATGCCGTAGCCCGGCACGATGACCACCAGGCTGGCCTGGGCCATGACCTCGGCGGCGCTGTCCGGGGTGTCGGCCTTGTAGACCTTCGCCTCGCCCCCTGCGGCGGCGGCCTGGGTCTGGCCGAAGGCGCCGAAGAGCACGTTGGTGAAGGAGCGGTTCATGGCCTTGCACATGATGATGCTGAGGATCAGGCCCGAGCTGCCGTCCAGGGCGCCGGCGGTGATGAGCAGCTTGTTGTTCAGCACGAAGCCCATGGCCACGGCGCTGAGACCGGCGTAGGCGTTCAGGATCGAGATGACGGTCGGCATGTCCGCGCCGCCGATGGGCAGGATGAGCATCACGCCGAAGATGAGGGAGAGCGCGATGACGCCGCCGAAGGCCGCGGGAGCCCAGGGCGCCAGCGGATGGAGGACCAGGGCCACGCCCAGGCCGAGGGCCGCGACCAGGAGCAGGATGTTCCCCACGTTCTGCCCGGGCCACGTCACCGGGCGCTGGGGGATCCACTTCACTTCCTGCAGCTTGCCCGCAGCCATGAGGGAGCCCGTGAGGGTCAGGTAGCCCAGGAGCACCTCCGCCAGGAGGGCCGTCATGATGAAGGGCGAGAGGGCCTCGGCGTTGCCCTGGCCGAAGTAGAGGAAGAACTTCGCGGTGCCCACGAGGCCTGCGGCCAGGCCGCCGAAGGCGTGGGAGATCGCGGTCCGCTGGGGCACGGCGGTGAGGGGGACCTGGGCCAGGGGGTAGCCGATGGCGGCGCCCAGGCCGAAGGCGCCGAGGATCCACCAGTAGTGGGTGCCGCCGGTGGCGGCCACGCCGGCCAAGGTGCCCGCCACGGCGAGCAGCATGGCGCCGACGCCGGCGAAGACGCCCTTGCGGGCGCTCTCCGGGCCGCTCATCCACTTCAGGCTGAGGATGAAGAGGGCCGTGGAGACCAGGTAGAGGAGCTGGACGAGGGTGGGGGCGCTCATTTGGCGCTCCCGGCCTCGGGGCGCTTCTTGAACATCTTCAGCATGCGGTCGGTGATGAGGAAGCCACTGACGATATTGGTGGTGGAGCAGACGATGGCGGCCAGCCCCAGGGCGGTGATGGCGCCGGGCGACTCGGCCGCGGCGGCCACGATGATCGCGCCCACCACCGCGATGGCGGAGATGGCGTTGGTGAGGCTCATGAGGGGCGTGTGCAGCAGCCGGGACACCCGCTGGATGACCATGAGGCCGATGAAGGTGGCCAGCATGAACACGAAGAGGGCGCCCATGAAGTCGAGGTCGCCGTGGCCGGAGGCCGGGCTGGGGGCATGGGGGGGCGGCGGCGCGGGCGCGGCGGTGGAGGCGTGGGGTTGCATGGCGTTCTCCGGGTTCACGCGGTGCGGGCGGCGAGGGCCTTCCGGGTGGGGCCGTGGACCACGGCGCCGTCCCGGGTGATCACGCAGCCCTTGAGGATGTCGTCCTCCCAGTCGAGCCTGAAGGCCTTGGCCTCCTTGTCCCAGAAGGTCGTCACGAAGTTGAGGAGGTTTCGCGCGAAGAGCTGGCTGGCGTGGAAGGGCAGGGCGCTGGGCAGGTTGGTGGGGGCGAGGATGGTGACGCCGCCGTGCTCCACCGTTCCGCCCACCTTCGACAGCGTGCAGTTGCCGCCACCGTCGGCGCCGAGGTCCACGATCACCGAGCCGGGCTTCATGGTGGCCACGATGGCCTCGTCCAGGAGCTTGGGCGCCACCACCCCGCCGATGAGGGCCGTGGTGATGACCACGTCCACAGTGGCGCAGTGGTCGGCGAGCATCTTCGCCTGGCGGGCCTTGTCCTCCGCCGAGAGTTCCCCGGCATAGCCGCCGCCGACGCTGGCCTGCACCTCGATGCCCACGTACTTGGCGCCCACGGACTCGATCTGCTCCTTCACCTCGGGCCGCACGTCGGTGGCGGTGACGCTGGCCCCGAGACGGCGGGCGGTGGCGATGGCCTGGAGGCCCGCCACCCCGGCGCCGATGACGAAGACCTTGGCCTGGAGGGTGTTCCCGGCGGCGGTCATGAACATGGGGAAGTACTTGGGCAGGGCCAGGGCGCCGAGCAGGACGCCGCGGTAGCCGGTGATGTTGGCCTGGCTGGACAGGGTGTCCATGGCCTGGGCCCGGGTGGTGCGGGGGATGCAGTCGGTGGAGAAGGCGGTGACCTTCCGCGCCGCGAGCTTCTCCACGGCCTCGAGGTTGCGGGTGGGGAAGATGGATCCGAGGAAGCGCGAACCCTCGGGGAGGAGGTCCGCCTCGTGGCGTCCGTCCAACCGCAGCCCGGGCGCGTTCACCTTGAGCACGAGGCCGGCCCCCGCGAAGAGCGCCTCGCCGCCTTCCATCACCGAGGCCCCGGCCTCCCGGTACGCGGCATCGGGGTAGTGGGCTCCCGCGCCGGCGCCGGCTTCGAGCGCGACCTCGAATCCTGCCTGCACGAGCTTCCGGGTCGAGGCGGGGTCCAGAGCGACGCGGCGCTCCTGGTCCCGGACTTCCTTGGGTACGGCGATCTTCATCGGGGCCTCGCGGGCGTGTGGGATGGATGTTCCACGATACCAACCCCGGGGCGCGAGGTCCCGGGCCTAGGCGGGAGGCGCCGAGGCGGATGCTGGAACGGGCTGCGCGCGACGGGCCACGAGGCGACGGAACAGGAAGGGGTTCAGGGCGATGGAGACCATGGCGCCGGCAAGGATGAGCTGCTGCCCTTCCGCCGGCAGCAGCGCGGTGCGGGTGCCCAGGGCCGCGAGGATGAAGGAGAACTCGCCGATTTGGGCGAGGCTCACGGACACCGTGAGGGCCGTCTCGGCCCCGCGGCGCATCAAGCGCACCAGAAGGAAGGCGGCGAGGGACTTCCCGACCACGATGATGGCTGTGGTGAGGAGGACGGCCGCCGGCCGCCGGACCAGCACCGCTGGGTCGAAGAGCATCCCGACGGAGATGAAGAAGAGCACTGTGAAGATGTCCTGCAGGGGCTGGATGTCGTGGCGGATGCGGTGGCTGATGGACTGCCCGTTGAGGAGGATTCCCGCCAGGAAGGCGCCCAGGGCGTAGCTCACCTGGAACCAGGAGGCCGCGAGGTAGGCGAAGCCCACGGAGACGGAGACCAGGGCGAGGGTGAAGAGCTCCCGGGAATCCGCCCGCACCACCTGGTGGAGCAGCCACCGCACACCGCGGGTCCCGGCGAAGAGGATGAGGCCCACCAGGAGGGACATCTTCAGCACCAGCCAGCCGAGGGCCAGCAGGGCCTCCCGCCACGGGAAGCCGGATCCTGTGCCGTGGATCCGGCTCAGGGTGGGCAGGATCAGCAGCACCGCCACGCAGACCAGGTCCTCCACCAGGAGCCAGCCGATGGCGACGTGGCCGTCCGGATGGTCCTCCAGCCCGTGGTCCCCCAGGCAACGGAGGAGCACCACGGTGCTCGCGCAGGAAAGGCAGAGCCCGAAGATGAGCCCCGCGCCTAGGGACCAGCCCCAGGCCCGGCTCATCCAGAGTCCGAGGAGCGTGGCCACCAGGATCTGCAGCAGGGCCCCGGGCACCGCGATGCGCCAGACCCGCCGCAGGTCCTTCAGGGAGAAGTGGAGCCCCACCCCAAACATCAACAGCATGATCCCGATCTCCGCGAGTTCCGCGGCAATGGCCGCGTCCGCCACGAAGCCCGGGGTGTGGGGGCCGACCGCCATGCCCGCCAGCAGGTAGGCGATGAGGACGGGGACCCGGAACCGCGCCAGGGCCAAGCCCACGAGGAAGGCCGCGAGGATCCCGAGGGCCAGGGTGGGGATGACGGCGTGGCCCATGGCGTCCCTCAGGGCCGGGTCTTCGCGTGCATCGGGCTCGGAACCGGGCGGTTCCGCCGCAGGAGCGGTGTCGGGCCGGGGACGGAGGCCATTCGGATTGCCATCCTTCACCCTAGCATCGGCGCCCGGCCGGGACCGCTGCCGGCCCGCGGACCCATCTCGACCTCCGAGCCCTTCTCCCGGTTTCAGAAGGATGGCCAAACGGCCGGGACGCGCCCGGCCGTACAGTTGGTGGTGGCTGGAGACGGACTCGAACCGTCGACCTAGGGATTATGAGACCCTCGCTCTAACCACCTGAGCTACCCAGCCGGAACGACCAGTGTAGCGCGGGCGCGGAGGCCCGTCCACACGGGGTCTCCGGGGCGGCGGCTACTTCTTGGCCGCGGGTTTGGAGGACGCCTTGGGGGCTTTCGGCGAGGCCTTCGCCTTCGTGGCGGGAGCCCCGACCTCGGCGGCTGAGGTGATCACCACCGGCGTGCGCGGAACATCCTGCATGCCATTCGGCGCCGGGCCGGTGGGGACGTTGCGGATCTTGTCCACGGTCTCCATGCCTTCGACCACCCGCCCGAAAACGCAATAGCCCCAGCCCCGGACGTCCTTGGAACGGTGGTCGAGCATGGCGTTGTCCGTGACGTTGATGAAGAACTGGGCGGAGGCGCTGTGGGGGTCCATGGTCCGCGCCATGGCCAGGGTGCCCCGGGTGTTCTTGAGGCCCTTGGCGAGGGCGATGTCCGCCTCGTTCTCCACGGTCTCCTTCGCGGGCTTCTCGGAGAGGTCCTTCAGGTGGCCGCCGCCCTGGATCATGAAGGTGGGGATGACCCGGTGGAAGGTGGTGTCCTTGTAGTGCCCCGCACGGACGTACTTCAGGAAGTTGGCCACGGTCTTGGGCGCGGCCTCGGGCTCCAGTTCGACGGTGAAGGCCCCGAGGGTGGTGGTGAACTTCACCCGCGGCTTCTTGGCCTGGGTCGGGCCGCCCGCCAGGGGCAGGGTGAGGCAGAGGGCGAGAAGGGACTTGAGCATGGGGGCTTCCTCGGTGAACCCCCATCTTGCCACGAGTGCAAACCAAGTCCTGGCGCGACTTATCCGGAAGCCGTTAAACTGGTCCCGGCCCCATAGCTCAGCGGTCAGAGCTGGCGGCTCATAACCGCTTGGTCCTCGGTTCGAATCCGAGTGGGGCCACCAGCACCCGGCCTTCGGGTGCCCGGGCCCCGTGCCTCGGGGGGAGCGCGACGACCCGACGGGAACCGCGGACTCAGTCCTCCGGCTAGGTGCGACCCGAGGCGGCGAACCGGAGGAGTCCGGTGAGCCGTTTGGCCATCTCCCGGTTCGAGCCGGCCTCCAGCAGGAACTGCAGTTCCGGGTGCGGAAGGTCCAGGGTGGCGGCGAGCCGGGGGACCAGGGGAAGTGAAAGTTGAGGCATCTCCTCTATTTCTTTGAAAAGCATTCCAAGATTCAACGAGGTTGCATAATTCCGGAGCGCCTGGTGGAGGGCGCTCCGCTCCTCCAGGGTCCAATCCCCATCCGCCCTGGACAGAGGTTCCCAGCGGGTCTCACGGTAGGGCCGGCCGGAATTCACCTCCCGGATGCGCACGGCCTCCGCGCCTTCGACCAGAAGGTTGTAGCGGCCGTCCGGGAGCCGCTCGTGGGCGAGGACGTCCACGCGGGTTCCCACCGGGTGCACCCCGGCCTCCGGGGGAACGAGGTCGGTGTCCGTCTCCAGCGCCGACCGGACGAGGATGAATCCCGAACCGTCGGCCAGCACGTCCTGCGCCATGGCCCGGTAGCGGGGTTCGAAGAGGTGGAGACCAAGGCGCAGCCCGGGAAGGAGCACGACCCGGGGCAGGGGAAAGAGGGGGAGGAGGCCTGCTAGCATGGCGTTCATAGGCTAATCCAAGGAGGGTCAAGGGGTGGACGCGGATCCTGGAAATCAGATCCGGACGGCGGGGACCGGAGTCCTCCGGGCCGCCCTCACCGCGGTGGACGCCCTGCTGGGCGGGTGGGATCCCGGCGCGGTGGAGGCATGGACGGAGATAGTGATGTCCCGGCCGGGCCGCCTGGTGCTCTCCGGGATGGGCAAGTCAGGCCTGGTGGCCCAGAAGATCTCCGCGACCCTGGCCTCCACCGGGACCCCGAGCTTCTTCCTGCACCCGGCCGAGGCGCTGCACGGGGATCTGGGAATGGTGACCCGCGAGGATTGCATCCTGCTGCTTTCCAACAGCGGCGAGAGCGAGGAGGTGGTCCGTCTCCTTCCCAGCCTCGCACGGCTGGGCCTGCCCATGGCAGCCATCACCGGACGCCGGGACAGCACCCTCGGCCGCTCGGTCTCCTACGCGTTCAGCTACAGCCTGCCGGAGGGGGAGGGCTGCCCCCTGGACCTGGCGCCCATGGCGAGCACCACCCTCCAGCTCGTGTGGGGAGACCTGCTCTCCGCGAGCCTGATGGCCCGTCGAGGGTTCAGCCGGGAGCGCTTCGCGGAATTTCATCCCGGTGGAAGTCTTGGCAACAAATTATTGAAAGTTAAAGATTTGATGCATTCCGACTTCCCGTCGGTCGCCCCCTCCGCCACCCTCGTGGAGGTCCTGGGGGCCATGACCCGGGGGAGGCTGGGGATGACCGCGGTCCTGGAGGGGGAGGAACTGCTCGGCGTGGTGAGCGACGGGGATGTCCGACGCGCCCTGGAGCGGGCCCAGGAGACGGGAGGGAATCCCCTCGCGTTCCGGGCCGATGGTCTGATGGGGCGGAGCCCGAAGGTCATTGATCCCCAGAGCCTGGCCGTGGAGGCCGCAGCCCGCTTCGAGGCCCAGAAGATCACCTTCCTGGTGGTCACCGAAGGGCGCAAACCTTTGGGCGTCCTTCACATCCATGATCTGCTGAGCGCGAAGGTGCTCTAGTGGGGATGGAATTTTGGGTTACATAATATACATTATCGAAACTCATCCATGACCCCGACCATCCTCTCCCGGTATGTCCTGAGAACTTGGCTGGGCTATCTCCTGGGGGCCCTTCTCCTCTTCGGTGGCCTGCTGCTCATCCATGAGACGGTGAACCTGACGAAGGGCCTCCTGGCGGAGCGGGCTTCCTTCCGGTGGCTCCCGGTCTTCCTGCTTTTGGCGGTGCCAGAAGTCCTCACCCTGGTCCTTCCCATGGCGGCGATCTTCGGCGGACTCCTGGGCACCCAGCACCTGGCCCAGGGCTCCGAACTCGTGGCGGCCCAGGGCCTCGGCACGGGATCCCGGACCTTTTACCGGCCCTGGGCAGGCCTGTCGGTGGCCCTCGTCCTGCTGGCCAGCCTGGACTCCCACGTCCTGATCCCCAAGGTGCACGAGGTCCAGGCCGCGCTCCGTGGTCAGCTCGCCGAGGAGGCCAAACAACGCTTCCTGAGGCCGGGCGCGCCGCCGATCCCCCTGCCTGGCGACCATCCCCAGGCGCTCTGGACCTCCCCGGAGGGCCAGGTCCACATCCTCGAAGTGAATGCGAAGGGCGTCCAGCATCTGGTGTCCGACCGCGTGAGTTGGCGGTGGCAGGCCTTGGACCTGGAACAATCCGAACTCAGCCTGCGTCTCGACGATGTCTCGGGATCCTACCAGCCCCGGGAGGGCGGCGGGGCTGCCCAACTCCGCCAAGCCAGCCAGACGATCATATTTCCGATCAAGATCTCAACAGGCAGAACCACCGCCACCCACTTCCGCAGCGCGGACACGCGGACACTCCTTCAGGCCAGGGGAAGCGTCGAGGTCCAGGCGGAACTGGCCCGGCGGGTGACTCTTCCCCTCCTGGCGGCGGGCCTGCTGCTGGTGGGTGTCGGGCTGGGCTACGGCCATCCTCGGTTCCGGAGGGGTGGAGGACTGCTCGGCGCGCTGGGAATCCTGGTGGTCTATTACGTCGCCTATCGCAGCATCGAATCCAGGCTCCTCGCGGGAGAGGCATCTAGCTATTATATTTTATTATTATTACCAATAGGTTTATTTGTTTTCGGGTTTGTGCTGCTCGGCCGCCGGATGCGCCCCCACCGGAGCTGGCACCACCCGGCGCTCACCAGGCTGCTCGACACGCTCCGCCGGGGGTTCGGTGCCCTGCGGGTGCCGGAGGACCGTGGACTCCCGCGCCGGTCGGCCGAGCAAGGGCGCACGGACCTCCTGGCCTCGTGGTCGCGGAAGCTCTGGCTCCGCGCCTGGGGAGGCGTCTTCGCCACCCTTCTCCTCCTGCACCTGCTCATCGAATACTCGAGCCGCGCGGGGGACTTCGCCGCCGCCCACCGGGCGCCCTGGGAGTTCTTCGCCTTCTGGGCCTGGCGGGTGCCCAGCTTCCTGACCATCGCCCTGCCCGTGAGCTTCATGCTCGGCTCGGTCTTGGCGTTCTCCAGCGCCACCCTCACCAATGAATGGGTCGCCCTGCGGACCGGAGGCGTGAGTCTCCTCCAATGGATCTGGAAGGCCCGGGGCGCCTGGCTGACGGTGCTGGCCGCGACGCTGGTGGTGGCCAACCTCGCCGTGCCGGCCGGGGAGGTCCGGGTCCGGCGCATCCTGGAGTCCCTGCGGGCCTCCGCCTCCCCTGCGGAGCCCTCCGAATCCCGCTGGCAGTACCTGGGCGCCACGGGCGTGCTCTGGTACATCGAACGCGAGGGCCGATGGGGCTTCCCCCTTAAAGGGCCCGGGGAGGCCCCCTCGATCCTCCTCTGGCGTCCGGGGATGCGTCACAGTCAGGGCCTTCCGTGGGGCGGATTCGGCCTCCAGCAGGGGCCGGAGGCGGCCCGCCTCTTCCCTGAAGCCTCCCTCCTGGGCACGCCGATCCCCGAGGAGAACTCCACCCTCGCCCTTCTGCGCTGGCAACGCTGGGCCCATGATCCCGCCCGCGCCACCCAGCTCTGGTCCCGCCTCCTCGGGTGGCTCGCCGGCCCCTGCCTGGTCTTCGCCGTCCTGGCCCGGGCCTTCCCGAACCCCCGGTCCGGGCGCGGCGGCGCCCTCGCAGGCGCCTTGATCGTGGGGCTGGTCTTCCTCGGCCTGCAGCTGCTCTTCAACGGTGCGGCCCAGGCGGGCGAGATTCCCGCAGCCTGGGGCGTGCTCGGGCCCCTGCTGCTGGCCGCGGGGCTCGGCGCGACCAGGCTCCGCCATCTGCGGACCTGAGCGTCCCGGGGTCTGGCGCGCTTCCCCTAGACTGGAGGGCCATGGATCCGCGCACCCGACCTCTGCCCTCCGGCCCCCTGTCCGATCGGGAGACCCCCAGGGAGGCCTCCGGACTGTTGGATCGCGCCCTCCGCTCGATGGCGGCCGCCGGACCGGCCCCCGGGAGCCGGATCGTCGCGGCCATGAGCGGGGGCGTGGACAGCAGCGTGATGGCCGTCCTCCTCCACCGTGCGGGCTTCGAGGTCCTCGGCGTCTCCATGCAGCTCTTCGACAAGGGCGGGCGCGACGCCGAGGGGGGCTGCTGCACCCTCGACGACTTCCAGGACGCCAGACGGGTTGCCTTCGAGGCGGGCTTCCCCCACTACGTCGTGGATTTCGAGGCCCGCTTCAGGGACACCGTGATCGATGCCTTCGTGGAGGGCTACCTCGCGGGCGAGACCCCGAGCCCGTGCATCCGCTGCAACCAGCATGTGAAGTTCCGCACCCTCCTCGAAAGGGCGGAGGCCCTGGGGGCCGGATACGTGGCCACCGGGCATTACGCCCGGATCCGGCGGGACGCACGGGGCCACCACCTCCTGATGGCCGCCGACCCCGCCAAGGACCAGAGCTACTTCCTCTTCAGCCACACCCAGGACACCCTCGCCCGCACCCTCTTCCCCCTCGAGGGGTTCACGAAGGCGGAGGTCCGCGCGCTCGGGCAGGACCTCGGCCTCCATCTCGCGGACAAGCCGGAAAGCCAGGAGATCTGCTTCGTGGGGGAGGGTCGCTACGACGCGTTCATCGCCGCGGAGGGCCGGGACCCCGGCTGCGGCCCCGGGGAGGTGCGTCATGTCGGGGACGGCCGCGTCCTGGGGCGGCACGATGGGCACTGGAAGTACACCCGGGGCCAACGCCGGGGGCTCGGCGTGGCCCATGGGGAGCCGTTGTACGTCGTGCGCACCGAGCCCGCCACCAACGTGGTCTGGGCCGGACCGGAGACGGCGCTCTACGGATCGGAATGCGAGGCCCGGGAGGTCTCCTGGTGCCTCGAACCCCCGGCCGGTCCCCTCGCCTGCAACACCAAGGTCCGCAGCCGGAGCCAACCCGCGGAGGCCCTGGTCATCCCCCTCGGACCCGGCCGCGCGAAGGTCGCCTTCGCGGCCCCCCAGCGCGCCCTCACGCCGGGGCAGGCGGTGGTGTTCTACCGGGACGACGAAGTGCTTGGAGGCGGCTGGATCTCGGAGGCTTGAGGGCTCTCGGGCTCGCTGGGCCGCTGGGCCAGCCGTTCCGCGATCTCCTCCTGACTGAACTCGCGCGTCTCGAACATGGCGGCGGGAATCATCTTCACCGTCGCTTTCGGGTCCGGGGGCGGCTGGTTCGGGTTCATGGATCACCGGGAGGCGACCCTAGTCTAGCGTCCGCCGGGGAGGCCCGCACGGGAAAGCCCCCTTTCGGGGGCTCGTTGCTGGAGGCGCCGATCGGAATCGAACCGATGAATGGCAGATTTGCAGTCTGCGGCCTTACCACTTGGCTACGGCGCCGTGTTCTTGGACTGGGTGGTTCCTGGCGTGCTCCTCATCCTGAAACGGACCGGGCCGCGTGCGCGGCCCGGGTGTCTGGAGCGGGTGAAGGGATTTGAACCCTCGACTTCAACCTTGGCAAGGTTGCACTCTACCACTGAGTTACACCCGCGTAGACGCTGAGGATAGCATGGGCCGGACGCGCGTCAACGCCCTTTTTCCCGCGGATGCGCCCCCTCGCAGTCCGGGCAGATCCCGAAGAGCTGGAGCTGGTGACGGGTGATCCTGAAACCGGAGGCGCGCTCCATGGCCTGCAGGGTGGCGTCGAGCCCGCAGCCGTCCACCTCCACCATCCGGCCGCAGCGCTCGCATTCCACGTGGTGGTGGTGGCCCGGGCTGAGGCAGCGGATGAAGCGCATCACCTGGTCCTTGCCGAGGATGCCCTCGGCCCACCCTTCCCGAGCGAACCGCTCCAGGTTCCTGTAGACCGTGGGCAGGCCGCTGTTCCGTCCCTCCATCCGGTTCCACACCTCCTCGGCGCTGAGGGGGCGGTCAGCCTCGCTCAGGACCTGGAGGATGGCCTCGCGCTGTGGAGTCTGCCTCATCCCCGCGGCGCGGAGCGAGGGCCGGGCGCCTCTCGGGTGGTGTCGTTCGACCATGCCCAAGCATGCCAACCCCCGCCGATTCCGCGAAGGGGGCGCTTGCGTCATCCTTCTCCCTGATGCTCCGATCCCAGCCGGACCCGCCGACCGAGGCCGCCCCAGGGCCCGTCTTCCTGCCGCTGGCCTTCCGCTTCGCCGCCACCTCCGGCCTGCTCATCCTGCATCTCGCCTTCCCGGGCGAGGCCCACGAGACCCTGCGGGGCGAAGGGATCTACCTCCTGCTCCTGTCGGGCCTCCTCGCGGAGAGCTCCTGGGAGATGGCGCGCAACCTCGCCGCCGGTCAGAAGGCCTTCTCCGCCCCGGCCCTCCCCTGGATCCGGTGGAACCTGGCCCTCGACCTCGTGCTGGTCACGCTCCTGATCGCCTTCCAGGGCGTGGACCAGGAGCGGTTCGTCACCCTTTACATCATCCCGGTCCTGGCGGCCGCCTTCTACCTCACGACCACCGAGATCATCGCGATGGGCGTACTGGCCATCGCCGCCCATGGGGCGAGCCTCCTGCTCTTCTCGGCCGGGATGCTGCCCTCCTTCGGTCATTCCGCCGCCATCGATTCCGCCTGGGGCGAGCGCTGGCAGATCTTCGGCCTCTCCGCGCTGCAGGTGCTCCCCGCGACCCTGGTGGTGGTGGTCATCCGGAAGTACCTGGAGCAGCTCCGGAGCAACCTGGCCGCCTCGGAGGAGGCGGCCCAGGACCTCACGGTCCTCTACGGCCGGGTCGTGGACTCCATGTTCTCGGGCCTGATCACGACCGACCTCCATGGCCGGATCACCTCGGCCAATCCCGCCGCGGAGATGATCCTGCACCGTCCGCTCTTCCCCGGGCACGCCGTGGAGGAGGTGCTGCCGGTGGACCTCGCCCGGATCGAGAAGAGCGGGCGGGAACACCGCTTCGAAGGGCGCTTCGTGACGCCCCATGGAGAGGTCCGCACCTTCGGCGGCAACGTGGCGCCCTTGAAGGCCTCCGACGGCCAGCAATCCGGCCACCTCGTGCTCTTCCAGGACCTGACCGAACTCAAGGCCTTGGAGCAGCGCACCCGCATCAGCGAGCGGCTGGCGGCGGTGGGGGAGCTGTCCGCCGGCCTCGCCCACGAGCTCCGCAACCCCCTCGCCTCGATCCTTGGCTGCGTCCAGCTCCTCCGGAAGGGCAAGCAAGGAGCGGAAATGACCGAGCGCATCCTCACCATCCTGGGGCGGGAGTCCGAGCGGGTGAGCGGGATCCTCTCCAGCTTCCTCGATGTCTCCAGGCCCCGGGACATCGCGGTCCGCCCGCTGCACCTGCCGACCCTCGTGGCCGAGCTGCGCTCGAGCTGGGAGACGGACCCCAGGGCCGCGGGGATGCCCC
>JBDIBF010000002.1:0-91526 GCA_039812765.1 Holophagaceae bacterium
GGGAAACACCCGTTCCCATCCCGAACACGGCAGTTAAGACTCAGAGGGCCGATGATACTGCGCCACACAGACGTGGAAAAGTAGGTCGCCGCGACGTCAATACCACACAAAGCCCCCGCACCCACGGGGGCTTTGTCGCATCTGTGCGCAAGCGCCGCGCGTCCGGCCGTTATCCTGGGGAGATTCCCGGAGCTTCGACCATGGCCAAGCATGTCTACTCCTTCGGCGCGGACCGGAACGAGGGCGGCACGCACCTCCGCAACCTGCTGGGCGGCAAGGGCTGCAACCTCGCGGAGATGGCCGGCCTCGGGATCCCCGTGCCGCCGGGGTTCACGCTCACCACCGAAGTCTGCACCGACTACTACCGCCAGGGACGCGCCCTCTCGGAGGAGGTCCGCGCCCAGGTCCTGGAGGCCCTGGCTTGGCTCGAGGGCGTCCGCGGCCTGAAGTTCGGCGCGGAAGCGGGGCAGCCGCTCCTGCTTTCGGTGCGCAGCGGCGCGAGGGTCTCCATGCCCGGCATGATGGACACGGTCCTCAACCTCGGCCTGAACGACCGGACGGTCGCCGCGCTGGCGGAGGCCAGCGGCAATCCCCGCTTCGCCTGGGACAGCTATCGGCGCTTCATCACCATGTACACCGACGTCGTGCTCGGCGTGCACAGCTCCAATTTCGAGGCGGAGCTCGAGCGCTTGAAGGAGCGCAAGGGCCGCATCCTCGACACCGAGGTCACCGCGGAAGAGTGGAAGGGGCTCGTCGCCACCTACCTGGAAATCGTCCGCGAGGAGACCGGGAAGCCATTCCCCCAGGACCCCCTCGTGCAGCTCTGGGGCGCGATCCACGCGGTCTTCGAGAGCTGGAACACCCCGAGGGCGGTGACCTACCGCAAGCTCCACCGCTTCAGCGACGACTGGGGCACGGCGGTGAACGTGCAGAGCATGGTCTTCGGCAACATGGGCGACGACTGCGGCACCGGCGTGGCGTTCACGCGGGATCCCGCCACCGGGGAGAAGCGCTTCTACGGCGAGTACCTCATCAACGCCCAGGGCGAGGACGTTGTGGCGGGCATCCGCACGCCGCAGCCGATCACCCGCGCCCAGGCGGAAGGGACGGGCCTGACCTCCCTCGAGGAGGCGATGCCCGAGATGAACACCCAGCTCCAGACGATCTCGGAGCGCCTGGAGCACCACTTCAAGGAGATGCAGGACATCGAGTTCACGATCGAGCGCGGCAAGCTCTACATGCTCCAGACCCGCACCGGCAAGCGGACGGCGCTGGCGGGCATCCGCATCGCCCTGGACCTGGTGGAGGAAGGCCTCATCGACGAGGCCACGGCGTTGAAACGCCTGGACCCCGGCTCCCTCAGCCAGCTCCTCGCGCCGGTCTTCGACGACCGGGAGAAGGAGGTTCTGAGGAAGGAGGGCCGGATGCTCACGAAGGGGCTGAACGCCGGTCCCGGCGCAGCGGCCGGCCGCATCGCCCTCACCGCCGAGGACGCAGAGGCGATGGCGACCTCGGGTCCCGTGCTGCTCGTGCGCGTCGAGACCTCCCCGGAGGACATCGCCGGGATGGTGGCCGCCCAGGGCATCCTCACCGCTAGGGGCGGCATGACAAGTCACGCCGCGGTGGTGGCCCGGGGCATGGGCAAGCCCTGCGTGTGCGGCGCTTCGGCGCTGCAGATCGACGCGACGAAGGGTACCGTCTCGGTGAACGGGAAGGTTCTCAGGGCCGGCGAGGACTGGATGTCCATCGACGGGGCCACCGGCGAGGTCTTCGCCGGGAAGCTCAGCCCCCATCCGCCGGAAGTGAACCAGGTGCTCGTGGAGAAGCGCCTGAAGCCCGAGGACAGTCCCCTCTACCAGCGCTTCGCGAAGATCATGGCGTGGAGCGCGAAGCACCGGCGTCTCAAGGTCCGGACGAACGCCGATACGCCCCAGGACGCCGCCGTGGCTCGGGCCTTCGGGGCCGAGGGCATCGGCCTCTGCCGCACCGAGCACATGTTCTTCGAAGGCGAGCGAATCGTGCCGGTGCGGGAGATGATCCTTGCCACGGATTTGGAGGGCCGCAGGGCCGCCCTGGCCAAGCTGCTGCCGATCCAGCGCGCGGATTTCGAAGGGATCTTCAAGGCCATGGACGGCCTGCCGGTGAACATCCGCCTGCTGGACCCGCCCCTGCACGAGTTCCTGCCCCAGGACGCCGAGGGCCAGGCGGAGATGGCCAAGGTGATGGGCGTGCCCGTCGAGATGGTGCGCCGCCGCGTGGAGCAGCTCCACGAGTTCAACCCCATGCTGGGCCACCGCGGGTGCCGGCTGGGCATCACCTTCCCGGAGATCTACCGCATGCAGGTGCGCGCCATCGCCGAGGCGGCGCTGCACGCCGAGGCGGCCGGCGTGAAGGCGGTGCCCGAGATCATGATCCCGCTCATCGGGACCGTGAAGGAGCTGAGCTACCTCAAGGCCGAACTCCTGGAGGAGATCGCCCAGGTGAACCGGGAGCGGGGAGTCTCGTTCTCAGCGCCCATGGGGACCATGATCGAGATCCCGAGGGCCGCCCTCACCGCGGACAAGGTCGCGGCCGAGGCCGAGTTCTTCAGCTTCGGCACCAACGATCTGACCCAGATGGGCTTCGGGTTCTCCCGGGACGATGCGGGCTCCTTCCTGCCGGAGTACGTGGCCAAGAAGATCCTGGAGGACGACCCCTTCCAGAGCCTCGACCAGGAGGGTATCGGCGAGCTGGTGCGCATGGCCACCGAGAAGGGCCGCACGGCCCGCCCAGGCCTCAAGGTGGGCGTCTGCGGCGAGCACGGCGGCGACCCCCGCAGCGTGATCTTCTTCCACCAGGTGGGCCTCGACTACGTGAGCTGCAGCCCCTACCGCGTGCCCATCGCCATGTTGGCGGCGGCGCAGGGGGCACTGGGGTGACCATGGCCAGCGCCGCCACCGATCCGCTCCGCGCCCACCTCGCCAGGCTCCTCGCCTGGGAGGACGCCCACGCCGGCTTCGAGGCCATCACCAGTGGCGTGCCGCCGAAGCTGCGGGGGGCCCGCCTCCAGGGCCTGCCCTACTCGCTGTGGGAGCTGCTCGAGCACCTGCGCCTGGCCCAGGAGGACATCCTGGACTTCTGCGTGAACCCGGCCTACCAGGACCGCGCCTGGCCCCAGGACTACTGGCCGGCGACGCCAGCGCCGCCTGACGCCAGGGCCTGGGCCGCCTCCGTCGCGGCGGTGAAGGCGGACCGGAAGGCCCTCCTGGACCTGCTCAGGGATCCGCACCTGGACCTCTACGCCACCATCCCCCACGGGAGCGGGCAGACCTACCTGCGGGAATTCCTCCTGGTGGCCGACCACAACGCCTTCCACCTCGGCCAGATGCTCGTGGTGCGCAGGCTGCTGGGGGCCTGGGGCTGAGCGCCTCGGCTACACTGGAAGGGCCGCGCCCCGCGCGGCCTTTTTTTCGAGCGGATCCATGGCCAAGCCGGTGAAGAAGTCCGAGGGCGACCAGCCCGAGATCATCTACTCGATGATGCGGGTCTCCAAGATCTACAACAACAAGCCCGTCATCAAGGACATCTCGCTGTCCTACTACTACGGCGCGAAGATCGGCGTGCTGGGCCTCAACGGCTCGGGCAAGTCCACGGTGCTGCGCATCATGGCGGGCGTGGACGGCGACTTCAACGGGGAAGCCGTGCTCTCCAAGGGCTACACCACGGGGCTTCTGGAGCAGGAGCCGAAGCTGGACGAATCCAAGACGGTGCGCGAGGTGGTGGAGGAAGGGGCCGCGGAGAAGGTGGCCTGGCTGAAGGAGTACAACGAGATCGCCGAGAAGTTCTCCGAGCCCGACGCCGACATGGACGCCCTCCTGGCCCGGCAGGGGGAGCTCCAGGACAGGATCGACGCCGCCGACTGCTGGGACCTCGACGCCCAGCTGGAGCAGGCCATGGACGCCCTGCGCTGCCCCGATCCCGACACGAGGATCGGCGTGCTGTCGGGCGGCGAGCGGCGCCGGGTGGCCCTGTGCCGCCTCCTCATCCAGAAGCCCGACATCCTCCTCCTGGACGAGCCCACCAACCACCTGGACGCCGAGACCGTGGCCTGGCTGGAGAAGCACCTCAACGAGTACGAGGGCACGGTCATCGCCATCACCCACGACCGCTTCTTCCTGGACAACGTGGCGGGCTGGATCCTGGAGCTGGACCGCGGCGAAGGCATCCCCTGGAAGGGCAACTACTCCTCCTGGCTGGAACAGAAGTCGAACCGTCTCGCCGAGGAGGAGAAGTCCGACAGGAAGCGCCAGAAGACCCTCGAACGCGAGCTGGACTGGATCCGCATGTCGCCCAAGGGCCAGCACACCAAGAGCAAGGCGCGCATCGCCAACTACGAGCGCCTCGCCGGCGAGGAGGGCCGGGAGAAGGAGCAGGAGCTGGAGATCTACATCCCCTCGGGGCCACGCCTGGGCGACGTGGTGATCGAGACCGACGGCCTCGCCAAGGCCTACGAGGACAAGGTCCTCTTCGACGGCCTCAGCTTCGCCGTACCCCGGGGCGGCATCCTGGGCGTCATCGGGCCCAACGGCGCCGGCAAGACCACCCTGATCCGCATGCTGACCGGCCAGGAGACGCCGGACGGCGGGACCATCAAGGTGGGCGAGACCGTGAAGATGGCCGTGGTGGACCAGCTCCGGTCCAGCCTCAATCAGGAGAAGACCGTCTTCGAGGCGGTGTCGGGGGGCTTCGAGCAGATCGAGCTGGGCGGCCGGCAGGTCAACGCACGGGCCTGGCTGAGCCGCTTCGGCTTCACCGGCGATGCCCAGCAGAAGAAGGTGAAGGAGCTGAGCGGGGGCCAGCAGAACCGGCTCAACCTCGCCCTCACGCTCAAGAGCGAGTGCAACCTCCTCTTCTTCGACGAACCCACCAACGACCTGGACGTGAACACCATGCGCGCCCTGGAGGAGGCCATCGAGGGCTTCGCCGGCAGCGCCGTGGTGGTGAGCCACGACCGCTGGTTCCTGGACCGCATCGCGACCCACATCCTGGCCTTCGAGGGCGACAGCCGCGTGGAGTTCTTCGACGGCAACTACAGCCAGTACGCCCAGTACCGGCAGGAGGTCCTGGGCCTCAAGCCCTTCGAGCCCCATCGCATCAAGTACCGCAAACTGACGCGCTGAGGGGTCCCCGGCCCTTCGTCCCTGGCCTTTGGCCGCCTCGCCACGGGCCACGGACGAGGCTCCGGGGACGGGCTCAGAGCAGCTGGATCTCCTTCGCCGAGGCGGTGACCACGAAGCACCGTTCGTTGTTGGAATCCCCGTCCACAGGGATCAGGAAGAAGCCGGGGCGGTTGGGCTGGTAGCCCTGGGTGGTGCCTGCGAGGGTCTCGCCGTCCTTGAAGTGCACCACCACCTTGCGGCCTGGGGCCAGCTTGCCTTGTTCGAAGTCGTTGATCTTGCGGTGGTCGGGCCGGCCTCCAAGGGTCTTCACGAAAAAGAGCGCCTTGAGGTCCGAGACGAGGATCTCCATGGCCTTCGTTCCGGGGGGCGCGTCGTCCGGGGCGAGGTGGAACAGCTCCTTGGCGGGCAGGAAGTCGTTGGTCCGGCCCTTGATGATCCGGCCGTCCTTGAAGCGGGCCACCACCTGGTTCATCCTTCGCTCCTCCCGGGGTCCCCGCCCCGCCGCCCTGCCCCTGTGCTGGAATGCTGGGCAGGATGGTATCAGGGACGGATGGGCAGACGGTGGATGCAGCGCTACCGTGGAACGGACAGAGGGACCAAGACGCGATGAGACTGCTGCTGGGAGCCTTTCCCCCGGAACTCGGCCCCTTCCTGGCCACCACGCCGCGGGGCTGGCGCGCGGCGAGCACCGGAGTCGGCGCCCTGCTCGCGGCCGCCTCCACCGCCCGCCTCCTCGAGCAGCTCCATCCGGAGCGGGTGCTCTTCGTCGGGACCTGCGGGCACTACGACGACCAGCTGCGGGTCGGCGACCATCTCTGGGCCGCCGAGGCCCTGTCCTCCAGCCTCGCGGAGTGCCGCGGCGAAGCCTACCGTCCAGTCGTCGAACGCACGCGATGGCCCGCCACCTGGGAGCTGCCCCTCCCCGGGCACACGGTCGTGGTGCCGCCGGCCATCACGCGGACCGCCGAAGGCGCGGTCCTCCTGGGAAGGCTGGGCGCGGCGGAACATCTCGAACTCACGGGGGTGTACGCGGCCTGCCACGCGGCCGAAGTCCCCGTGGGCGCGGCCCTCGCGGTGGTGAACGCCGTGGGGCCCGAAGCCCAGGCGCAGTGGCGGGCGAACCACGCCCAGGGCAGCCTGGACCTGCTCGGCCGCCTCAGGGAACTCGACGTCCTGCCGGCCTGACCAGCTCCGATGCGCCCCGACCGTCCTCGACGCGCCATCCTCCCGCGACCGCGAAGACCCGCACGCCCAGGGCGGATCCCGTGACCCGGGGCGGCTCCAGGCCGAGGGTCCGGAAGGCCTGCATGGTCTCGGGGTGGGGATGGCCGAAGCGGTTCCGCCGTCCGGCGGTGGCCAGGGTCAGGTCCGGGCGGACGGCTTCGAGCCACGCCGGATCGCTGCTGCTGCGGCTGCCGTGGTGCCCGGCCTTGAGAAGGACATAGCCCTTCCAGGGCCCGGGATCCCCCAGGGCGAGGAGGTCGCGCTCCTGGATCGCCAGGGCGTCCCCCATGAGCCAGAGTCGCCGGTCCCGCCAGGTCACGCGAAGCACCAGGGAAACCATGTTCGCGTCCTGGAGGGCCTCCAGGTCCAGCGGTGCCGGCGGCCAGCGCGCGTCGAGCAGGGTCTCTCCCCGAGCCCAGCCCTGGCCGCGGCTCAGGGGCCTGCCGGCCGCGCCGGCGGGCCTGAAGGGTTCCCACGGCAGGGGATCCCGCAGCGCCGGCAGCATCACGTCTTCCAGGGGCCACAGACGCGCCAGGGTCCGCCAGCCGCCCGCATGGTCGCCGTGGGGATGGGTCACCACGAGGTGCAGAGGCTCCTGGACGCCCCGGCGACTCAGCACCTTCACGATGCGCCGGGCCGCCCAGGGACTGCCACCGGTGTCCACCAGGGTCGCGGCCGCGCCGGGAGCCCGGAGGAGGAGCGCGTCCCCCTGCCCGACATCGATGGCCTCCAGTTCGAGGGTGGAGGGCGTGTGCCCGGTGCCGCGGAGGGCGCCGAGCGCCCCGGAGGCGACCAGCGCCGCCACCAGGAGGGCGCGGGAGCGCCGGAGGCCGGCCCGGGCGTGGGCCAGGGCCGGCCATGCGGCGGCGAGGAGCAGCCAGGGCAGGAGCACCGCGGTGCACAGGGGCTGGAGCCCCGAGAAGCGGGGCATCAGGGCGGTGCCGGTCCAGGCCAGCAGTGCCCCGGTCGCCTGGGTGAGCCCGGGGACGGGGACTAGGGTCAGCAGGAGGCACAGCGGCGTCAGCGCCGCGACGGCCGGGAGGACCACGAGGTTGGCGAGCACCCCCCACGTCGGGACCCCTCCGAAGAGCAGGGCGACGAGGGGCAGCGTGCTCAGCCAGGGTGCGGTGAGCCGGGCCGCCGGCCCGGCGGCGCGGCCGAGCAGGGGGGCCAGCAGGCCCGCGAGCGGCTCCGCCGCCCAGAGCAGGCCCAGCAGCGCCCACCACGCGAGGAGGAAGCCGGGATCGCAGCCCGCCCCCGGGTGGGCCAGGAGCCAGAGCAGGAGGGCGCCGTGGAGGGTGATCACGGGAGGTAGGCGCCAGCCTTCCGTGCGCCCCAGGATCCATGCCATGCCCATCAGCAGGCCGCGCCACACCGGAGCGGAGAGGCCCACGGCCAGCGCGTAGGCCAATCCGCCCAGGGCCGCGGCCAGGGCCGCGAGCCGGGGCCGCCGGCGGAGGACGCGCCTCGCCAGCAGCTCCAGGGCGGCGATGACGAGGCTGACCTGCAGGCCGGACACCACGAGGATGTGGAGGGTGCCGCTCTCGGCGAAGGGCGTGAGGGACTCCTCGTCCACCACCGGCAGGCCCAGGGCCAGGGCGCCCCAGAGATCCCGGGCCGGCCCCGGCTGCAGGGGCAGCGCCTCGAAGCGGCGGCGGACCCACCCCTTCCAGGCCAGGGCCAGGGAGGGGCGGGCCGATCCCAGAGGTTCCAGCTCCAGGGCCGAGGCGAGCTTCGCGCGCCGGGGCGCACGGTCGCTGCGCGCTCGCCAGAGCGGCCGCTCGGGCAGGAAGCGCGGGGCCGGATCCACGGGCCGGAGGTCCGCCAGGAGCGCCACCGGCGTGCCGGGGGCAGGCGCGGGTTCGCCTTCGAGGGGCAAAGCCACGGGCACGTCCAGCCCGGCGACCTCCGGAGGAGCGGTGAGGTGGAGCCGGCCCTCCCTCCGGGTCCCGGCGGGCGTCCAGGGCTCCGCGACCCATCCCTGCACCCGGAGGGGGCCCTCCGGCAGGCGGCGTTCCCACCGCGCCCCCAGGGCCAGCTGGCCGCAGCACCCCCAGGCGAGGGCGAGGGCGAGGGGCAGGGCGGCGAACCGCGTCCGCAGCAGCGGGGAGGCCAGGAGCACGATCGCCCACCCGCCGGCCTGGAGGGTGGGAGGAAGGCGGCCATCCCAGGATTCCGGGAGGATCCACGGCACCGCGCAGGCCGCGAGGAGCGCCCAGGGCAACGCCCACAGGGCGGGGGAACCGACCCGACGCCACAGGGCTTCCCGGCTGAGCATCCCACCCTTGTACCAGAGCCGTCCCGGGACCTTGCCTTGACAAGGGCTCCCCCCGGGTGGAGCCTCGGCAAGGCCCCCACCCGCGAGAACCGCCCATGCGCACCCACCCCCTTCAGCGCCCGGTCCGGACCGGGCTCGCCTGCCTTCTCTGCGCGGCAGGGCCGGCCCTGGCCGGCTGGTCCCCGAAGGTCCACGAGGCCCAGTCCCGCCTCGCGCTCCGGATGGTGCCCCCCCGGCTCCACGAGCTCCTCAAGCCCCACCAGGCCGCCTTGCTCGCCACCGCCCGCGGCCAGGCCAACGACAATCCCCCCACGGTGGACGAGGTGGAGGACCAGTTCCGGCGCATCGTGGCCCTCAGCGAAGCCAAGGCCTCCCTGGATCGCCTCGCCGCCGAGCTCGGCGTCCTGGCCCACCAGGTCCAGCTCCTGTCCGATCCTTCGGCCACCCAAGGCGTCACCGCCCTGCGCGAGGTCTTCGAGGCCTACACCGACGGGCGGTTCAGGGACCTCGTGCTCACCCGGGAGCCCTTCTGGGCGGCCCGGGCGCCGCTGGACCCGCACCCGCCCCTCCTGCAGCTGGCCCGGACGAAGTTCGAGCGCCACGCGCACCTGGCCGAGCATTTCGACGCCTCCACGGGCCGGTCCATCGGCCCCTGGGATGAACTGAGCGTGCCCTACGCCCAGATGCAGCTGGCTTTTTCCAGCGGGGTGAACGCCACGGCCAACCTCTGGACCCTGCTGTGGCGGGCGGTCGGCGACCTGTGGCTGGATCCCCGTTCCCGCGACCAGCGGAACCTTTCGGCCCCGGATCCGGTCCAACCGGCACAGGATCCCGGCCCCTAGGTTTTTCGACCCTCCGGGACTATCTTTGTGGTCTCGCATCGCGACTTATCTTCGGGGAGCGCCTTCCATGGCCAACTACACGCGGCTCGGTTCCTACCTCCTGGCGAGCGAACTCACGGCTGATCCCATCGGCCGGATCCACCGCGGCATCGTCACCGTCGGGGGCAACTTCGACCGCCACGTCCTCGTCCGGACCTTCTTCGAAGAGATCCTGGGCGCGGGGTTCGCGCCCAAGCTCACGGAGGCCTCGAAGATCCTCCCCCAGCTCGGCGGGTCCAAGGCCTTCGGGATGAACTACCGCATCGAGACGGGGAATCCGCCCCACGTCGTCTGTGACTACGTGCCGGGCCGCAGCCTCGCGCAACTCCTCGACAAGGCCAAGCACGAGCAGATCCCCTTCGGCGTGGACCACGCCCTCTCCGTGCTCCAGGGCATCGCCCAGGGCATCATCCAGCTCCATGGCAAGGGGCTGAGCCACGGCCTCCTCTCCACCCACAGCGTCTGGGTCAGCTTCGAGGGCGCCGCGCAGATCCTGGACGCGCCCTTCAGCGGGATCCTCCACGGCCTGATGCCGAAGCTGCCCGTCACCCAGACCTCCCTCCAGTCCTACCTGAAGGACGGCCTGAACCCCCTCCAGCAGGACTTCTACAGCCTGGGCGCCATCCTCTACGAACTGCTCACGCTGGACCGCCTTCCCACGATGGGGGACCCCGGGCCGTTCGTGCAGCGTGCCACGCTCAAGGCGGCCCAGGAGGACACGCCGGTGCCCCCTGAGATCCAGAACCTCATGGTGAGGCTGCTCGGCTTCGCGCAGCCCTTCGACAGCGTGGGCGCCTTCAACGCCGAACTCGAGCGGGTTCTCTACGACGGGGACTACAGCCCGACGACCTTCAACATGGCCTTCTTCATGCACACGCTGTTCCGGGAGGAGAACGACAAGGACGGCGCGGGCGTGAAGGCGGAGCAGGCGGACAACTACACGGCCTATGCCATGGTCGCTTCCGGAGAGGGGCGGGGCGGAGAGTCGCACGCCGTGGATTTCGCCCAGGAGGAGGTGAAGTCCAAGAACAAGCTCCTCGTCTTCGGCGGTGCCGCCGCCGCGGTGGTCATCGCCGTCCTCGGATTCCTCGCCTTCCGCCCCAAGGGCGAGAGCGAAGAGGTCAAGAAGATGCGCGAGACCCTCGCCCTCCTCCAGCAGCAGAAGGCCGAGGAGGACGCGAAGAAGGCCGCCCTCGCGGGCCAGGCCGAGGCCGCGAAGGCCAAGCAGGAAGAGCTGAAGCGGCAGGCCTCCGAGATGAAGGACGCCACCGAGAAGGCCAAGCTCCTCGAGCAGCTCGAGAAGGAGAAGCAGGCGCAGGCCGAGATCGAGCGGCAGCAGCGCGAGCTCGAGGAATCCCGCCGGAAGCGCGAGCAGGCCTTGAAGGAGCAGCAGGAAAAACTCGTGGCCGCCAAAGCCACGCCAGCCCCGCCCCCCGCTCCGAAGCCGGAGCCGCCGAAGCCGGAGCCCCCGAAGCCCGCCGCCACCGCGCCCGCCCCGGTTCCCGCTCCGGCTCCGGCCACACCCGCTCCCTCGCCGGCCGCTGCGACACCCACGCCGGCGTCTCCCGCCCCCGCCGCCGCGGCGCCCCGGGAGGTCGAGGAGACCCAGGTGCGCATCGTCAGCAAGGCTGCCGCGGCTTTCCCTGCCAGAGCCCAGCTTCAGCGGTGGGAAGCGAACAAATCCCACACGGTGCGCCTCAAGGTGTATGTGGACGCCAACGGCAAACCGCAGAAGTTCAACATCATCGAAGGCGTGCCCGGGCCCTGGGGCTTCGACGAGGCCGCCCAGGACGCCGCCAGCCGCAGCACCTTCACGCCTGCGACCCGGGACGGCAAGCCCGTGGGCGGCTGGATCGAGTTCACGGTGGTCTTCCAGGCCCAGTTCGGGCGGCGCTGAGCCGCACCGGGGTCGGATCCCTCATGGCGCCCCCGCTTCCCGGGGGCGCTGCCGTGTCAGGGCCCGGCGCGCCTGGCCGCGCCATTGGCCAGCCGGTCCACCCGCTCGTTCTCGGGATGCCCGGCGTGGCCGCGCACCCAGCGCGTCTCCACCCGATGTCGCGCGGCCTCCGCGTCGAGGGCCTGCCAGAGGTCCGCGTTGAGCACGGGCTGGCCGTCGGCCTTGCGCCAGCCCTTGCGCTTCCACCCCGGCAACCATTCCGCGAGCCCCTTGAGCACGTACTGGCTGTCGCACCACAGCCGCACGTCGCAGGGGCGGATCAGGGCCCGAAGGCCCTCCAGGGCGGCGGTGAGCTCCATGCGGTTGTTGGTGGTGTCCGCCTCGAAGCCCGAGGCCTCCTTCTCGATGTCGCCCTTCGAGGTGCGCGTCCGCAGCAGGTAGGCCCAGCCCCCGGGCCCCGGGTTCCCGAGGCAGGCGCCGTCGCAGTAGAGGTCCACTTCGGTTTTCGAGGCCATGGCTTCCACGGTAGCGTGGGACATGGCCCCTGATCCCGCCCCCCCCGTGGTCCGAGTCCAGGAGGCGCCCCTGGACGCCGGGGCGCTGAGGGCCGCCGCCGCCGATCCCGCCGCCGGGGCCGTGGTGGTCTTTGAAGGCACGGCGCGGGACCATCACGAAGGCCAGGCGGTGGCGGACCTGGCCTACGAGGCCTACGCGCCCATGGCGGAGGCCGAGCTGGCCCGCCTCCGGAGCGAGGCGATGGGGCGCTTCGGGCTCCGCCGCTGCTTCATCCACCACCGCACCGGCGTGGTGCCGCTCATGGAGGCCGCCGTGGTGATCGTCACCGCCTCGGCCCACCGCAAGGAGGCCTTCGAGGCCGCGGCCTGGCTCATGGACCGCATCAAGGAATCCGTGCCCATCTGGAAGCGGGAACGCTATCGGGAGGGCGGCGAAGCCTGGGTGGAGGGGCAGGCCCGCCGGACCTAGGGCCAGGGCCTCCATCACCAAGATATTCCTGGATTCCCATGCCCTCCGGCCTCATGCTGGAGGACTTGCGCGAGGAGCGAACCATGGCTCACGAAGGCCACGAGCACGGACCGGATTGCAACCACGAGCACGACGATTCCTTCGAGATCGAGGTCGTCGAGCTGGAGGACGAGAACGGCGAGAAGGAGGAGTTCGCCATCCTCGAGGAGGTGGACTTCGAGGACCGCCACTTCTGCGTCCTCGCGCCCCTGCAGGAGGTCCAGGCCCAGAGCGAGGGCAAGCTCAGCGAGGAGGAGGGCCTCTCCCTCGAGATCTTCGAGGTGAAGGACGACATGTTCACGCCCCTGGAGGACGAGGCGCTGGCCGAACGCCTCATGACCCATTTGGACGAGATGGCCGCCAAGCTCGCCGAGGAAGAGGACAAGGACTGACCCGCTAGAATCATCGATGAGCGAGGCCCCCGCTCGGGGGCCTCGCGCTTTCTGGAGCAGGCCGTGGCGCAACTGTGGGTGGATGCATTCTCGGGCCTCTCGGGCGACCTGTGGGTGGGCGGCTTCCTCGCCCTCGGCGTGCCCGAGGCCGAGCTGCGCGCCGTCCTCCGCGGCCTGCCCTTCGACGACCTGGACCTCCGCGTGGAAACGGTGATGCGCTGTGGCGTAAAGGGACTGAAGGCCAGCGTCCTCATCGGCGGGCGTGTGGACGCCGGCGGGCCGCACCTGGACCTGCCCGCCGGCGCCAAGCGCGTGCTGCGACGCCATGTTAAGACGAAGCCAGGCGCCCACGTCCACGGGCTGCGCTGGGTGGAGGTGGATGGGCTGCTCAAGGACCGCCTTGACCCCCGCACCGCCGACGTGGCCCGCGGCGCCTTCGAGAAGCTGGCCCAGGCCGAGGCCCGGGTCCACGGGATGCCCCTCGCGGAGGTCCACTTCCACGAGGTGGGCGTGAAGGACAGCATCGCCGACGTGGCCCTGGCGGCGGCGGGCTGGGTGTGCCTGGGCGAGCCCGCGGTCCACGTCGGACCCATCGCCCTCGGGACGGGGCGCACGCCCATGGCCCACGGCAACTACCCGATCCCCGGCCCCGCCACCCTCTTCCTGCTGGACGGCTTCGAGCTGGTGCCTGGCGCCGCGCCGGACGGCAAGGAGCTCACCACTCCCACCGGCGCCGCCCTCGCGGCCCAGCTCGCCGGGTCGAAGCGGGCCCCCCGGCGCTTCATTCCCGCGCTCAGCGCCTTCGCCGCCGGCGGCTGGGACTTCCCGGACAGCCCCAACGTCGCGCGCTTCGTGCTGGGCGAGGTGCCCGGCGGGAACGCGGCCCTGCTGCAGGTGGAGACCAACCTCGACGACGCCACGCCCCAGCAGGTGGCCCACGCCCAGGCGCGTCTGATGGAGGCCGGCGCCCTCGACGTCTGGGTGACGGCCGCGACCTTCAAGAAGGGGCGCAGCGGTTGGGTGCTGGGCATGATCCTCGAGCCGTCGAGCGTGGAACCGCTCACGCAGGTCCTCGTTTCCGAGCTGCCCACCCTCGGCCTGCGCATGTGGCCGCTCCAGCGCCTGGAAGCGGAGCGCACCTTCACGGCCGCGATGGTGGAAGGCCGGACCGTCCCCGTGAAGGAGGGGCGCTGGCCCGGCGCGACGACCCGCCAGCCCGAATTCGAGGATGCCAAGGCGGCCGCGAAGGCCCTGGGCAGGCCCCTGCGGGAGGTCCAGAAGGCGGCGAAGCGGGGTAAGGCCTGATGCTTCCCGACGCCCTGCGCTTCGAGGGCCGTGTCCTCTTCCTCAGCGAGGACGCGGACAAGGTCGCGCGCCAGCTCCGGGGCGAGGACCTGTCGCTGGAGGCCGCCCATCCCCTGCGCACCCAGATCAGTACCGACGAGATCACGCCGGCTTTCATCTGCTACCACTTCGACGGGAAGCTTGGCGACTTCCCCTACCTGGGCCTGAAGTGCGGGGACGCCTTCCCCTGCCGGGAGGGCCTCGTGAGGGCCGGCGGCTTCGCCGTCTCCGTCTCGGGGCTGCGGCGGGGCAAGGGCAGCTCCCGGGAGGCCTCGCCCTACGCGGAGTTGTGCGCCGGCATCCGTCTCGTGATCGCCGAGAGCTTCGAGCGCATCTACCGGCAGAACTGCCAGAACCTGGGGCTCCTCACGAGCACGGACGTCGGGCTGGTGGCGCGGATCCGGCGGGGCGAAGCCATCCCGCTGGCCGAGTTCACCGCCGGACTGGACCCTATCACCGCGGAGATCGTGCGGTGCGGCGGCCTCTTCGCCTTCAACGCGGCCCGCCTCGCGGGCGAGGTCGCGGCGCCGGTCCCCGCCCATGCTCCCGGACCCATGACCCTCGCGGAAAAGATCCTGGCGCGCCATGCCGTGATGGACGCCCAGGCCGGCCGCGTGGGCTCGGCCCGCGTGCGCGCCGGGGACGGCCTCTTCGTGAAGGCCGACTGGCGCTTCTCCCACGAGTACGTGACGCCCATGGCGGCGAGCTTCCTCCAGCAGGCCCTCGGTGACGTCCCCCTCAGGGACCCGGCTTCCATCCTCGCCTTCCGCGACCACCTCACCTTCCTGCACCACAGCATGGCCGCGGAGCACCGCGCGAAGGGCCTGCTGGAGGTCGCGCAGCGGCTGAAGGCCGTCCAGGAAGCCTTCTGCGCGCGGCACGGCATCCGCCTGCACGTCGAACTGCCGGACGGCGACGGCAGCGAGGGCATCTGCCACAGCCTCATGGCCGAGCGCTACGCCCTGCCGGGCCAGGTGGTGGTGGGCACGGACAGCCACACGCCCCACGCCGGCGCCCTGGGCTGCCTGGCCTTCGGCGTGGGCACCACGGACATCGCCAACGCCTGGGTCACCGGGGACGTGCGGGTGACCGTGCCGCCCACCGTGCGGGTCATCCTGGACGGAACCCTGCGCCCGGGAGTTTCCGCCAAGGACGTGGTGCTCCACCTCCTGGCGCAGCCGTTCATCCGCGAGGGGAAGGCCATCGGCCACGTGATCGAATACCAGGGCCGCGGCGTCGAGGCCATGGACACCGACGAGCGGGCGACGCTCACCAACATGGCCGCCGAGATTGGCGGTTTCACGGGCCTCGTGGCGCCGGACGCGGAGACCGCGCGCTTCCTGCGGGAACGCCGGGGCGTCGACTTCGTGGTCGAGGACTGGATGCGGTCCGACGAGGACGCGGCCTTCGCCCACACGATCCGCGTGGACGGCGCGGCCCTGGGCCCCATGCTCGCCCGCCCCGGGGACCCCGGGAATGGCGTGGCCCTCCGCGATCTCCGCGAGGACGTCCGGATCGACATCGCCTACCTGGGCAGCTGCACCGGGGGCAAGCGGGAGGACCTGCGGCGGGCCTACGAAGTGGTGAAGGCGGCCGCCGCCGAGGGCCGGCGCATCCCGGGCCACGTGCGGTTCTTCGTCCAGTGCGGCAGCGAGGACGTGCGGCGACACGCCCGCGACCAGGGCTGGATCGCCGCCTTCGAGGCTGTCGGTGCCACAGTCCTGGGCAGCTCCTGCGGCGCCTGCATCAACGCCGGTCCCGGCGTGAGCGAGACGAAGGACCAGGTCACCATCAGCGCCATCAACCGCAACTTCCCCGGCCGCAGCGGCCCGGGGCAGGTGTGGCTGGCGAGCCCGGCGACCGTGGCCGCCAGCGCGCTGGCGGGGCGGATCGCGGCACCTGGATCACCTACTCCAGCCAGCGCATGACCCGGAAGGCCAGCCGCGACAGCCAGCCCTCGTAGGGCGGCTTCGTGAAGCCGATGGGGTCGTACCAGCCGGCCTCCAGCACGGCGCGTTGGTGGCTGAAGGCCCGGAAGCCGTGCTCGCCATGGTAGGCCCCGAAGCCGCTGGGGCCGCGCCCGCCGAAGGGGAGGGCCGGGTTGCCCAGGTGGAGGACCGTGTGCTCCAGGGCCGTGCCGCCGGCCCGCGTGTCCCGGAGCCAGCCCTGGGCCTCGGCGGCGTTCCCGGTGAAAAGGTAGCTGGCGAGGGGCTGGTCCAGGTCGCGCAGGATCGCGAGGGCCTCCGCCCGGTCGCGGTAGCTCACCACCGGCAGGATGGGGCCGAAGATCTCCTCCCGCATGAGTGGGCTGCCGAGGGGCACGCCGCGGACGGCCGTCGGCGCCATCCGCAGACGCCCCTCGTCGGAATCCCCGCCGAAGACCACCTCGCCCCCGCTGCCCGAAAGCAGGGCCCGCTGGCGGTCGAAGGCAGCCCGGTCGATGAGCTTGCCGAAGGCGGGGCTGGCCATCGGCTCGGGGCCGAAGAGCGCCTGGACCTCGGCCTTCAGGCGGTCCAGGAAGGGCCGCTCCAGGTGTTCAGGCACCAGGACGTAGTCGGGCGCCACGCAGGTCTGGCCCGCGTTGATCCACTTGCCCCAGGCGATGCGCTTCGCGGCCCGGTCCAGGTCGGCGCCCTCCGTGATCAGCGCCGGGCTCTTGCCGCCCAGCTCGAGGGTCACGCCCGCCAGGTGCTTCGCCGCGGCCGCCATCACCAGGTGGCCGACGCGCGTGGAGCCGGTGAAGAAGAAGTGGTCGAAGGGCAAGGCCAGGAGGGCCTGGGCCACCTCGGGGCCTCCGGTCGCGATGGCCACCTCCTCCGGGGGGAAGGTGTCCCGGACGAGCTTCGCCAGGACGGCCTCGGTGGCCAGGGCTTTTTCCGAGGGCTTGAGGATGACCGTGTTCCCGGCGGCCAGGGCCGCCACGAGGGGCACGAGGGTGAGGAAGACCGGGTAGTTCCAGGGCGCCAGGATGAGCACCCGTCCCTTCGGCTCGAAGCGCACCCGGCTCCGCGTGCCCAGGAGCAGGAGGGGCGTGCCCACCCGACGGGGCTTCATCCATCGGGCCAGGTTCCGGAGGGCCTGGTTCAGTTCGGCCCAGGTCACGTGCAGCTCGGTCAGGTGGGACTCCTCCGCGCACTTGCCGAGATCCTCGGCCAGGGCCGCGAGCAGGGCAGGCCTCGCCGCCTCCATCCCGGCCTTCAGCCGACGGAGCCGGTCCCGCCGAGCTTCCGCGCCTTCGGTCGCCAGGGCCCAGCGCCGGGAGCCCTGGGCGTCGAAGGCGGCCCGGAGATCGTCGGGAAGGGCGGCGAGGGCGCCGTCAGGGATCGTCATGGGCTCCAGGATAGGACCCCGGTCGGGTCCCGGGGGCCCCGGAATGCGTGCGGCGCGCCATGGCGGGAAGGCGCCCCCTCTGACACAGTAGAGGCACTTCATCCCAGGACGCGCCGCCATGATGATCCCCCAGCTGCTGCTCCGGAAGCTCTACACCTACGGGTCCCTGCGCAACACGGCCGAAGGCCTGGAGTTCAGCCTGAAGAACCGGCTCAACGACGTGACGCTCACGAAGGTGGTGAAGGTGCGCCTGGACGCCATGGACATCCCGGCCTCGGAGCTCCAGATCGACGTGGGGGACGGGAAATGGATCCCGGCCACCGCCATCTCCGAGGCGCGGCCCGAGACCTTCCCCCTGAAGGCCGTGGCCTTCCTGCGGGCCCCGGGGAAGCAGGCGGGCGAGGGCCTGCACAAGCTGGAGATCACCCTGGAAGTGAAGAGCATGGGCCAGCTCACCATCAAGGTGGAGGACAACCCGGCCAAGTCCGCGCCCCCGGCGGTGACGGTGCCCCTGGACAAGGAGGACAACTACTCCCCCGAGATCGTCGCCGCGCGACAGAAATTCATCGAGACGTACAGCAAGGTGCAGCTCAAGCACCTCACCAAGTACTCCTTCGACCCGGCGGTGACGAAGGGCAACATCGAGAACTTCACTGGCGTCGCGCAGGTCCCCCTCGGATTTGCCGGTCCCCTGCGGGTGAACGGAGAACATGCCAACGGCGAGTTCATCATCCCCCTGGCCACGGCCGAAGGCACGCTGGTGGCAAGCTACAACCGGGGCATGAAGGTGCTGAACCTGAGCGGCGGCGTGACCACCACCGTGCAGGGCGACCACATGCAGCGGGCGCCGGTCTTCATCTTCGACAGCGCCCGGGAGGCCCGGGAGTTCCGCAAGTGGGTGCACGCCCACATCGATGACCTGCGCCGGGAGGCGGAGGCCACCACCCGCAGCGGCAAGCTGGACTACTTCGACAGCTTCCTGGCCAGCAAGTTCTGCTACCTGCGCTTCAACTTCACCACCGGGGACGCCGCGGGCCAGAACATGGTGGGACGCGCCACCTACGCCGCCTGCAGCTGGATCCTGGAGCACAACAAGACCATTCGGCGCTTCTTCCTCGAGTCCAACATGGCCACGGACAAGAAGGCCAGCCAGGTGAACGTCATGCGCACCCGCGGCAAGCGCGTCACCGCCGAGTGCACCGTCAAGCGCGACGTGCTCATGAACGTCATGCGCGTGGAGCCCGAGAGCCTCGCCTACCACTGGGGCGTCTCCAACGTGGGCTCCATCCTGTCGGGCGCGAACAACAACGGCGCCCACAGCCCCAACGGCATCACGGCCATGTTCATCGCCACGGGCCAGGACGTGGCCAACGTCTCGGAAGGGACCTCCGCCATCCTCTACACCGAGCTGACGCCGGAGCGGGACCTCTACATGAGCATCACCATCCCGAGCCTCATCGTGGCCACCCACGGCGGCGGCACGGGCCTGCCCACCCAGCGGGAATGCCTGGAGATCCTGGGCTGCTTCGGCGCGGGGAAGGTGAAGAAGCTGGCGGAGATCGTCGCCGGTGTGGTGCTGGCCGGCGAATTGAGCCTGGGCGCCGCCATCTCGAGCCTGGAGTGGGTCTCCTCCCACGAGGAATATGGCCGCAACCGCTGAAGGCGCGCCGCCACCGGACGCCGCGCCCCCGCCGGGTGCCGCGGCGCCCCCCGCGACCGCGGGAACGACGGACCCCGAGGCCCTGCTGCGCGAGAAGGGTTTCGAGATCCTGAAGGTGGGCCGCTCCGAAGGCCTGGTCCGCCGCTTCTTCACCACCGCGCGGCACTTCACGGGGCTGCTCTTCGGCGGCCTGCTGGCCCTGCGCCGCCAACGGAACGAGGAGGGGACGCCGGGGCTGGCGAAGCGGTTCGGCCTCTGGTGGGTGACGCTCCCCGCGCGGATCCTGGTGGCCCGGGACCTTCGGAACGAGTCCTTCCCGGTGCAGCTGCGGCGGCGGCTGGAGCGCCTCGGCCCCACCTACATCAAGCTCGGCCAGATCCTCAGCCTGCGGGAGGACCTGCTCCCGAAGGCCGTCACGGAGGAGCTGAAGCACCTCCTGAACCGCCTGCCGGTGGTGCCGCTGCCGGTGCTGGCGAGGATCATCGAGGGCGACCTCAAGAAGCCCGTGGACGAGCTGTTCCTCTCCATCGACCCCATCCCCCTGGGCTCGGCCTCCATCGGCCAGACCCACAAGGCCACGACTCGGGACGGCGACCGGGTGATCCTCAAGGTGGTCAAGCCCGGCATCCGCAAGACCCTGGAACGGGACGCGAAGCTCCTGCGCATGTTCGGCAGCCTGGCCCAGCTCTTCATCCCGCGCTACCAGCCGCGGCAGGTGATCCACGAGTTCGTGGCCTACACCCTGCGGGAGGTGGACCTGCGGCTCGAAGCCGACAACGCCGAGACCTTCTCCGCCAACTTCGTCGACGTTCCCGACGTCGTCTTCCCGCGCATCTACCGGGCCTACAGCGGCCGGAACGTGCTCTGCATGGAGTTCTTCGACGGCATCGCCCCGGACAAGCCCGAGGCCCAGGAGCTTCCGGAGGAGCAGCGCCGGCACCTCACCGACCTCGGCGCCATGTCCATCATCCGCATGCTCTACAAGGACGGATTCTTCCACGCGGATCTGCATCCCGGGAACCTGATCATCCTGCCGGGGCCGAAGGTGGGCTTCATCGACCTCGGCATGGTGGGCCGCCTGGACGAGGATCTGCGCCGGGCCCTGCTCTACTACTACTTCGCCCTGGTGATGGGGGACGGCGAGAACGCTGCCCGCTACCTCACCGCCATCGCCCGGCCCGGGGACGGGGCCAACCCCAACGCCTTCCGCCGGGACGCCACCGAGATCGCGAACCGATGGAAGCGGGCGTCGAATTTCGACGAGTTCAGCCTGGGCCAGCTCATCCTCGAATCCCTCTCCAAGGGCGCCGAGCACGGCATGTACTTCCCGGTGGAGATGGTGCTCATGGTGAAGGCCCTTGTGACCTTCGAGGGCGTGGGCAACGTGCTGCTGCCGGGCTTCGACGTGGCCGAGGTGAGCAAGAAGCACATCCGCACCCTCTTCATCCACCAGTTCAGCCCCATGCGCTTCTTCACGGAGGGCATGCGGGGGGTGCCGGACCTGGTGGACGCCATGGCCAAGATGCCCCTGCTCGTGACCGACGGCCTGAAGGTGCTGGAGCGCCTCTCCCGGCAGCCCAGCGAGAACCCGCTGTCCGGCCTGCGGGGCACGCTCATCGCGGGCTCGTGCCTCGTGGCGGCGGCGGTCTCCATGGGCTTCAAGGCGCCGTGGCCGGTGTGGTCGGCCCTCTTCCTGATTGCCTTCCTGCTCGCCGTGAGGAAGAAATGAGTTCCCGGGTCCGGATCAGCGCCAGCGACGCCATCTGGCTGCAGGAGACGCCCGAGAACCTCATGGTCATCAATGCGGTGCTGATCCTCGACCGCATCGACCTCCAGACCTTCCGGGAGACGTTCCGCCAGCGGCTGCTGGAGGGCGAGCCGGCGCGGCGCCTCACGAGGCTGCGCTCCCGCATCGTCGGGAAGGGGGCCGCCGCCCACTGGGAGGTGGATCCGGCCTTCTCGGTGGACCGGCAGATCTTCGCCCCCGAAGGCGACGAGCCCACCACCATGGAGGCGCTCCAGGCCTTCGTGGGGCGGGAGGCATCCAAGCCGCTGCCCCCGGACCGCCCCCCCTGGCAGTTCCAGCTGGTGGAGCACTTCGAGGGGGACGCGAGCGCCCTCGTGGTCCGCATCCACCACAGCATCGCCGACGGCATGGCCCTGGTGTCCCTCATGTTCACCCTCATGGATCCCCTGGGGCCGGACCCCGGCGGCCGCAGCCTCCACCTGCGCCCGAGCGGCGGCAGCAGGGTCGGCGCGGGCTTCGGCGCGGCGCTGAGGATCGGTCTGGGGGCGCCGGGCGTGCTGCTCAGCCGGCTGCTGTGGCGCGCGGACCGCCACGCCCTCCACGGGCCGAAGCTGTCGGGCCGCAAGCAGGTCGCCTGGACGGCACCGCTGGACCTGCACGTGATCAAGGCGGCCAAGGACCGACTGGGGGCGACGGTGAACGACGTGCTGATGGCTTCCGTCTCCGGGGCCCTCACCCGCCATCTCGCCCCCAGCCTCGGGAACGCGCTGAAGGACCTCCGGGTCTCGATGCCGGTGAACGTGCGGCCGCTGCACGAGCCCCTGGTCCTGGACAACCGCTTCGCGGCGGTGCCCCTCCGGATCCCGGCGGGCCTCATGAGCCTGGAGCGCCGCATCGAGCTGGTGAAGGTCACCATGGACGGCCTGAAGCGCTCCGCGGCGCCGGTGGTGGTCTTCGGCCTCCAGAAGGCGCTGCTGGCCTTCCTGCCCGAGGCGGCCAGCCGCGGCCTCATCGACTTCCTGGCCAACAAGTGCACCGCGGTGGTCACCAACGTGCCGGGCCCCCAGCAGGACATCAGCCTCGCGGGCCGCCGGGTGCGCGGCATGCTCTTCTGGGTCCCCCAGCGCGCAGACATCGGGCTGGGCATCTCCATCCTCAGCTTCGCGGGGAAGGTGCAGGTGGGCGTCATGGCGGACGCGAGCCTGATGGAGGATCCCCACGACCTGGTGCACGCCTTCGAGGCGGAGTTCGAGGCGCTGAAGGGCCTGGCCTGATCCGGTCGCGAGCCGCCGGGCTTCTGGGGCAGACTGGGTCGCACCCGTCCCGTCTGGAGGCTTTCCATGACCACCCCGCGCCTGCTGCCGGTCTTCCTCGCCCTTCCTGCCCTGGCGCAGCCCGCCCCGGCGCCGCCGGAAGCCGAAGCCGCCCGCAAAGCCGCCCAGGCCTTCTACGACTGGTACGCGGCCATGGCGATGAAATCCTCGAAGGAACCAGCCTTCGAGCGCGCGCTGCGCGAGAAACGGGCCGCCCTCACGGAAGACCTGGCGAAGGCCCTGGCCGCGGACGCCGCCGCCCAGAAGGCCGTGCCCGACGACATCGTCGGCCTCGACTGGGACCCCTTCCTCAACGCCCAGGACTCCCATCCGCGCTACGCGGCCGGGGCCGTGAGGGCCGAGGGGAAGGGCTTCCTCGTGGCGATGCACGGCGTGACGGGCGGGAAGAAGGGGGCCGAGGTCCTCTTCGTCGTGGAAATGGTTCCGAAGGGCGGGACGTTCGTCATCGGGAACGTGCGGGGGCCGAAGGGCGGGGACCTGATGACGTCGCTGAAGGGGCTCGCGGAAGAACGGAAGAAGATGGGGAAGAAGTAGGTGTGCGGGCGAACGGCGGATCGAAGCGGGACTCCCGGCCGGTGAGGTCCTGGACGCGCTTCGCTTGTCTGGCATCGCGATCGGGCGTGATCCGCAAAGGGCGCGGATCAAGCCCGATCGCGATGCTCCTTGAACCTCAACGTCAACACCAAGGTCAACATCACCCCCTTGGTGATGCCACATCCTGGGTTTGACGTTGACCTTCAAAGAGTGCTAGCGTCCACCGCGGCGGCCTTATGCCGCGGCGGACACGAGCACCGGCAAGCGATAGCGCGCCAGGTCGGGGAACGACCCTTTCGAGCCGCCTCAATCCCCGACGAGGCGCGGACCTGGCATTGAAGGCTCCCTTCATGCCGCGGCGGACACGAGCACCGGCAAGCGATAGCGCGCCAGGTCGGAGGACGGATCCTTCCTGCCGCTGTATCGGTCAATGAGGCTCAATTCGAGGTCCGGCCGGCCCTCACCCACGCCCCGGAATCACGTGCCACAACACCGCCGCCACGTGGCACGCGCTGCCCGCCATGACCCACAGGTGCCACACCGCATGGTGGAACCTCAGCGACCGCCACCCGTAGAACCCTGCGCCCAGGGTGTAGCAGGCGCCGCCGGCGAAGAGCCAGGCCAGCCCGCCGGGGCTGAGGGCGCGCCACAGGGGCACGATGGCGATGACGATGAGCCAGCCCATGGCGAGGTAGACCGCGAGGCTCAGGGCCGAGATACCCCTGGGCATGCGCCGCGGCGGTTCGGGGACGCTGTGGAGGTGGTCCACCGCGGGCGGCGGCGGGAGGGGCAGCCAGAGGCCGTAGGTCACGGCCTTGAGGGTCACGCCGAGCACCGCCAGGCCCCAGATCACGCCGAAGAGGCTCCAGCCCCAGGCGCCCTTCAGCACGGCGAGGCAGAAGGGCGTGTAGGTGCCGGAGATGAGCAGGTAGATGGCCGCGTGGTCCAGGATCTTGAAGACCTTCTTGGCCCTCGGCCCGCGCAGGGCGTGGTAGAGCGTGCTCATCAGGTAGAGCAGCACCAGGGTGGCGCCGAAGAGGGCGGCGCCCACCACGTGCCGGGCGCTGCCGCGCAGCGAAGCGAAGGTGACCATGACGGCCAGGGCCGCCACGGCGAGGGCCGTGCCGATCCCGTGGGTCAGCGCGTTGGCGCGCTCCTCCACGCGGTCCTGGGCCCTTCCCGGGCTCCTCACCGGAGGCTCCCCGCCGCTCAACTGGCCGCCCGGCGCTTCGGCGGCGTGAGTTCGCGCTCCAGTTCCGCGAGGGCCTGGCCCAGGCGGTCCGCCACCGGCGTGCGGAGGTCCGGCGGGGGCGCGTCGATGCTGTCCCACACGCTGCGGGCCTCGTCGTTGATGACGTCCAGGCGCAGGCCGAGGCCGTGCCGCGCGAGCTTGGCGCCGATCTGCTGTTCCCGCCGGCGCAGGGTGGCCCGCGTCGCCCGGTAGCCGATCTCGCAGACCTCGCGGCGCGCCGCGAAGCTGAAGATGTTGCTGAAGAAGAGGCGGGATTCCTCTTTGGGGGGTTCGAAAAAGGCGATGTCGGCGTCGGGGAAGGTGGTGCGGTAGCGCGCCATGCCCACCTTCATCCGCGAGTAGATGAGGGTGCGCAGGGTCTGGGAGAGCACCGAGGGCAGGCCGCCGCGCTGGATGGCGCCGGGGCCCGCCTTCTCCAGCACCTCGCCGTGGAGGGCGTCCACGGGGACCAGGGGGTTCACGCAGAAGAGCAGTTCCGCGCCGTGCTCCAGGCCCACCGAGGCATGCAGCGTCTTGAGCAGCACGCCGTCCACGCACATGCGGCCCTCGATCTCCACCGGCAGGTACATGCCCGGCAGGGCCGTGCTGGCCTGCACGGCCTTCGAGATGGGGACGTGGTCCAGGCCCTTGTCCCCGAACACCACCGCCGTGCCATTCTCCAGGTCCGTCGCCACCACCAGCAGCTTGTGGCGCAGCTTGCGGAAGTCGTCGGTGCGGCCCCCGCGGGAGAAGGACTTCTGGAGGTAGCGGGCCAGGGCCGCGTTGTCGAAGAGGCCCAGGGGCAGGGCCCGGCCCAGGCGGGCCAGGGAGTGGAAGAGGGTCTGCTCCTCGGGGGAGCGCCCCACCTGGAAGAGGGCGTCCGCCAGCAGGCCCGGCAGCTTGGCGCTGCTCGCGATCCAGTTGGCGTAGGCCGGCATGAAGAGCACCGAGGGGTCGAAGGGCGGCCCCCCGTCCTCCTCGGTGGCGAGGCCCCGCACCAGGTCCGTGGGCGTCCGCCCGTTCACGAGATGCGCGGCCATGAAGGCCCCGGCGCTCACCCCCACGTACACGTGGAGGTCGTTGAGGTCGAGGCCCTCGATGCACTCCTCGAGGGCCTTCAGGGCGCCCACCTCGTACAGGCCGCCCAGGGGCCCGCCGGCCGCCAGGGCGAGGCCGATGCGATGCTTCCTGGCGGCGCGGGGGGTCGGGCGGTTCGGGCGGTCCTGGCCCATGGCGGACCTCAGGCCTGGGCGGCCGGCTTGGCCTTGGAGGCCTTCTTCGGGGCGGGCTTGGACTCGGCCTTGGCCTTGGCGACGGCCTTGGTGAGCTCCTCGACGCGCTTGGTGAGGGTCACGATCTCCGAGCGGGTGGGCACGCCCAGCTTCTGCATGGCGCTGGCGAGGCCGGCCTCGAGCGGGGCGGCGAGGTTCTTCACGGCGCCCTTGGCCTCGTCCTTCAGCTCCACGGCGCGCTCGCCGAGCCCTGCCAGCTTGGCCTTGTTCTGTTTCTCGACGGCGGTGCCCTTCTTCACGAGCTGCTGGAAGACCTTGCCGCCCTCCTCGCCAGCCACGGAAAAGGCCCCGAGGCCCGCCAGCCAGATCTCGCGCGCCGATTCCTTGACCTTCGCCGCGCCGTCGTTCTTGGTGTTCTTCTTGGTCGCCATGGTGTCCTCCTGGCATCCGGCCACGGGCCGGGAGTGGTGTGGTTCAGCGGCGGACGGGGCGCCGCGCCCCCTTGGTGTTCCGGCCCTTGCTGCCTGCGCCGTTCGCGGCGCCCTTCCTCGTCTTCTTCGTCTGCTCGAGATCGGCGAGGGCGGCCTCCAGCTCCGCCAGCCTCGCCTTCAGCTGGTCCATGTCCTGCTGCAGGGGCCCCGCGAGGGCCACCTTGTCGAGGGAGGACTGCACCAGCCGCTCCACGCCCGCCTGGACCTGTCCGACGCGCTCATTGAAGGCCTCGTGGCCCTTGCGGATGACGTCGTGCAGGAAGGCGGTGGGGAGGATGGAGTGGCCCCGCTTGTGGTCCTCGAAGAGGGTCTGGGCCAGCACCTGGGCGGTGACGTCCTCGCCGGTGGCGCTGTCGAGGACCTGGATCTCCTGGCCCTCCCCGATCCACTCGGAAATCTCCTCCAGGGAGACGTAGCGGCTCTCTTCGGTGTCGTAGAGCTTCCGGCTTCCGCCCCCATAGCGCTTGACCACCCGGATCATCGGGATCCCTCCGGACTCCAATTTGCCGCATTGCGGAAAACGCGCAAGGGGAAATTCCGCAGTGCGGCAAACTACCTGGGGTCAGGCTCCGGCCCGCGTCCGGGACCGGGCCAGGACCAGCGCCCCCAGGTCCTCCAGGCCCTGCAGATCCGAGGGCGGCGCCCCCAGCAGGGGCAGGTCCACCACCGGCGGCCCCGAGGCCAGGCGGGCGCGGAACTGGGCGAGGCCCCGGAGGTCCCGCGCCCCGAGATGCCGGAGCAGGGCGATGCCGGTCCCCTCGGCGCCCGCCGCCTTCGGGACCTCCGGATGCATCTGGTTCACCAGCACCGGACCCAGGGGATGGCCGGCCTCCTTCAGCCGGCGGAGGAAGAACATGGCGTCGGGGATGCGCTCCTCGCCGGCGCCGGTGACCAGCACGAAGAGGGTCTCCGGGGAGCGCAGGAGGGTCCGGACGGCTTCGGCCCGCTCCCGGAAGCCGTCGAAGAGGGGCGCGAAGTCCCGGATGAAGGCCACGAGGTCCATGAGGAAGCCCCGCCCGATGAGCCGGTCGGCGTAGGCCTCCACGCTGCGGGCGGCCATGCGCATGAGGAAGGTCCGGTCCTGCTTCTCCCACCACGGCTTCGCCGCGGCCTTCACGGGCCGGGCGTCGAGGAAGCGGATGATGCGGTCCGGGGCCTCGAGGAAGTCCAGGGCCTGCCGGGTGGGCGGCGTGTCCAGGACGATGCGGCCGTAGCCGCCGGCCTCCTGCACCTCGAAGAGGCGCTCCATGGCCATGTACTCCAGGATGCCGGACAGGCTGCCGGCCAGCCGCGCGTAGAAGGGGTTGGCGTAGATGCGGTCGCGGGCCTCCGGGTCCGGCGCGTGGCGCGCCACGATGCGGTCGAAGGTGGTCTTGGCATCCAGCAGGGCGGCCTCCAGGCGCGCCGGCCCCGCCGCGGGCACGCCCACCGGCGCGTCCCGGGCGGCCTGGGCCTGCGCCGGGTTCAGGCCCAGGGCGTCCTTGAGGCGCAGGGAGGGGTCGAAGGTCATCACCAGCGTGTCGGTGCCCTGCTTCGCGGACTGGAGGGCCAGGGCCGCGGCCAGGGTCGTCTTGCCCACGCCGCCGGCGCCCACCAGCACCACCAGGCGCCGGTCGAAGGGGGCGAAGGTCGCGCTCACCGCGGCACCTCCACGCAGCTCGGGGCGAGGTCCTCCAGCAGGTCCCGGGAGCGGTCCAGGGGCAGGAGGGGCAGTTCCACCCGCGACCCCTTCCAGCCGGTCTTGAGGCGCTTCAGCTCCGTCTCGTTCACCTTCCGGCGCTGCCGCCACAGGGCGAGGGCGTCCTCCGGCCCCCGGTCGGAGGCGGGGCAGGGCGGATACAGGGCGTTCACCACCACGGCCTCGGGGCCCCGGCCGAGCCGGGCCTCCATCTGGGCGACCAGCTCCAGGGCCTCCTGCACCGGCATCTCCTCGGCGAGGGTGGCGGCCACCACGGCGGACTTCGCGGGATCCGCCAGGAAGGCGGCGATGTCGCCGATGACAGCGCCGAGCTGGCCGTCGCGGATGCTCTCCGCCAGCAGTCCCGGAGCGGCCAGCAGGCCCACGCCGTGCCCGCTGGCGGGGGCGTCCAGGAGCACGAGGTCCACCGGAGGCGTGCCGCCGTGGACGGCAAGGCCCCAGGCGTGGCCCAGCAGCGCCGTCTCCTTGAGGCCGGGCGCCCCCTCGACGAAATGCTGGTAGAGCGGATGCTCGAGGATGCGGGTGGCCAGGATGCCGAGGGGCACTTTGGAGCGCACCAGCTCCGCCATCACCGCCTGGGCCTGGAGGTTCTGGATCCAGAGCCGGGGTCCGGCGCTGACCACCGCGCCGCCGCTGGGCTCCACGCCGAGGACCTGGTGCAGGCTCTCCCGGGGGTCCGTCTCCAGGAGCAGGACCCTGCGCCCGATTCTGGACAGCAGCAGCCCCAGGAGGGCGGTGACCGTGGTCTTGCCCACGCCCCCCTTGCCCGTCACCACCACCAGCTTCCGCGCGGCGAGGCGCTCCAGCAGCGGCAAAGCGGGGGTCGGCATGGCGCGCGGTCTCCGGCCCCAGGGTACCGTCGGCCCCGGCCCCGGTCCCGGGACTACCCGAAGTAGACGGAGAGCGGAGGACGTCCAAGCGCTACGATTCCCGGGTGAAGGACCACCACGGCACCTACGACTTCGTCATCATCGGCTCGGGCTTCGGGGGCAGCGTCAGCGCCCTGCGGCTGGCCCAGAAGGGCTACTCGGTGCTGGTGCTGGAGCGGGGCCGGCGCTTCCGGGACCAGGACTTCGCCAAGAGCACCTGGAACCTCCGGCGCTACCTGTGGGCGCCGCGCCTGGGCCTGCGGGGCATCCTCCAGATCAGCCCCTTCAAGGACGTCTTCGTGCTCCACGGCGCCGGCGTGGGGGGCGGCAGCCTGGGCTACGCCAACGTCCTCATGCAGCCCCTGGACGAGGCCTTCGACAGCCCGGCGTGGCAGGTGCCCGTGCGCTGGGGCGAGGTGCTGAGGCCCCACTACGCCGAGGCGCGGCGCATGCTCGGGGTCGCGCTGAATCCGCGCCTGACCCCGGCCGACCAGGTGCTGAAGGGCATCGCCGAAGGCCTCGGCCGGGGGGACAGCTTCCGCCCGGTGGAGACCGGCACCTTCTTCGGCGAGCCCGGGCAGGAGGGCCAGGAGGTCCCCGACCCCTATTTCGGCGGCGAAGGCCCGGCCCGGAAGGCCTGCATCCACTGCGGGGGCTGCATGGTGGGCTGCCGCCACAACGCGAAGAACACGCTGCCCAAGAACTACCTGTACTTCGCCGAGAAGCTGGGCGTGGAAGTGATGCCCGACACGGTGGTGCGGGACATCCGGCCGCTCCAGGGCGCCGGCGACGGCGCGCGCTACGAGCTGAGGCTCGCCGGCCCGGGCTGGTTCAGCCTCCCCCGGAAGCCCGTGCGGGCGAGGAACGTCATCGTGGCCGCCGGGGCCCTGGGCACCCTGCGCCTCCTGTTCCGCTGCCGGGACGTCACGAAGTCCCTGCCGGACCTCTCCCCCCGCCTCGGCGAGCGCGTGCGCACCAACAGCGAGGCCCTGCTGGGCAGCGTGGCCCGCAAGCACGACGTGGACTACTCCCGCGGCATCGCCATCACCTCCATCATCCAGGCCGACCCCATCACCACCGTGGAGCCCTGCCGCTACCCTGCGGGATCGTCGCTGATGCGGTTCCTCAGCGGGCCGGTGGTCACCTCGGGCGGTTTCCTGTCCCGGGTCTTCCAGTCGGCGCGGGACATCCTCAAGCGCCCCGGCGACTTCCTGCGCACCCACGTGCGTCCGGGCTGGGCCGAAGCGGCCACCATCCTGCTGGTCATGCAGTGGGAGGACAACCGCCTGAAGCTGCGGCCCGGTCGCAGCCGCTTCACCTTCGGCCGGCGGGACCTCGTCTCCGAGCCCGATGGCGTCGCGGCCCTGCCGCCCCCGAAGGTGGAGACCGCCCATGCGGTCCTGCAGAAATTCGCCGAGGCCACCAACGGCATCCCCATGGGCAGCATCAACGAGGGCCTCTTCAACATCCCGCTCACCGCGCACATCCTGGGCGGCGTGCCCTTCGGCCAGGACGCCTCCGAGGGGGTCATCGGCGCGGACTGCCAGGTCCACGGCCACCCGGGGCTCTACGTGGTGGACGGCTCCATCCTCCCGGCCAATCCCGGCGTGAACCCGAGCCTCACCATCACCGCCATGGCGGAGTACGCCATGAGCCGGGTGCCGGAAAAGCAGGCTCTGGGCTCTGGGCTCTAGGCTCCGGTCAGGACGGTGGGCTCTAGGCTTTTAGCCAAGCCCTTGGCGTCATGGCAAGAGCCCAGAGCCCATAGCCCATAGCCCTACACTGAGGGCATGACCGCCCCGACCACCCTCGCCGCCCTCATGGCCGCCCTGCGCCATCCCGCGTCGGGATGCCCCTGGGACCTGGAGCAGGACCACCGGAGCCTGGCGAAGTACCTCCGGGAGGAGGCGGCGGAGGTGCTGGACGCCCTGGCCGCCCACGTGCCCGGGGACGAGGCCTCGGAGCGGCACCTGCGGGAGGAACTGGGCGACCTGTGGCTGCAGGTGGTCTTCCACGCCCGCATGGCGGCGGACCGCGGCGCCTGGGACCTCCATGACGTGGAGCGCGCGGTGGTGGAGAAGCTGGTGCGGCGCCATCCCCACGTCTTCGGCGACGTAGCGGTCAACGGCTCCGAGGACGTGCTCACCAACTGGGACGCCATCAAGCAGGAGGAGCGGGGCGGGGCCGAGCGCCGGCTGCTGGAGGGCATGGCCGCGAGCCTCTCGCCGCTGGAGGAGGCGATGGTGATCGGGAAGAAGTGCGCGAAGGTGGGCTTCGAGTGGCCCGACCTGGACGGCGTCCTCGACAAGGTGAAGGAGGAGGTCGGCGAGCTGCAGGCCGAGACGGATCCCCGGCGCGTGGAGGAGGAGTTCGGCGACGTGCTCTTCTCCCTGGTGCAGTGGGCCCGCAAGAAGGGCGTGGACCCCGACCGCGCCCTGCGCCGGCAGATGACGCGCTTCCGCGCGCGCTTCGAGGCCGTGGAGGACGACGCGAAGGCCCACGGCGGCTGGGAGGCGCGGAGCCTCGAGCAGATGGAGGCCGCCTGGCAGGCGGCGAAGCGGATGGGATGATGTTCCCGCTGCCTTCCTTCATCCTCACGTTGTCCCATCCGGTCCGGGAGGACGCCCTCGCCTGCGCGCGGGCCCTCCCCGCCGAGGTCCTTCCGGAGCTGCGCCTGGACCTTTTCCGGGGAGCGGATCCCGCCTCGATCACGCGCGACCTCGGCGGCCGCTGCGTCGTGACCGCGCGCCGGGTCTCCGAGCTTGGCCTGTGGCCGGACGATGATGAGGCCGGACGCCTCGCGGCCCTGCGGGCGGCGGTCGAGGCCGGCGCCGCCTGGGTGGACCTCGAGTGGGAGCTTCCCATCCCCGCCTGGCTCGCCGCGCGCCGAGGCCAGGTCGGCCTCCTGCGCTCGGTGCATGTGGCGCCCGGTGTCTTCGACGGCCTCGCGCGGCTCCAGAGCCTGCCGGAAGGCGACGCCTTCAAGTGGGTGGGCCACGCGGACTCCCTGCGGGACCTCGCCCACGCGAAGACCTTCTGCGAGGCGGCGGCGTCAAAAGGCCTCGTGGCCGCTGGCTTCCTCATGGGCCCCAAGGGCATCGCGTCGCGCTGTCTGCAGCGGGCCTGGGGCTGCGCCTTCACCTACGCCGCGCCGGAGGACCGACTCCCCGCCGCGCCCGGGCAGCTCTCGCTGGCCACCCTGCGGGCCTGGGGCGTCCACCGCGCGGGACCCCGCACGAAGGTCTTCGCGGTGGCGGGGGAGCCCGTGCTCCACTCCCGCTCGCCCGCCTTCCACAACCGGCGCTTCGCCGAGGCCGGCGTGGACGCGCTCTACCTGCCCCTCGAGTCCCCGGATCCGGACGAGGTCCTCACCGCCGCGGGCATCCTCCACGCGCAGGGGCTGAGCCTCACCGCGCCCTTGAAGGAGAGCCTCCCGCCCCGACTCGGGCTGAATGGCCCCCTGAACACGCTGTGGCGGGAAGGAGGCGCCTGGCAGGGGGCGAACACCGACGCCGAAGCGCTGGAAGCGGTCCTCCGCGGCCTCCCGGCCGGGCCCGTCCTGGTGCTCGGCAGCGGCGGCGTCGCGGCCACCAGCCTGGCCGTGGCGGAGCGCCAGGGGCGGAAGGCCCGCGCCGCCTCGAGGCAGGCCCCGCTCACGGCCGCGGAGGTGTCCGCCTTCGCCCCGGTGGGGGTCATCCAGGCCACCAGCCTCGGCATGTCCGCGGGCGATCCCGCGCCCTTCCCGGAGCTGCTGGAGGCCGCGCGGCCGGGCCTGGCCTGGGCCGTCGAGTGGATCTACAAGGAGCGCACCGCCTTCGCCGCCTGGGCGCGGGCATCGGGACTCCACCTCGTGGAGGGCGCGGCCCTCTTCGAGGCCCAGGCCGAAGCCCAGAGCCGACGCTTCCTGCGCGTCGCCGGCGTGGCGGCAGGGCTTGGCCCGGACGCCACGTGGGGGAGCACGAGGGGGGACGAAGCGCGACCGCGGGAAGCGGGCGGTCCCCCCTCGTTCAAGCCAGGCGAAGGCTGATAGCCTCCAGCCATGCGCCTGCTCCTGGTGGAGGACAAGGACAGCTTCCGGCGCCTGCTGGTGCAGGCCCTCGCGGACTCGCCCTGGACCGTCGAAGCCGTCGCGGACCCCGCCGAGGCCCTGCGCTCCCTGGCCGCCACCTCCCACGACGTGATGGTCACCGACCTGCGTCTGCCGTCCATGAGCGGGCTGGAGCTGATCCGCCAGGCCAAGCGCCTCCAGCCCGCCCTCCGGGTGGTGCTCATGAGCGCCTTCGGCGAGCCGAAGGACATCGTGGAGGCCATGCGCCTGGGCGCCGACGACTTCCTGCCCAAGCCCTTCGACCTCGACGTCTTCCTCGCCCTGCTGGACCGCCTCCGGGCCCTGGTGGGGGCGCCGCCACCGGACCCCGGCGAACCCTGGGTGGCGCGCAGCCCCGCCATGCGCGCCCTGCAGTCGGGCCTCGAGGCCGCCGCCGACCTGCCGGCCCCGGCGATCTTCCTCGGCGAGCCGGCCACCGGGCGTTCGAGGGCCGCTCGGCGGCTCCACACCCTGCGCACGCCCAAGGGGCCCTTCGTCAGGATTCCGGCGACGGACCTCGGAGCCCTGGGGCCCGACCTGAGGCTTCTGCGGCTGGCGGAGGGCGGGAGCCTGCTCCTGACCGGCCTGGAGGCCCTCCAGGGCGAGGGCGCCGCCGCCCTGGCCTCGGCCATGGACGCCACCGGGGAACGGGACCTCCGCTGGCTCGCCACCGCCACGGCGGAACGGGACCTCGCGCTCCCCCTCGCGGGCCGCTTCGGCGCCTTGACCTTCACCTGCCCCCCTCTGAAGGAGCGCCTCGAGGACCTTGTCCCGCTCTTCACGGCCTTCCTCCAGGCGGCCGCGCGCGTCGCGGGAAGGCCGGAGCCCCGGGTGGACCGGGCCGTGGAGCGGGAACTCCCGGCCCGGGCCTGGCCGGGACAGCTGAAGGACCTTCAGGCCTGCGCGGCCCGGGCCCTGGCGGAGTCGGAGGGCGCGATGGTGCGAAGGCTTCCGCCCGGAGGCGCTCCCTCCACGCCGCTGCAGGTGCCGTGGCCGGAACCGGGGGAGCTGGAAGAGATGACGCGGGCGGTGGGCCGGGCCGCGACGCCTGCCCTGCTGCGGCGGGCCCTGGAATCCCACGGGGGCGATCCCGCGCGGGCCGCGGCGGCTCTCGGGATCACCGTGCGGGTCCTCGGCTCGCGCTTGCGGGAGCACGGCATTTCCCTGGAGAATCAGGAGCCATGACGGCGCCCTCGAACCTCGCCCTGAGCAGCCCCGAGCGCTCCGCCTATCTCCGCGCGCAGGTCCGACTCGGCCTCGACGCCCTCCAGGGGGTCGTGGTGGGCAAGGATGCGCAGGTGCGCCGGGCCCTGGCCACCCTGCTGTCCGGGGGGCACCTGCTGCTGGAGGACCTGCCCGGCGTCGGCAAGACCACGCTGGCCCGCGGCCTCTCCCGCCTCCTCGGCGGGACCTTCCAGCGCGTCCAGGGGACCAACGACCTGCTGCCTTCGGACCTCCTCGGGGTCCACCTCTGGGACCCGGACGCGAAGGCCTTCCGATTCCAGCCAGGACCGGTCTTCGCGAACGTCGTGCTCCTCGACGAGCTCAACCGCATCGGCCCCAAGACCCAGAGCGCCCTCCTGGAGGTGATGGTGGAGGGGCAGGTGAGCCTCGAGCGGGAGACCCACGTGCTGCCCGACCCCTTCTTCGTGGTGGCGACCCAGAACCCCCTCGACCACGCGGGCACCTTCCCCCTCCCCGAGAGCCAGCTCGACCGCTTCGCCTGCGTGCTCCACCTCGGCTACCCCGACCGGGAGGCCGAGCGCCTCGTGCTCACCGGCCGCGCGGGCGCGCGCCGCCTGGACGCCCTCGAGCCGGTGCTGGACCTCACGGCCTGGAGGCTCGCGCGGGCGGACGTGCATGGGGTGAAGGTCGCCGACCCGGTGCTGGACTACATCGCCCGGCTGGTGGCGCGGGTCCGGGACGAAGGCGGCTTCTGCTCCACCCGGGCCGCCCAGCACTGGATCGCCCTCGCCAAGGCGGAAGCCTGGCTGGACGGCCGGGACTTCCTCACCCCGGATGACCTGCAGGCCTGCTTCGCCGACGCGATGGCCCACCGGGGCACCCTCGACGACCGCCGGCTGAGCCGCAGCGATCGGCGGGACCACCTCCTCAGGGCCCTCGCGGACATCCCGGTGGGCTGGAAGCCCTGAGGCCCGCGTGGACGCCACGGGCCTCGGGGATCTGCTGCGCCGCGCGAGGGCCGCGAGAGGGCTCTCGGCCGAGATGCTCGCCCGCGACCTGAACCTGGCGCCCCATGTCCTCCTCAAGCTCGAGTCAGAGGCCTGGGACGCGCTGCCCGCGGGGCAGGCCCGGCCCCTGGTCCGGCAGGTGGCCCGGCGCCTCGACGTGGACCTGGACGCCCACCGCGAGGCGTTCGAGCGGCTTCCGGGCGCGGCGGAATCCGAGGCGCCGGACCCGCGGGACGAGCGCCTGGAACGCCTCATCATGGGCGCGCTCACCGTGGGCAGCGCGGGGCTCCTGGCGTGGCTCGTCATCCCCGGTCGCGACCTCCGCCGGGGCGCCCTTGGCGCGCGGGCCTCGGAGGCGGCGCCCGGGCCCCCCCAGGCCCGCCCGGACGCGGTGGAACACCAGGCCTATCCCGTGCTGGGCGAAGTGCTTCCCGAGGCGCCGCGCACGGAGGAGGGGACCCTCGTGAGCGTGCGGGTGCTCGACGCCTGCACCGCCACCCTCGTCAGCGAGGGCCAATCGCGGAGCCGCGAACTGCGGGTGAGCGAGCCCTGGCTGCTGAGGGTGAAGGGAACCTTCACCCTCACCCTCGACAACGCAGGCGTCGCCACCGTGGAGGTCGGCGGACGCCGCATCCGCCATGGCCACAGCGTGGGCGAATCCTGGACCGGCCGCTTCGGGGCCGACGGCCAGTGGCTGCGGACGGCGCCCCCCATCCCCGAGGTGGCCACGGGGCCGGAGACCGAGGCGGGGCCGGCGGCGGAGAAGGAATAGCCCGGAGGCGCGGCCGCCCCCGGGGCTAGAATGCCCCCATGCACCCGCTCGTCGAACGCTTCCTCCAGAACCAGCTTCCGGAGCCGATGGTCGCCGCCCTGCTGGGCGGCGGGCTGCCGGTGCCGCCCCTCGACCTCGTCCAGGCCCAGGCCCACGCCTGGCTCACGGATTCGCCCCACAAGGACAAGGCCCTGGACGGATTCCTCTCCCTCCCGGAGAGCGTGGTGGACGGCATCCTCGAACACGAGATCGCCCCGCCGGGGCCCCTTGGCCTGATCCTCCGCTACCGCACCGAGCACGCCCTGCTTGAGCGGGCGCTGCTCCACGGGGACCTCACCGCCGAGGTCCTGGAGCCCTGCATCGCCTCGCTCCCGGGGGACCTCCTCGAGATCCCGTTGAACAACCAGGTGCTGTGGATGCAGCGCCCCCGCATCCTCGACGAGCTCGAGCTGCACCCGGCCGCCTCCTACAACCTCAAGCGGAAGGTCAACGAGTTCCGCTTCGACGTGCTGAAGATCGGCAACGAGGAGGTCGTCAAGGAGCGGCTCGAGATCCTCGACGAGGTGGAGGGCGGCCGGCTGGACGCGGCCTGGGCCGAGCTGCCCATGCCCGAGGCCGGCGCCGACGACGAATCCGAGGAAGTGCTCCGGGAGCGCTACACCAAGCCCCTCCAGGACTTCGACGGGCAGGACATCAGCCTGACGCTCACCCAGCGCGTGATGCGCCTGCGCACGAACCAGAAGATCATGCTGGCCCAGAAGGGCGGCAAGGAGGAGCGCACCATCCTCATCCGGGAGGCCAACCGGCTCATCCAGGTCGGCGTCATCCGCAACGCCCGCATCACCGACGGCGAGGTCGCCTACATCGCCCAGATGCGCAGCATCAACGAAGAAGTGCTCCGGATCATCACCCTGAACCGGGAATGGATGAAGAAGTACGCCATCGTGAAGGCCCTCGTGCTCAACCCGAGGACACCCCTCCCCCTCGCGATGCAGCACTACCGGCGTCTCCACGAGTCCGACCTCAAGCTCATGCAGCGCGACAAGAACATCGCCGAGATGCTCAGGCGCGAGGCGAAGAAGTGGCTGGAGACGATGGGGCAGAAGAAGTAGGCGCATCCTGCGCCTGACACCGGCCCGCCTGCGGACGCTTGCGCGTCCTGCGGCTGGCCCTACCGGCGCGCCGGCGCGGTTCGACCCCGCCCGCCCCCTCCAGAACGCTCGAAGCCCCCTTCCGGGGGCCTCTCAGTGGAGCGGGCGATCGGGATCCCCTCCGCGCTGCGCGCTGCGGGCCGCCGCCCGGCTGCGCCCGGGCCTCCGGCTCCGCCGGACCGCCTGCGGACGCTTGCGCGTCCTGCGGCTGGCCCTACCGGCGCGCCGGGGCGGTTCGATCCCGCACGCCCTCTCCAGAACGCTCGAAGCCCCCTTCCGGGGGCCTCTCACTGGAGCGGGCGATCGGGATCCCCTCCGCGCTGCGCGCTGCGGGCCGCCGCCCGGCTGCGCCCGGGCCTCCGGCTCCGCCGGACCGCCTGCGGACGCTCGCGCGTCCTGCGTCTGGCCCTACCGGCGCGCCGGCGCGGTTCGATCCCGCACGCCCCCTCCAGAACGCTCGAAGCCCCCTTCCGGGGGCCTCTCACTGGAGCGGGCGATCGGGATCCCCTCCGCGCTGCGCGCTGCGGGCCGCCGCCCGGCTGCGCCCGGGCCTCCGGCTCCGCCGGACCGCCTGCGGACGCTCGCGCGTCCTACGTCTGGCCCTACCGGCGCGCCGGGGCGGTTCGATCCCGCACGCCCCCTCCAGAACGCTCGAAGCCCCCTTCCGGGGGCCTCTCACTGGAGCGGGCGATCGGGATCGAACCGACGACGTTCAGCTTGGGAAGCTGACATTCTGCCACTGAATTACGCCCGCAGAACGAGCCTCATCCTACTTCGCCGCGCCGGGGCTGGCAAGGGCGGCGAGGCGTTCGAGGACGAAGGCCACCAGGGGCTCGGCGCCGACGACGTCCTGCTCGGCGATCCAGAGGGGCATCTGCAGAAGGCCGGCGGCGGAAGGGTCGAGCTTGACGGCGTCCTTCTCGGTGCACACCAGGGCCCGGGCGCCGGCGCGCGCGGCCTGCAGCTGCGCGAGCATGAGGCGGCGGGGCGTGAGCGCGGCGTGGTCCGGGAAGGCCAGGGTGTCCACCCAGGGCAGGCCGGCCACCAGGAGGTCGGCGAAGAAGGCCTCGGGATGCCCGAGCCCGCAGAAGGCGAAGAGCGGCTCGAAGCCCGGGGCGGGAAGGGGCAGGCGCAGCTCCCCGTTCCAGAGCCTCAGGGCGCCGATGCGGAAGTCCACGTAGAAGACCGGGCCTCCGGAGCCGTGCTTCGCCCACCAGGCCTCCACCTCGTCCCTCGGCGCGCGGCCTCCCCGCGTCACCACCAGCGCGTGGGCCCGGCGGGCCCCTTCCATGGGCTCCCGGAGGTCCCCCCGGGGCAGCATGCGCCCGTCCCCCCAGCGCCGCACGCCGTCCAGGAGCAGCAGGTCCAGGTCCCGGTGAAGGCCCCGATGCTGGAATCCGTCGTCCAGCAGCAGCACGCCGGGGCGCGGCTCCAGGCGCAGGGCCCGCTGGGCGCCCACGGCCCGGCGCCGGGCCACCACCACGCGGCCGGGCCCGAGGCGGCGGGCCATCAGCGCGGGCTCGTCCCCCGCCTCCCGCGGTGAAGAGGCCGGAAGGACCTCCATGGGATCCAGCTTCCGCCGCCCTCCGTAGCCCCGGCTCACGACGGCGCTGGGCCATCCGGCGGACTGGAGGGCCTGGGCGAGGTGGAGGGCCAGGGGCGTCTTCCCCGTCCCCCCGGTGCTCAGGTTGCCGAGGGAGACCACGGGGACCTCCACCCGCGCCGAACGCTCGGGATGCTGGTCGAAGGCCCGGTTGCGGGCCTTCACCACCGCCGCGTAGAGGGGCCCCAGGGGCGCGGCGAGGGTGCGGAGGAGGGACATCCCTTGACGCTAGCAGCCCCTGGCCGCCGACGTGCCGGGGGGCCGGAGCCGCTATCCTCGAGGCATGTCCGAAGGCATCCTCCTTCCGGTCCTGCCGCGCGGCGTCCTCCTCCCCGAGGCCGAGCGCCTCGCCCGTCTGGACGAGGCCCTGCCCCAGATCCGCGCCGCGGTGGAGGGCGAGACCGACGAGGTGGCCCTCCAGGCCACCCTGGCCTGCCTCCTCTGGCACACCCTGCCGCAGGCCAACTGGTGCGGCTTCTACCGCCGCGTCGGCGAGCGGATGATGGCCGTCGGCCCCTACCAGGGCGGCATGGGCTGCCTGCGCATCCCCTTCGAGCGCGGGGTCTGCGGCGCCTGCGCCCGTACGGAACGCCGTCAGCTCGTGCCCGACGTCCAGGCCTTCCCCGGCCACATCGCCTGCGACGACGCCACCCGCAGCGAACTGGTGCTGCCGGTGTGGAACCGGGCGGGCCGGCTGATCGGGGTGCTGGACCTGGACTGCCCGCTCCCGGCGGGCTTCTGCGGAGGCGAGGCGGACCGGCTGCAGGCTTTGCTGGACGGGATTTTCCGTGTGCTGGACTGAGGCGGGCCTTGGATTTCCGCCCAGGACATTCCCCGGATCGCCGGGCTCCGGTATGGTAGGAGCACCCTAGGTTGCCCATGGCTGATTCCTCCTTCATTGACCAGAGCAAGCTCCGCTTCAAGGAAGGGGAGATCGTCTACCGCAAAGGCGAGATGGCGCAGCAGATGTACGTCATCCTCTCGGGCAAGGTGCGGATCTATGTGGGCGACGAGCCCAAGGGCGACTGGACCGAGGAGCTGATGAAGGGCGACTTCTTCGGGGAGGGCAGCCTGCTGGAGGCCATCGCCCGGCCCGCCACGGCGGTGGCCCTGGAGGACAGCGAGCTCATCGCCATCAACCGGGGCACCTTCCTCCGGATGATCCGCCAGAACCCGGAAGTCTCGGTGAAGATGATGCAGCGGCTGGCCCAGCGGAACCGCGAGCTCGGCCTGAAGGTGGAGCGCGGCGAGGGCGCCGCGCCCTCCACCCCCAAGGCCAAGGCCGAGGCCGCCCCGGTGCAGCCCAGCCTCGTCTCCGTCATCTCCGGCAAGAAGTTCCCCATCCGGGCCCACGGCGCCCTGGTGGGCCGCTTCGACCCCAACACCGGCATCCACCCCGACATCGACCTGACCGAGGAGGATCCCAACCTCAGCGTCTCCCGCCGCCACGCGCGCATCCTGTGCGAACACGGCCGCTACTTCATCATCGAGGAGCAGGGGGTCGCCAACGGGACCTACATCAAGGGGGAGCGCCTCGCCCCGGGGGATGCCCGCGAGCTCCACAACGGCGACCGGGTGGGGTTCGGGATGGTCGTCCTCTTCTTCGAGAAGGGCTGAGCAGCGGCCATTCCCGCTAGGATGGGCGCATGGCCTCCTTCGACGACGTGCGGACAGCGGCGGAGCACCTCCGGCTCCGGCACGAGACGCGCCGTGCGCCCCTGGCGGGCCTCATTGTCCTGCTCTTCGCGGCCTCGGCCTCCTACGCCTACCGCCAGGCGGACGCCCGCTGGTGGACCCCCGCGCTCGTGCTCTCGCTGGCCCTCGGCCCCTGGCTGCTGGACAAGGTCCTGCCGCCCCGGCATGCGGGCTTCCTCCGCCTGAGCCTCGCGGCCTATCCGCTGAACATCCTGCTGCTGGCCTTCATCGCCTACCGCGAGTTCTGGCGGGTGGACATCCCCTTCCTGGAGGACGTGCCCCAGCTCAGCAACGCCCTGGACTGGACGGCGCCCCTCGTCCCCTTCGTCTATGCCTACCTCCAGTTCCCAGGCTGGCTCGCGCGGATCCGCCTGCTGCCGCGGCTGAAGGCCCTGGCCATGCTGCCGCCGGACCCCCTGGTGGCGAAGGAGGTCGAGGAGCTCACGGAGAAGGCGGTCCACGACCAGCCCAGCGGCTTCGCCAACCCCGCCCGCTTCCGCACGGTGCCGGCGACGCCCTCCAACTGGAAGCTCTTCCTCAAGCCCGACCTGCGGCGGCACGGGGTCTGGAAGGTGGCCTTCACGCCCACCTACGCCGTCGTCTGCTTCGAGGACGGGGGCAGGCTGGAGGCGGTGAAGCGCGGCGGCCTCAGGATCGTGGCGGAGGATCTCCGCCCCGGCGAGGCCACGGCCTCCTGCCTCGTGCGCTGGAACGACAACCTCAGCGAGGGCCGCGTGGACCCCGACAGCCTCAAGCGCATCCAGGGCTGGAACCAGGTCCAGGTGTAGGCCCATGGAGTCCCAGCGCGTGGAGGTGTGGCGGGACGAGTCCGGGGACGAGCGGGAACTGGTGCTCCCGGGCTTCGACGGCATCGGCGGCGCCTGCGTCGTGCGGGCGCGCAACACCCTCGACGCGATGGACGGGGACGTCCGGGAGGGCTACGCGGTCCTCGCCCGTTTCGGCGATCCCGAGGACGGCCGAGCCTGGCTCCATCAGGAGGGGTTCGACCCGGTGGGCTGAGGGCCCTTTCGGAGGAGCAGCACCAGGGCCGCCAGCAGGAGATGGGCCGCGATCGACAGGGACCGCCCCGCGCCGGGGCGTAGCGTCGAGAGGCCCCAGCCAGCGTCGAGCAGGGCGTTCGCGAGGTTCCAGCCCCAGTGGAGCCCGAAGGCCGCCCACAGGGAGCCTGACCGGAGCAGGGCGGCGCCGTAGGCCAGCCCGAAGGAGGCGAGCATGAGCCACTCCGCCGGCCCTTCCCGCAGGCGCCAGACGTGGTTCAGCACATAGACGAGGGTGGAGAGCGCGAGGAACGCGGCCCCTCCGCGGGCGGGGCCCTGACGGAACCAGAAGCCCCGGGTGAGGACGTCCTCCGACAGGCTGGGCACGGCCGTGGCGAGCAGCAGCCAGGGCAGGGCCGAGAGCAGCCGGGCCAGGTCGAAGGACCGCTCCGCAACGTAGATCCCCGAGGGGAGTCCGATCGCCACCGCGGCGCCCTTGGCCGCGAGCGCCCCCGCGATGCCGAGGAGAAGCCAGGCGAGGGCCCGGGGCCTCGGTTCCAGCGCGAAGGCCGCCTAGCCGGCGGGCTGGAGCAGCCGGGAGAGGAGCCAGGCGACGGGGAGCACCGCGAGGGAGAGGACCGCGTGCAGGGTGGCGCTGCCTGCCAGCCGCTGGCCGAGGGCCTCAGGCGCCTGGTAGGCGGCGAAGATCAGCGCCCAGACCGCGAGGGTCCGGAACGGCTTCCATGTCCGGGGCTGGGCGGGCGGCACCCGAGGCAGGCCTGCGGAGGCTCAGTGCGCGCCGAGACCCATGGCTTTCGCGGCCTTGGTGAGCTCGGGCACCACCTCGAAGAGGTCACCCACGATGCCGTAGCTCGCGAGCTTGAAGATCGGGGCCTCGGGGTCCTTGTTGATGGCCACGATGACCTTGGAGCTGCTCATGCCGGCGATGTGCTGGATGGCGCCGCTGATGCCGCAGGCGATGTAGAGTGTGGGGCTCACCACCTTGCCGGTCTGGCCCACCTGGATGCTGTGGGAGAGGCCCCAGCCGGCGTCCACCGCGGCGCGGGAGGCGCCCACGACCCCGCCCAGGGCGTCGGCGAGGTCCTCGAGGAGCTTGAAGTTCTCGCCGCTCTTCATGCCGCGTCCGCCGGAGACGATGACGTCCGCCTCGGTGAGGTCGGGCTTGCCGCTGCCCTTGGCCAGGATCTCCTTCACCACGGCCTTGAAGTCCGCCGCCGGGGCCGGCAGGGCCTCCATCGCGCCGGCGCCGGCCTTCTCGACGGCGGCGAAGACGTTGGGCCGCGTGGTGGCCACCTGCACCGGGGTGGAGAAGGTGGTGGTCGCGAAGGCCTTGCCCGCGTAGACCGGCCTCACGGCCTGCAGCTTGCCGTCCACCATCGAGAGCCCGGTGACGTCTCCGGCGTAGCCGGCGCCCAGGCGCGCGGCGGCCCGGGGCAGGGCGTCCTTCCCCATCGCGGTGGCGGCGCCCAGGAGCACGGTGGCGCCCTTGGCCTTCACGGCGTCGGCGATCGCTGCGGCGAAGGCGTCGCTGCTGTAGGAGGCCAGGGCCGGGGCCTCGGCGGTGAGGATGGTGTCGGCGCCGTGCTTGGCCGCGTCGGCGGCGCCAGCGGTGGAGGCGCCCACGAAGAGGGCGCCCAGGGGCTTGCCGGCGGCGTCCGCCAGGCGGCGGCCTTCCGAGAGGGCTTCGGCCGAGGGCTTGCGGAGCTTGCCGTCCTTGAGTTCGCAGAAGACGAGGATCATGGGAGACCTTTCATGCGTTCAGAATCGTGTGTGCCAGGGACCAAGGATCAAGGACCAAGGACTAGAGGACCTTCGCCTCGTCCTTGAGGGCGGCGAGGAGGGCGGCGGCCTGGGCGGCGGGTTCGCCCTCCAGCCTGCGGCCCTCGGGGCGGGCCGGGGGCAGGGCCAGGGCGGCGACAGCGGTGGCATCGGCGGCCGGCGCGGCCTCCACCTCCTCGATGGCCTTCTTCTTGGCGGCCATGATGCCCTTGAGGCTGGCGTAGCGGGGCTCGTTGAGGCCCTTCTGGGCGGTGATCACCGCCGGGAAGGCGCCCTCCACCACCTCGGTGCCGCCCTCGATCTCCCGCTCGGCCCGGAAGCCGGAATCCGTGGCCTCGAACTTCACCACCACGTTGGCCTGGGCCATGCCGAGGAGCTCGGCCAGCATCGGGCCCACGGAGGCGTTGTCGCCGCCCATGCCCTTGTTGCCGGCGAAGATGAGGCTGAAGCCCTTGTCCTGGGCGTAGCCGGCCAGCGCCGTGGCCACCGCCAGGGGGTCCGTGGCGCCGCCCTTGAGGTGCACGGCGGCGTCGGCGCCCAGGGCCAGGGCGTTGCGCAGGACTTCCTTCACGCTGTCCCCGCCGTAGGAGAGGGCCGTGACCTCGGCGCCCTTGGCCTCCTTCAGGCGCAGGGCCTCCTCCAGGGCGTACTCGTCGTAGGGGCTGGTGATCCACTTCACATCGGCGGGGTCCAGGGACCTACCGTCGGCGGCGACCTTCACTTTGGTCTCGGTGTCGGGCACCTGCTTCAGGGCGACGAGGATCTTCATGGGATCTCCGGGGAAGGCCTGCGGGCGCCCGCTCCGGTCCGCAGAACCGGCGTCCAGGCAGGACCTTCCATTCTAGCCGGAGGGGCCCTGTGCGTCCCGTCATGAATGCCCGGGGCATCCAGGTCGGCCCCGGGGCCGTAGGGGAGGTCGAACCCCGGAGCCCCCATGCGCAACGACGCCAATGTCCAGGCCGTCCAGGCCATCTACGCCGCCTTCGTGAAGGGCGACGTCCCCGCCATCCTCGACCGTCTCCACGCCGACGTGGCCTGGATCCACGTGGGCGCCCCGGAGCTGCCCTACGGCCGGGCCTACCACGGCCGGGAGGAGGTGGGCCGCTTCTTCGCCGATCTCGGCGCGGTGCTCGACTTCACGGCCTTCGAGCCCACCGCCTACGTGTCCGAGGGCGACGAGGTGGTCGCCCTGGGCCACTACGAGGCCACGGCCAAGGCCACCGGCAACCAGGCCCGCGACGAGTGGGCCATGCGCTGGACCTTCCGGGACGGCAAGGTGGCGCGGTATCAGGCCTTCGTGGACACCCTCAGCGGGGCGAAGAACCTCGGGACCGTGGTCTCCGCGGCGTCCGCGACCGCCTGAAGCCGTCCCAGCGCCCCCCCGGCCCTGCGCTAGGCTTGGGGCATGGCGCTTCCCGACTTCCGCGACGCCCTCGTCTTCACCGGCGGGGGCACCGGCGGCCACTACTTCCCGGCGGTGGCGCTGGCCGAGGGGGCGAAGGCCCGCTGGCCGGATCGCCCCGTCGTCCTGGTCGGCGGTCAGCGGGGCATCGAGGGCCGTAAGCTGCCGGGCTCGACCTGGCCCCACGAGCTCCTCGACGTGGAAGGCTTCGTGGGCCGCGCGCCGCTGAAGGTGGCCGCGGCGGCCTGGAAGCTCTGGCGCGCGAAGGGCCGGCTCGTCGCCGCCTGGAGGACCGCGCGGCCCTGGGCGGTGATCGGCACCGGCGGCTATGCGGCGGCGCCCGCCCTGCTGGCGGCCCGGAGCCTCGGCATCCCCTACTTCCTCCATGAGAGCAACGCGGCCCCGGGAAAGCTGATCCGCGAGGTGGCCCCGGGGGCGCGGCGGGTCTGGTGCGGGATGGAGGCGGTGAAATCCCTGCTGCCGGGCGCGGACTGCCTCGTCGTGGGTACGCCCGTGCGGCCCGAGTTCCGGCGCGCCTTCAGGCCGGTGGAGGCGCTGCCGACGCCCTGCACGCTGCTGGTGCTCGGCGGCAGCGGCGGCGCCAGGGCCATCAACGAGGCGGTGCTCGCCGCGGCGCCCTCGCTGCTGGAGCGTCATCCGGACTGGTCGGTGCTGCACCAGGCCGGGCCGGCGGAATTCGACCGCCTCCAGGACGCGCCGCGGCACGCCCGCCACGCGCTGCTGCCCTTCATCGAGGACATGGCCGGCGCGATGGAGCAGGCCAGTCTCGTGGTGTCCCGGGCCGGGGCCTCCACCTGCGCGGAACTCGAGGCCGCGGGCCGGGGCGCCCTGCTCGTGCCGTTGCCGACGAGCGCGAACGACCACCAGATGGAGAACGCCAGGGCCCTGGCGGCGTCGGGCCGCGCGGTGCTCCTGCCCCAGGGCCCGGACCTCGCGGCGCGCCTGGAGGCGGAGGCCTCGCGCTTCATGGCCGACGGCACGGCCCGGGTCGCGCTGGCGGGGCAGGCCAGGCCCAACCGGGCGGTGGAGGCCTGCCTGGAGGACCTGGAGGCGCGGTTGGCGGGTTTCTGAACCGGGCTTCCAGCCCTAGGATGGAGACCTTCCCCCCCATCGCAGTCCCTTCCTCGAGGCAGCCATGACCGACATGACCCCGGCCTGGACCCCCTACGCCGATCCGAACGGCCTCTGGTTCAACACCACCGACGCCGACGCGGCGGGGCAGGTCCTCGCGGGCGGCACCTTCCAGTTCGACACCACCGCGGACTTCGGCCTCACGGTGCTGAGCGGCGCCGACGGCAGCGTGATCCGCCGGGACGTCTGGACGCCCCAGCCCACCGACGGCGTGTTCTGGGTGAAGCTCAGCGCCGACGGGTCCATCGCGGCGGCGGGCGGCTGGCAGACCATGGATTCCAGCACGGGCACCTACGTCGGGCGGCTGCGGGTCATCCGCGTCTCCGACGGCCTCGTGCTGCTGGACCAGGCCACGGGCTCGAGGGTGAACCAGATCGCCATGAGCCCCGACGGCCGCTGGCTGGCGGCGGGCTGCGGCGCGACCTACTCGGGCACGGGGCAGCAGATCTACCTCTATGAGCTCACCGGCGACACCTACACCGCCCTGGGCGGCTTCACGAGCTCCGCCAACAGCATCCAGACCCTCGCCATGTCCGACGACGGGAAGTGGATCCTCGCCGGCCTCTACGGGTCGCCCGGCGTGATCCTCTTCCAGAACATCGACCGCATGCTGGTGGAGTTCGCCACGTGGAGCATCCCCGCCAGCGCCCGGGCCGCCGGGGCCGAGCCGGACTCCCTGGATACGCGGCGGTTCGTCCGCGAGCACCGGGCGGCCCTGAAGCGGCGGAACGCCCTGGGCGCGGAGGCCGAGTCCGGTTCCAGCGGCGCCTACATCAAGTTCGTGACCATCACGCCGGACGGGTCCGCCATGGCCGCGGCCATGAGCGGCACCAACGGCGTGGCCTACTTCACCCGGACGAACTTCATCAGCACCAAGCAGCCGGACTGGACCTTCGCGCCCTCCGGCATCACCACGTCCAGCAACCTCTCCATCGCCGCGGACGGGTCCTTCGTGGTGCTGGGCAGCAATGGCAGCGGCACGATCCCGGTCCCGGGCGGAGGCACGATCCCGCAGGGCCTCGTCACGCGGATCAACCACCAGGGCACCCGTGGCGCCCAGGCCTGGCAGACCGCGGTGGAGTACGATCCCAACCCCTGCAACCACATGCTGGCCTGGGGCGACAACGTGCTCTCCTGCGGCACCGGCGAGCCCAAGACCGGCGGCCTCACCGAAGGCCGGTTCTACGTCCTCCGGGCCTCCGACGGGGCCATCCTGGGCCGCTATCCCACCGCCGTCATGAACTGGCCTTTCCAGATGAGCGCCAACGGCCAGTTCGCCCTCGGCGGCAGCGACGACGGGCACCTCTACGGATTCAACGCCCGGGGGAACTGGGACGACGCGGTCTGAGGCGGCAGGCGGAGGCCTACGCCTCCACCACGCCGCCCACCCCCTTCCTGGGCTCGAAGGGGATCCTGGCCTTCTTGCAGGCGGCCATGAAGGCCTCGCGGTCGGGGGCCCGGAGGTAGGCGTCCAGGGGCTCCAGACGGTCCTCCTGGATGTGACCGATGAGGGCCTCCGTGAACTGGACCTGGCCGTAGGCGCGACCGGTCCGCATGGAGGCGGGGATGGCCTCCCAGTCGCCCGCGCGGATCAGCTTCCCGATGGCGGGGGTGTTGAACAGGGTCTCGAAGACCACGAGCTGGCCACCTCCCTTGCGCTTCATCAGGGTGTGGCCCACCACCGCCCGCAGGCTGCTGCCGAGCATGGCCCGCACCATCTCCTGGCGCTCGCCAGGGTAGAGGTCGATGAGGTGCTGGAGGACGCTGATGGCCGAAGCCCCGGGCAGGGCGGCGAGGACCAGGCTCCCCGAGTGGGCGGCCTCGAGGAGCATCAGGAAGGTCGCCGGGTCCCGCACCTCGTCCACGCCCAGGATGTCGGGGCCCTGCCGGAGCGCGGCCTGGATGGCCAGGCGCTGGGAGGCCGGATCCCCGCCCACCTCGCGCTGCCGCACCACGGCCTTCCTCGAGGGGATCTGGAAGGAGATGGAATCCTCGATGGTCACCAGGAAGCCGGGCCGCGCGCCGGCGGCGAGGCCGACGAGGGCCGAGAGCGTGGTGGTGCGGCCGGAGCCCAGGGCGCCGGTGAGGAGCACCAGGCCCCGGTTCACGTCCCAGAGGCGCCGCAGGGGGTCGCTGAAGCCCAGGACTTCGGGCGGCGGGATGGTGCGCGGCATCACCCGCGCGGAGAGGGAGAGGTCGCGCCCGTCCCGGAGCACGTCGATCCGCACGCTGCAGTCCCGTCCCGGGATGGGGTGGCTGAGGCTCGTGGCGCCCTGGTCCTGGAGCATGGCCCAGTTCCTCGCCGGGAGAAGGGCCTTCAGGGCCAGCTCCACTTCCGGCGCGGGGACCGCCTCGGCCTCCTCCAGGGGCTCCACCGCGCCATGGCGCCGCACCAGCGGGACCTCCCCCGGGTTGATGTAGAGGTCCGAGCCTCCGACGTCGATGACCCTCCCGAAAAAGTCCTCCAGGGGCAGGTTGGACTTTCCTGCCGTCCTGGCGGCGGGCGCCGCCGGCGGCTCGGGCGCCGCGCTCCGCTCCGGGCTCCGGGGCGCGGGGGCCGGCGGGACCGCGGCCCCGGGCTTCGCAGGCTCGGGTTTGGCGGCATCGGGTCTAACGGCAGGGCGCGGGGCCGGGGGCAGGGCCCCCAGGCCGGGCTTGCGGATGGCGACGACCCTCGGGTTCCCGTTGGCCCGGCTCGCCCGCACCACGAAGGCGTCGTCCCCCAGGACGTAGCTGAAGGTGACGGTGTCCCCGCGCAGGTAGGTGGTCTTGAGGTCCTCCGGCAGGATCTCCTTCACCAGGCCGTCCAGCACCAGCCCCTCCAGGTCCCCGGAGGCGAGCTGGGTCCGGTGGCCCGCGGGGAGCTCGAAGACGGGCTTGGTGTTGGCGTTCAGCAACAGGGCCGAAGCCTCCTGCTGGGCCATCTGGATGAGGAACGGGTCGATGCGTGCCACGGGGGCTCCGGGTTCGCGCTTCAGGCTCGGGGTTTGGGAAGGACTATAGGCCCATTTCGGGGCTGCGCCCAAGGTCCGGGCTGGGCACACTGGTGTGGCATCCCCACCGGAGAGCCGCATGTCCCCCTCGCCCCAGGGCGCCGCAGTCAAGGCTGGCCAAGGGCCGGAGGCCTGAGGTGGATCCCCTCGCCACCCTCCTCGCCCAGATCGAGGAAGGCTTCGACGAGACGGCCATCGCCATGGCGGAGGCCGATCCCGAGCTGCTCTCCGCCCGCGGGGAGAACGGCCTCCGGCCGGCCCTCTCGGCCCTGTATGCGGGGCGCCGGGCCCTGGCGCAGGAGCTGGCGGACCTCACCCGGGACCTGGACGTCTTCGAGGCTGCGGCCCTCGGCAGGCTGGAACGGTTGGAGGCCTTCGCGGGCTCACCCGCGATCGGGAGCCATGCGCCCGACGGTTTCACGCCGCTGCACCTGGCCGCCTTCTTCAGCCACCCGGCGGTGGTGGACTGGCTCCTCGAGCACGGCGCGGACCCTTCGGCGGAGGCGCGCAACGGTTCCGGCCTGCGCCCCCTGCACAGCGCCCTGGCGGGCCGGGACGAGCGGGCCGCCTTCCAGATCGCCGCCGCGCTCCTGGTCCGCGGGGCCGACGTGGACGCCCGCCAGAACGGGGGCTACACCGCCCTCCACGCCGCGGCCAAGCGGGGCTCCGGCACCCTGGCGGAACTCCTCCTGGGGGCCGGGGCCGATGCCACCCTGCGCACGGACCAGGACCAGAGCGCCGCGGACCTGGCCGCCGCCGGAGGCCACACGCTGCTGGCGGACCGCCTCCGGCCGGCCTGAAGGACCTCAGAACCGGATCACGTTCCCGATGACCAGCTGGGAGCGCTCCATGCCGGGATCCCGCACCAGTGGATAGGCCACGGTGACCAGGAAGACCCGGCCGAGGGAGCTCTTGAGGTCGCCGAAGCGCAGGCCGCCGCCGAGGTTGGCGTAGATCCGGCTCCAGCGGGCGGTGTCGAGCCGGTGGATGGCCCCGACGTCGGCGTAGACCACGAAGCCGAGCTGCAGGATGCCGAGCCAGTTGATGGGGGTGATGGGGCGCTCCTCCACTGAGAGGATCCAGCGCCGGTCGCCGAGGAAGAGGTGGTTCGCGTAGCCGCGCAGGCCCTCCAGGCCGCCGAGGTAGAGGAAGTTCTCGGGGTCAGGCTTGAGGGCGCTGTCCACCTGGACGTACGCGGCCAGGGTCTGGGAGGGCAGGGCCTTGGAGTAGCCGGTGAAGCTGGCGCTGGTGACGAGGTTCCGCCACCCGCCGGGCTCGCGGCGGCCCTGGGCGCTCGCGCGGAGCAGCAGCAGGGCGTCCGGCCGGGGCAGCCAGCCCTTGGAGGCGCCGAAGCCGAAGAAGGGCGCGTCCGCCTCGCCGCCGAGGCCGCGGGTGTAGGCGCCGACGCGGAGCGTGGCCTCCCAGCCCAGGTTGTAGTCCTCGGTGTGGGTCATCCCGGCGAGGTCCTGGAAGTCGCGGAAGCGGTCGGTGTAAAGGCTCCAGGTGAGGTGCAGGCCGGCGAGCTGACGGCGGGAGAGGTCCGGCGGCGCCAGGGGCCCGTCGCCGAAGGCCTCGGCCTCCACGGCGCGGACGGCGCCTTCCCGGGGGCTGCGGAAGTCCAGGCCGCCCCCCATCCGCAGCACGTGGTCCCCCTGCGGAACCCGGGCCCAGGTGCCCTCGAAGAAGCCCGTGTCCAGGCGGGTCGGGGCCTCGAAGGCGGTCTTGCGGAGGTTGTAGACGCTGAGCAGCGAATCCGAGGAGGCGAAGTGGAAGCTGATGGACCAGGGCGTCTCCAGGCCCCGGTAGGGCCGCGTCCACTCCAGGAAGCGCGTCTTGCCGTCGGAGAGCGCCTGGTAGCGGGCGGAGAAGGTCCAGGGCGTGCCCAGGAACTGCCGGTCCCGGTAGAGCAGCGTGTCCGAGGAGCGCTCGGCGGTCTTCTCGTGGCTGACGGAGAGGTCCTTGCCCAGGCCGAGGAAGTTGGTCTCCTTCACCGAGAATCCGAAGCTCCGCTGGCCGCCCACCTGGCTGAAGCCCGCGCTCACCTTCAGGGTCCAGGCGTCCTGGGTGCGCACCACCGCCTTCACGCGGCCGTCCGGCTCCACCTCGGCGTCGATGAAGGCGTCCTTGAGGAAGCGGAAGTCCCTCAGGTTCCGCTCCACCTGGTGGACCAGGCGGGCCACCACCGGGTCCCCTGCCTTGAAGGGGATCTCGCGGGCCACCACGCGCTGGCGGGTCTCCCGGTGGATGACGTTGGCGAGGCGCCCGATCCAGTGGTTCTCGTGGGGGCGCGCGGGGTCGAAGACGTCCCCGATCCGGATCTCCACGCCGGAGAACCGGGCCCCCTTCGCCTCGAGGCGCTCCCAGATGTCCTTGGGGAGTCCCGGCGACTGGGCCGCCGCGGGCGAGGCCACCATGGCCACGGCCGCGGCCAGGCCGGCTCCGAGGCTGCGCCAGGGGGGGTCAGGCCGGATCGTCGCCATCCCCTCCGCCGCCTGGATCGCCCTCGTGCTTCTTCGGGGCCCTCACGCCCTCCCGCGCCCTGGCGGCGTGGCGGACCGAGGGGGCCAGGACCTGCTCCACCCCGAGGAGGGCGCTCCCGGCGGCCCGCCGCCCCCGCGCCTCCAGGCCCGAGAGCTGCAGCCAGCCCCGCCGTTCCATCCAGGGCAGCGTCCGGGCCAGGGAGAGCAGCCCTGCCAGGAGCAGGGCCACCAGCAGCAGCAGCGGGCCATGGCCTTCCATGGACTCAGCATAGGATGGACCCGTGAAGGAGCGGCTGCTCAAAATCCCCCTGGCCTCGAAGGTGGCGGTGCTGCGCGGCCTCGGGCCGGCGCGGGCGGAGGCCCTGCGGGAGGCGGGCATCCACACCCTGCGGGACCTGCTCTTCGCGCTCCCGACCCGCTACGTGGACCGGGGCAGCGTGGTGCCCCTGGGCGACCTCCACCGCGCCGACCCGCCCGGGGGCGTGGTCACGGTGCTCGGGACCCTGAAGGAGCTGCGCCAGAGCACCTCGCGGGTGCAGCGCATGGCCATCACCGAGGTGCTCCTGGACGACGGCACCGGAACCCTGCGCCTCGTGTTCTTCAACCAGCCCTACCTGGCCCGCAGCCTCAAGCCCGGCGAGCGGCTCCTGGCCTTCGGCCCGCTCGTCCAGGGGCGCGCGGGCCTGGAGATGCGCGGGCCCCAGGTGGAGTCCCTGGGCCTGGAGGCCGAGGCGGCCTGGGTGCGGCGCTTCCTGCCTCTCTACCGAAAGCTGGGCCCCCTCACCGGCCGCATGCGCCAGCGCCTGGTGGAGGAGGCCCTCGGCGCGGCGGCGGACCCGCCCGAATGGCTGCCGCCGGAGCTCGCGAAGGAGCTGCCCGCCCTCCTGCCGGCCCTGCGGGCGCTGCACCGTCCCGCGGACGAGGACGACCCCGCCCGGCTCGAGCGCCGGGACACCCCCGCCCACGCGCGCCTCGCCGCCGAGGAGCTTTTCGCCTTCAGCCTCGGCGTGGAACTGCGCCGCGCCGGGCGCCTGGCCCGCCGGGGGGCGGTGGTGCCGACCTCGCCGGAACTGCGGGATCGCCTCCGCGCCCTGCTGCCCTTTCCCCTCACCGGGGCCCAGCGCCGGGCCTTCAAGGAGATCGTGGGGGACCTCACCTCGGGCCGCGTGATGCACCGGCTGCTCCAGGGCGACGTGGGCAGCGGCAAGACGCTCGTGGCGCTCCTGTCCATGGCCATGGTCTCGGAGACCGGCGGCCAGGCGGCCCTGCTGGCGCCCACGGAAGTGCTGGCCCGCCAGCACGCGGCGAACTTCGAGCGGCTGCTGGGGGAGCGCGCGGGCGCCCTCCAATGCCTGCTCGGGCCGATGAAGGCGGCCGAAAAGCGCGAGGCCCTGCGCCGCATCGCGTCCGGCGAGGCCCGCTACATCGTGGGCACCCACGCCCTCTTCCAGGAGGCGGTGCAGTTCCAGCGGCTCCAGCTCGTCATCGTGGACGAGCAGCACCGCTTCGGCGTGAAGCAGCGGGAGGCGCTCAAGGCCAAGGGCCTCGACCCCCACTGGCTCGTCATGAGCGCCACGCCCATCCCCCGCAGCCTGGCCCTCGCCCTCTTCGGCGACCTGGACCAGAGCGTCCTCGACGAGCTGCCCCCCGGCCGCCAGCCCGTCCAGACCCGCCTCCTCCACCCCGACGACGCCGAGCGGGCCTGGGTCCTGGTGGAGCGCGAGCTGGCCGCGGGCCGCCAGGCCTACGTGGTGAGCCCGGCCATCGACCCTGCCGACGAATCCAAGGTCCGCCCGCGGGACCTGCAGACCATGGAGGCGCTGCTGCGCCACCGCTTTCCCGGCGTGGACTTCGAGACCGTGCACGGGCGCTTGAAGCCCGAGGACATGGCCGCCCGCATGGGCCGCTTCGTCGCCGGCGAGGCCGGGCTGCTCCTGGCCACCACCGTCATCGAGGTAGGCGTGGACGTGCCCAACGCCAGCGTGATGGTGGTGGACCACGCGGAGCGCTTCGGCCTCAGCCAGCTCCACCAGCTCCGGGGCCGCGTCGGACGGGGTTCGGCGAAGAGCGCCTTCGTGATGCTCTCGGCCTCGGGGAGCGAGCGCCTGCAGGTGCTGGTGGAGACCCAGGACGGCTTCCGCATCGCCCAGAAGGACCTGGAGCTGCGCGGGCCCGGCGAGTTCTTCGGCACGCGCCAGGCGGGCCTGCCCCAGTTCCAGGTGGCGGACCTCGTGCGGGACGCCGCCCTGCTGCGGCGCTGCCGGGAGGCGGCGGCGGCCGCGGTGGCGGCGGGGCTCAGCGAGGCCCAGGCGGACTGGCTGAGGCAGGAGACGGAGCGGCTGAGGCTGGCGGAGGTGAGCTGAGCCCGGTCCCGGATCCGGTCACACCGCCCCATGCCGACCGCCCTGCGGGGCCCCCCTCGGCCCAGCTCCTGGTGGCCTGTGCGCCCGCGACCCGCGTTCGCGTCACGGCGGCTACACTGCCGGTCATCCCAGCCCCGGAGACCCGCCCATGAGCGCACCCGCCGTGCACCCCACCATCGACGCCTACTTCGCCGGCATCTCCGCCATGGACTGGGAAGCGGCCGTCGCGGGATTCGCCGCCGACGTCCACCACGAGGATCCCGTGGGCAGCCCCGTGAACCGCAGCCCCGAGGCGGCCAAGGCCTTCTTCCAGCAGATCGGCGGCCTCTTCCGCACCGTCGAGCTGCGTCCCCGCGCCAGCTTCCGCTGCGGCGACGAGTATGCCGTGGTGTGGGACGGCCAGGGCATGGGCCAGAACGGCGCCGCCGTGGCCTTCGAAGGCGTGGACGTCATCGCCCTCGACGCCGGGGGCCGCATCCGTTCCCTTCGCGCCTACTGGGATCCTGCGCCGGTGATGGGAAAGCTCATGGCCTGAGATGAAAGCGGCGGCCCCGGGGTGCCCCGGGGCCGCCGCAGGATCGCTGGGCCCGTCTCAGTTCAGCATGCAAAGACGGGGCACGCAGGTGTTGTTGGTGCCCGCGCAATTGTCTACGGTCCCGGGGAGGCTGGGCACATTGTCGCAAAGTCAGATGTCTCCCGTGTAAACGGGGCACCAGTTGATTTCGGCGCCAGCCACGGTGGCGGCCTGTCCGAGATTGATGGACCGCAGGGTTTCGCGGTTCAGGTCGAGCTTCTTCACGGGGATCTCCTGGATGGGGCTGCGCGGGCCGTGGTTGGGATCCCGAACGATGGCGCGCCGGGCCTGGGCGGCACAAATGTCACGATCCCAGCCGCCCCGCGAAGGAGGCCGACCGGTGGCTGCGGCCCCTCCGATCCGCACCGCCGGACCTCGTGCCCCCGGGCGGGGTGGACAAAGGGCCGAACGGGGCCGGACAATGGATGGCCCCCGATCCCAGGCCCAGGTTGACCAACGCCTTCCCGGGTGCGGGCGCATCCGGAGGAGCCCATGAAGGTGGCCAGTCCCGACGATTCCCGGACGGAGGCCCCGGCGGCAGGCGTGCCGCAGCCGGCGGGGCACCCGCGCAATCCCATCCACCCCCTGGACCTGGACCCGGTGCGGGCCCTGCGCGTCAACCTCAGCGCGGTGGAGCGCCGGGCGGCCAGCCTGCCGGGGCGGCGCACGGTGAAGAAGGAGTGGCAGGCGGCCTGGCTGCTGCGGGCCATCACGCTCATCGACCTCACCACGCTGTCCGGGGACGACACGCCGGGCAACGTGAAGCGCCTCTGCGCCAAGGCCCGCAACCCCGTGCGGCCGGACCTGCTGAAGGCCCTGGGCGCCGAGGACCTGGGCGTCACCTGCGGCGCGGTCTGCGTCTACCACGGCCTGGTGGCCACCGCCGTGAAGGCGCTGGAGGGCTCGGGCGTCCCCGTGGCCGCCGTGTCCACGGGCTTCCCCGCGGGCCTCAGCCCGATGAAGGAGCGGATCAATGAGATCAAGGCCTCGGTGGCCGACGGGGCGAAAGAGATCGACGTCGTCATCACCCGCGGCCTCGCCCTGAAGGGCGAGTGGGAGGCCCTGTATGACGAGGTGCGTGCCTTCCGGGAGGCCTGCGGCGAGGCCCACATGAAGGTCATCCTGGGCACCGGCGAGCTGGCGACCCTCACCACCGTCGCCCGGGCCAGCCTCGTGTCCCTGCAGGCCGGCGCCGACTTCATCAAGACCTCCACGGGCAAGGAGCCCGTGAACGCGACCCTGCCGGTCGGTCTGGTCATGGCCCGCATGGTGCGCGCCCACTTGGAGGCCACGGGCTTCAAGGCCGGCTTCAAGCCCGCCGGCGGCATCCGCACCGCGAAGTCCAGCCTGGACTGGATGGCCCTCATGAAGGAGGAGCTGGGCGACGCATGGCTGAGGCCCGACCTCTTCCGCTTCGGCGCCAGCGGCCTGCTCACGGACATCGAACGCCAGCTGGAGCACTTCGCCACCGGCCGGTATGCCGCCGCGTACCGCCAGCCGATGCCCTGACCTTCCCTCACGACGCTCGACGAACCCGCCAGGAAGCCCCATGTCCGTGAAGACCATCTTCGAAACCCTGGAATACGGCCCCGCCCCGGAAAGCGCCTCGCCGGCGCTGGACTGGATCGCGTCCCACGAGGGCAAGTTCGGGCTCTGCATCGGCGGCCAGTGGTCCGCGGCGGCGGACGGCGCCACCTTCGAGGTGCTGGACCCGTCCGCCAACAAGGTCCTGGCCCGGGTGGCCCAGGCGGGCACCGCGGACGTGGACCGCGCCGTGGCGGCCGCGCGGAAGGCCCAGGGCCCCTGGGCCGCGCTGTCGCCCCACGCCCGGGCCCGCCACCTCTACGCCCTGGCCCGGGCCGTGCAGAAGCACTCGCGCCTGCTGGCGGTGCTGGAGTCCATGAACAACGGCAAGCCCATCCGCGAGAGCCGCGACATCGACATCCCGCTGGTGGCCCGCCACTTCTACCACCACGCCGGCTGGGCCCAGTTATTGGAAGGGGAATTCCCCGGTTACGGGGCCGTTGGGGTGGTCGGCCAGATCATCCCCTGGAACTTCCCCCTGCTCATGCTGGCCTGGAAGATCGCGCCGGCCCTCGCCGCGGGCAACACCGTGGTCCTCAAGCCGGCGGAGTACACGCCCCTCTCGGCCCTGGCCTTCACCGAGATCGCCCACGCCGCGGGCCTGCCCGAGGGCGTGCTGAACCTCGTCACCGGCGACGGCGAGACCGGCAAGCTCATGGTCACCCATCCCGGCCTCGACAAGCTCGCCTTCACGGGCTCGACGGAAGTCGGCCGCGCCATCCGCGTGGCCACCGCCGGCAGCGGCAAGAAGCTGAGCCTCGAACTGGGCGGCAAGAGCCCCTTCATCGTCTTCGACGACGCGGACCTGGATTCCGTCGTCGAGGGCGTCGTGGACGCCATCTGGTTCAACCAGGGCCAGGTCTGCTGCGCGGGGTCGCGGCTCCTGGTGCACGAGGGCGTCGAGGCGAAGCTGCTGGCCAAGCTGCGCGCCCGCATGGAGAAGCTGCGACTGGGTTCGCCATTGGACAAGGCCGTGGACATGGGCGCCATCGTCGCCCCGGCCCAGCTGGAGCGGATCCGTGGCCTCATGGCCGAGGGCGCGAAGGAGGGCGGCACGATCTGGCAGCCGAGCTGGGCGGCTCCCAAGGAGGGCTGCTTCTACCCGCCCACCCTGGTCTCCGGCGTGGCGCCGGCGGCCATGCTGGCCCAGGTGGAGATCTTCGGGCCCGTGGTGGTGGCCATGACCTTCCGCACGCCGGCCGAGGCCGTGGCCCTCGCCAACAACACGCCCTACGGCCTGGCCGCCAGCGTGTGGACCGAGAACATCAACCTCGCCCTGGACATCGCGCCCAAGGTGAAGGCCGGCGTGGTGTGGGTGAATTGCACGAACCAGTTCGACGCCGCCGCGGGCTTCGGCGGCTACCGCGACTCGGGCTTCGGCCGCGAGGGGGGCCGCGAGGGCATGTGGGAGTACCTCAAGGCCAAGCCCGCGCCGGCGCCAGCCCCCTTCAAGCCCGAGCCCTTCGAGGCGGGTCTGGGCGCCGTGGACGGCGGCCTGCCGGGCATCGACCGCACGCCGAAGCTCTTCATCGGCGGCAAGCAGGCCCGGCCCGACTCGGGCTACAGCCGCCCGGTCACCGGCGTCTCCGGCCGGGTCCTCGGCGAAGTGGGCGACGGCAACCGCAAGGACCTGCGCAACGCCGTGGAGGCCGCCCACGCCGCCGCCGGCTGGGCGAAGGCCACGGGCCACCTGCGGGCCCAGATCCTCTACTACCTGGCGGAGAACCTCTCGGCGCGCGCCGCCGAGTTCGCGAAGCGCCTCCGCGCCATGACCGGCGCGCCGGCCTCCGTCGCCGAGGCGGAGGTGGAGGCCTCGCTGTCGCGGCTCTTCACCTACGCCGCCTGGGCGGACAAGTTCGACGGGGCCGTCCATAGCGTTCCGATGCGGGGCGTGGCCCTGGCCATGAACGAGCCGGTGGGCGTGCTGGGGCTGGCCTGCCCCGAGGCCTTCCCGCTCCTGGGCTTCGTGTCCCTGGTGGCCCCGGCCCTGGCCATGGGCAACACCGTCGTGGCGCTGCCCTCCGCGGCCCACCCCCTCTGCGCCACGGACTTCTACTCCATCCTCGAGACGTCGGACCTGCCGTCCGGCGTGCTGAACATCGTCACCGGCGACAAGGAGGCCCTCGCCAAGGTCCTCGCCGACCACGACGACGTGGACGGCCTCTGGTTCTTCGGCAGCCAGGCCGGCGCCGCGGCGGTGGAGCGGGCGAGTGCGGCGAACATGAAGCGCACCTGGACCGAGTGGACGGAACGCGACTGGATGGGCGCCGCGGGTGAGGGGAGGGCGTTCCTCCGCCACGCGACGGAGGTGAAGAACATCTGGATCCCCTACGGGGAGTGAGGGGGACGACCTCCCTGGCGGTCCCCACCATGAATGCGGCGAGCCGAGCCGAAGGGTGAATCCGGATCCAAGGTTGAACAGGACCCAAGGGTGACTGCGGACCCAAGGTTTCGACCTTCCAAGAGCACCACGATCTGCGAGGGCCACGCCTGTTGGCCCTCGCAGATCGCGGTGCCAGACGCGCGAAGCGCGTCGTCGGCGACGGTTCCGGGACGAAAGCTCCGGAGCCGAGAGAGGCGCGGGGGTAGGCGAGGGGATCGGTGAGGGGATCGGCGGCTGACCCGCTGCCGGGCCCGAGCGCGCGCGGGGCGTGCCTGGCACGGGGCGGAGGTGCTGCGCCCGCCGCGCTCCGTTCGGCCGCATGCGCGTCCGCCGCGTCATGAAGCCGCCGCGTTGGACCTGCCTGCCTTTGGGGGTCAACGTCAAGGTCGACGGCTCGGCCGCGGACTGGGGCGAGCCGCCCGAGGCGCCCCTGGGCCCCGGTCCCTGGGTCGGGCCAACGCCTTCCTCAGCCGGCGGGCAGCGTGGCCAGGGTGAGCCAGAAGGCCTCGATGGAGGACAACAGGCCCGAAAAGGAGTCGAGGTCGGCGGGCTTGACCAGGTAGGCGTTGGCCTGGGCCTCGTAGCAGCCCTGGATGTCCCGGTCCCCCATGCTGGAAGTGAGGATCACGGTGGGGATCATCTTCAGCTCGGGCGCGCGCTTGATGGTGCGCAGCACTTCCAGGCCGCCCACCCGGGGCATGTTCAGGTCCAGGAGGACCAGGTGCGGACGCGGGGCGTCTGCGTAAGGCCATTCACGGCGGAGGAAGGCGATGGCCTCCTCGCCGTCCTTGGCGGTGTGGAGGCGGCTGGGGACCTTGGAATCCTTCATGGCCTCCTGGATGAGCCGGACGTCGCCGGGATTGTCGTCCACGACGAGGATCTCGATGGGGTTCGCAGGGCTCATGGCTCGCTCCGGACGACGGGAAGGGTGAAGTGGAAGGTGGCGCCGAGGCCTGGGGTGGATTCGACCCAGATGCGGCCGCCGTGGCGCTCCACGATGCGCTTGCAGAACGCGAGCCCGATGCCGCTGCCGGGGAACTCCTCCCGGCCGTGGAGGCGCTGGAAGATGGTGAAGATCTGCTGGGCGTGGCGGGAATCCAGGCCGATGCCGTTGTCCTGGACCCAGCAGTGCCAGCTTTCGCCCTCCCGCCGGGCGCCGACGGAGATCTCCGGCGGACGGTGGGGCACCCTGAACTTCAGGGCGTTCCCGACCAGGTTCTGGAAGAGCTGGGTCAGCTGTCCCGGCTCCCCGAGCACCGTGGGGAGCGCCTCCCGCCGCAGCTCGGGCCGGACCTCCTCGAGAGCCGCGCGAAGGTTCGCCAGGGCCGCGTCGAGGGCCGTGTCCAGGGCCACGGGGCGCGGCGAGGGGGCCGAGGCGCTCAGCCGCGCGTAGGCCAGCAGGTCCCGGATCATCGCCTGCATGGTCTCCGCCCCCTGGGAGGCGTAGCGGATGAACTCGTCGGCGTCCTCATCCAGCCGGCCCTTGTAGCGCCGCGCCAGGAGCTGGGTGAAGCTGGACACCATCCGCAGGGGCTCCTGCAGGTCGTGGCTGGCCACATAGGCGAACTGCTCAAGATCCGCGTTGGACCTCGCCAGGGCCTCGGCCCTCGCCTCCAGCTCGGCCTGCTTGGCCTTCAGCTCCTCCTCGACGCGCTTGCGATCGGTGATCTCGAAGCGGATGGCCATGTACTGCCAGGGACGGCCCGCCGCGTCGAGGAAGGGGACGATGGTGGTGTCCACCCAGTAGTGGGAGCCGTCCTTCGCCCGGTTCTTGATCTCGCCCCGCCACACCTTCCCGGCGGAAATGGTCCTCCACAGGTCCTGGAAGAACTCCCTGGGGTGGTGGCCGCTGTTGATGATCCTGTGGTTCCTGCCCAGGAGTTCCTCTCGCCCGTACTTCGAGACGGCGCAGAACCGGCCGTTGACATAGGTGATGGTGCCCGTCGCGTCGGTGGTGGCCACGATGGCGCTCTCGTCCAGGGCCTGCTTCAGCTCCAGGAGGTCCCGCAGCGTCTGTTCGTGGGTGGGCGAGGCGGAAAGATTGGAGTCGGGCACGGTCAGTCGGTGTTTCGGAGGAACTTGATCCGAATTCTAGTGGAGTGGGCCCTCCCTGGCCAGGGACCTCCTGGCCTCCCCCCGGGCCGGGACCGGCCTCGCCCGGCTCCGGGACCCTAGGCGGAAGGGTCCTCCCGCAGCTTCGCCGCGATCCGCTCCCTCAGGCTCTCCGGCACGAGATCCGCGAGGTTCCCGCCCATGCCGCCGATCTCGCGCACCAGGCGGGAGCTGATGGCGGAGTACTTCTCCTTGGGCATCAGGAACACGGTCTCCAGGTCCGGCGCGAGCTTGCGGTTCATGAGGGCCATCTGGAACTCGTACTCGAAGTCGCTGAAGGCCCGCACGCCGCGCACGATGAAGCTGGCCTGGTGCTGCTTGGCGAAGTCCACCAGCAGGCCGTGGAAGCTGGTCACCTCGATGTGGGGCAGCGGCGCGACCAGCTCCTTCAGGAAGGCCACCCGCTCCTCCACGCCGAAGGCCCCCTGCTTCGCCGGGTTGTGCAGCACCGCCACGATGAGCCGGTCCACCAGCTTGTCCGCCCGCTGGATCACGTCCCAGTGCCCCATGGTCACGGGGTCGAAGGAACCGGGATAGATCGCGGTGCGCAAGGGGGGCTCCGGGGGAGGGACGGGGACAGACTACCCGCAACCCGGTCCCCATGCCGCGTCAACCCGGCGCGCCCGCCCCGCCGCGCCCCCGTTCCGCGCGCGCCGCCAGATCCTGCAGCCGGACCCACACCCGAAGCGCCTCGCTCACGCTCCAGGCCTGGGCGTCGCAGCCGCGCGGGGCGTGGGGCGCGTCGCCGTCCAGCAGCTCGGGCAGCTGGCCGAGACAGCCCTCGTCCAGGCGCGAGGCCAGGTCCGCGAGGTGGCTGCGCGCCGCGGCCACCGCCGGGGGCGCGAAGTCCCAGGCCGCCGCGAGGGCCTCGGCGTAGATCGGCAGCCACCACACCCAGGCGGTGCCGTTGTGGTAGGCGGGCTTGCGGTGCCCCTCCTCGTCGCCGGCGTAGCGCCCCGCGTAGGGCGGCCCTTCATGCGCCAGGGGCGCGAGGCTGCGCAGGCCCCCGGGCACCACCAGGTGGCGCGTGGCGGCCTCCACCGCCCGGCGGGCGCGGGAGCCCGTCACCCGGCCGAGGGCGATGCCCAGGAGCTGGTTCGGCCGCAGCCGGCCATCGGGCCTCGCCTCCGCCGCGGACGTGCCCGCGGACGCCTCCAGCACGTCGGCGAACCAGCCCTGCGCTTCGAGCCAGAAGGCGTCGAGGCTGGCCCGCGTCCGGGCCGCGAGCTCGCCCCAGGGTTCCGCCGGCGAAGGCGCGTCCACGCGGTGAAGCAGCTCGAAGAGCCCGACGGCCATCGCCTGCAGCTCGACGGGATAGCCTTCCCGAGGCGTCCAGGCCGGATGGGCCGTGTCCATCCAGGTCTGCCGCGCCGGGCTCCACACCAGGCCCGAGGCGGGATCGAGGCGGGAGCCCGAGGGCGTGCCCGCGAGCAGCCCAAGCCCGATGGAGGCGAGCGCCTCGCGCAGGGGCCGACCCTCCCGCGGCGCGTCGTGGAGGACCTCCATCCCGAAGCGCGCCGCGGCCTCCCCGCAGGCGAGGGCGAACCAGAGGGGCGCGTCCGACGTGCTGCGGTCCCCGTCCACCGCCATCTGGTTCGGGAGGCTTCCGCCCCGCTCCAGGGAGCCCAGCAGGCGCAGCAGGTCCAGGGCCTCGTCCCGCCAGCCGGCGGCCACGAGGCCGCGGGCCGCCACCGCGGCGTCGCGGCCCCAGTCCAGGAACCAGGGGAAGCCCGCGATCACCGTGCGACGGCCGTGGCGCCGGGCGAGGAAGTCCTGCAGGGCGCGGGCCAGCCGGCCGGAGAAGTCCAGGGCCGCCGGGGCCGGCGGAGGAGGTCCGGCCTTCGCCGGCCCGTCCGCCGCCAGGTCCACCCGCGCCTCGCTCCCGGGGGGCAGGGAGAGCTCGAACCAGCCCGGGCTCCAGGCATCCCCGCGGTCCGGCTGTCCACGCTCGGCCTCGAGGGGATGGGGCAGGTCCCGGCACCACTCCGGCTCGAGGTGGAAGCATCCGCCCTGGCACCTCGCCTCGAGGCTACGGTCCGGCGACGGGGCGAAGCGGAAGCCGGTCCGCCTGGGGAGCAGGCGGAGGCTGGAGGACCAGTGGGTGGCGAGATCGTCATCGCCGCGGGTCTCGCCGTGGAAGCCCCGGTCCTCGAGGTCCAGGCGGAGCGTGACGGAGACCTCCACCTCCGCGCCCTCGGGGGGCCGCAGGAAGCGCAGGGCCACGGCGTTCCGCCCGGGCTCCATCCAGGCCTCCAGGGCGAGGGCGACCCGCCGCCCGTCCCCGGCGTTCACGCGGAAATCCCAGCGGGCGGGCGGTCCCGGATCCAGGGAGACGAGGGCATGGCCGTCCAGGGACGTGAGGAAGCCGTCGGCGTTCACCCAGGCGCGGGCCCGCTTTGCGAGCACGTGGCGGTCGCAGGGCGCCTCCGGATCGAGGTTGGCCGCCAGCAGCGCGTCGTACTTGGAGCCGACGGCGCCGACGTCCGCCCGCAGGCGGGCATAGGCGCCGCGGCCGTTGGTGAGCATGACGAGGCCGCCGGGACCGGGCGCCGGCGCCGGGGGTTCCACGGGCAGCAGGCGCAGCGTGCCCCGGTGGCGGCGGTCGTCGCCGCTGAGCCGGTGGAAGGCCAGGCCCACGTCCTCGGCGCGGCGGCCGTCCGCCGGCGGGAGCGCTGCGACGAAGCCCTGATCCATCGCCACCGCCCTCAGGTGGAGCCTGCGGCCTCCCCATTCGAGCTCCACACGGAAGGGCGAGGCATCGCGGACCAGCACCCAGTGCCCCGGCGGCACCGGCAGGACGCGGCGCAGGTCCTCGGCCTCCCAGATCCGGACGGGCGGGTAAGTCCCCGGGCCCGCGGCCGCCTGAAGCGCCCCCAGCAGGTCTTTCCCGAGTGCCTCGCGTGAAGCCGTGGACACCGCGCTGAGGAAGGCTACGGAATCCGACGCGGCAAACGTGGCGAGGGCCTGCCAAGGGCAGGGCCCGAGCGTCTCCGCAGGATGCAGGTCCGCCAGCCGCTGCCAGCCCCAGGCGGCCTGGGCCCGCAGGCGCCGGGTGGCCGCACCGCCCAGGCCGCGGGGCTCCGGAGCCTCGGCGAGACAATGGACCGCGCCCGGCCCGAGGTCGAAGGCGAGGCGGCCGTCCGTCTCGAGGGCGGGGGGCGCCGCTTGGCCCAGCAGGTCGCAGCGGCAGGCCCGGATCCACCCGGCGTCCCCGGCCGGGAGCTCCGCCCGCGCCGGCGCGTCCGGATCGAGGTTGGCGAGGACGAGGCAGCGGTCCAGGCCCTCGGCGCTGGTGCGCGTGAAGGCCACCGCCGGCGCGCCGTCGGCGCTGAGGCGCCGGCACCGGGCGCCGTCCAGGAAGCAGGGATGCTCCGCCAACAGCCGGGAGAGGGCGCCCAGCTCCTCCGTGAGGTTGGGCTCCCGTCCCCAGGCCAGGGAGGTCGGGCGGTGCACGTCGATCTTCTCGTCCGCCAGCCACTCGGCGCCGCAGGTGGTGCCGAAGGCGCCGCCGTCGCTGGCCAGGGCGCAGAGGCGGTGGCGCAGCAGGGACCAGCGCCTTCCCCGGGCGGCGAGGCGCGGGTTGTCGTGGGTCTCGGCGTAGTGCACCAGGGGACCGAGGCGCCCGGCCTGGCGGAAGGCGTGGTCCAGGTAGCCCGGGACCTGGTCGCCGCGGTGGTTCTGGAAGAGCTCCGAGTAGGCCCACTGCATGCCGCCCTCGGTGAGCAGCGCCTCCGTGGTCTCCCAGGCGCCGCCCAGGCCCTCCAGCAGGAAGAGCGCCTCCGGGAACTCGTCCCGCACCGCCGCCTGCACGTACTGCCAGGCGGGCAGGGGCACCATGTAGCCCGCGTCGGCGCGGAAGCCGTCCACGCCGCGGCGGCACCACGTGCGCAGGGCCTCCCCGAGGATCTCCCAGTAGCCCGGCGTGGCGTCCTTCAGCTCCACCAGGTCGCCCCACACCGTGCCCCAGGCGCCGGGGCTCCGGAAGCGGCCGTCCGCCTCCCGCTGGAACCACTCCGGGCGCTCCGCCATGAGCCGGGAGCCCCAGCCCGTGTGGTGGGCGACGAGGTCGAGGAGGACCAGGCCGCCCCGGGCGTGCACCGCGTCCGCCAGCTCCACGAACTGGTCCTCGGCGGTGGTGCGCCCGTCGAAGGCCGCCAGGGCCGGATCCACCGTCGTGAGGTCGAGGGCGGCGTAGGGGCTGCCCAGGCGTCCGAAGCGGGCGTAGACCGTGGGCACCGGGCCGATGGGCAGCAGGTGCAGGATGCGCAGGCCCAGGGTGTCGAAGATGTGGGGCAGTCGTGCCTTCAGGTCCCGTAGGGTTCCCGTGGGCGGCAGCAGCGTCCAGCCGGCCCGGTCCAGGGCTTCGACGCAGGATGCGTCTCCGGGGACGTCGGTCGGGGCCGACCCGAACAGGCGCGGAAAGGCGCAGTAGATCAGGTTGGCGCTGCGCAGGCCGTCGGGATGCACCGCGAGGCCAAGGTCCTCCCCCGCGGGCCAGTGCTGCCGTCCCCGCGGATCCCGCGCGTAGGCCTTGGCGCGGAAGAAGCCCACCTCGGTGAGGGGCAGGTCGAGGGTCCATCCGCCGGCGTCCGGGGCCATGGGGATGTCCCGCCAGGCGGAGCCGGCGAAGGTGGCCGGCCCGCCGGGCCGGGCGCCCGCGAGGGCCATGACCTCGGCCCGGGCCCGGGCGGCCCGCGTGAGGGTGGTGCGCAGGAAGGCCAGCCAGCCCCGGGCCCCCGGCTCGGGATGCCCGAGCCGGACCCGCAGGCGGTCCCCCACGAAGCGGACCACGCGGGTGCCGGCGGGCGGTTCCATGGAAGGCCGGGGCACGGGGACCTCGCTGGCCAGGGTAGGCCCGTCAAACGTGACCCAGGACACCAGTGTCCTGGGCGAGGGGATGCCTAGACTGGGGCGATTGCCGGAGAAGAGGAGCACCCATGGCGGCCACGACGGCCCCGGGCTTCGACCTCTCGGCCTTCCTGCTCGGGGAGGCCCCGGATCCCGCTGCGCACCTCGGCCTCCACCGGGAGGCGGGCGGGCTGCGCGTCCGCGCCTTCCTCCCAGGCGCCGACAGGGTGGTGCTCCTGAGGCTGCCCACCCGCGACGAGGCGGCGGCTCTGCGGGAGGTCCGGGACGGCCTGTTCGAGGCGGCGCTCCCGGACGCGCGGAGCTTTCCCTACCGCTTCCGCGCGCTGCGGGGCGGCGCCTGGTCCGAGGAGGAGGATCCCTACCGCTTCCCGGGCCTCTGGGGGGACCTCGACGCCCACCTCTTCGCCGAAGGGACGCACCACGCCCTGGACCAGCGTCTCGGCGCGCATCCCGCGGTATTGGAAGGCGTGGCCGGCGTGGCCTTCGCCGTGTGGGCGCCCGGGGCGCGCCGCGTCAGCGTGGTGGGGGACTTCAACGGCTGGGACGGCCGCCGGCACCCCCTGCGACCCCATCCCTGCGGCGTGTGGGAGCTCTTCGTGCCCGGCGTCGCGACCGGCGCCTGCTACAAGTTCGAGGTGGTCTCCTGGGAGGGCCGGGTCCAGCCCCTCAAGGCCGATCCCTTCGCCTTCCGCATGGAGGCGCCACCGCGCAGCGCCTCGGTGGTGGAGGGCCTTCCGGACCATCCATGGAAGGATCGGGACTGGATGGCCTGCCGCGGCGCGAGGCCCGCCCGCCGGGCGCCGCTGAGCATCTACGAGGCGCACCTCGGATCCTGGCGCCGGGGGCCGGGCGGGGCCTTCCTCGGCTACCGCGCCCTCGCCGACCTCCTCGTGCCCTACGCCGCGGACCTGGGCTTCACCCACCTCCAGCTGCTGCCGGTCATGGAGCATCCCTTCGGCGGGTCCTGGGGCTACCAGCCGCTGGGCCTCTTCGCCCCCACCGCGCGCCACGGGTCGCCGGAGGACCTCCGCGCCTTCGTGGACGCCGCGCACCGCGCGGGGCTCGGGGTGATCCTCGACTGGGTGCCCGCCCACTTCCCGTCGGACGCCCACGGCCTGGCGCGCTTCACCGGGGAGGCGCTCTACGAGCACGCCGACCCGCGCCAGGGCCTGCATCCCGACTGGGGGACGCTCATCTTCGACTACGGACGGCCTGAGGTGCGCGGCTACCTGAAGGCCTCCGCCGCGCACTGGCTGGAGCGCTACCACGCCGACGGCCTGCGGCTCGACGCCGTGGCCTCCATGCTCTACGCGGACTACAGCCGCCGGGAGGGCGAGTGGGTCCCCAACCCGCGCGGCGGACGGGAGAACCTGGAGGCGGTGGCCTTCCTCCAGGCGCTGAACCGGTTCCTTGGCGAAGCCTTCCCGGACGCGCTGGTGATCGCGGAGGAGTCCACCGCCTGGCCCGGGGTCACGCGCGCGGCGGCGGAGGGCGGCCTCGGCTTCACCTTCAAGTGGAACATGGGCTGGATGCACGACACCCTGCGCTACTTCTCCCACCCGCCCGCGAACCGGCGCCACCACCACGACGCCCTCACCTTCGGGCGGCTCTACGCGGATTCGGAAGCCTTCCTCCTCCCCCTCTCCCACGACGAGGTGGTCCACGGCAAGCGCTCCCTCCTGGGCCGGATGCCCGGGGACCGCTGGCGGCGCTTCGCCAATCTGCGCCTGCTGCTGGCCTGGCAGCACGCCCACGGCGGCAAGAAGCTCCTCTTCATGGGCGGCGAGTTCGGCCAGGAGCGGGAGTGGGACCACGGCCGCGAGCTGGACTGGCATCTGCTGCAGGATCCGGCCCACCGGGGCGTCTCCGCCCTGGTGCGGGACCTCAACACCCTCCATCGCGAGGAGCCCGCCCTGCACGAGGGGGATTGCGAACCGTGGGGGTTCCGGTGGATCGACTGCCAGGACCGCGAGGGCAGCGTGGTGTCGGTCCTGCGACGCGGGGAGGACCCGCAGGAGGCGGTGGCGGTGGTGCTTAACTTCACGCCCGAGGTGCGGCGGGGCTACCGTGTGGGCGTCCCCTTACCGGGCACCTGGCGCGAACTCCTCAACACCGATTCGCGGCACTACGGGGGCTCGGACGTCGGGAACCTGGGGGCCGTCTTCGCGGAGCCGGTGCCCTGCCACGGCTTCCCCCAGTCCCTCTGCCTGACGCTCCCCCCCCTCGGGGCCCTCTTCCTCAAGCCCAGGGGCGCGCTGCCCCCCACCGACGGGACGTCGCCATGGAATCCACCCGGGACAAGCTGAAGAACCTCGCCCAGAACCTCTGGTGGACCTGGCGCCCCGAAGTGCGCGGCATCTTCCGGGATCTCGACTCGGACCTCTACGACCGGGTCCACCGCAACCCCATCGCCGTGCTCAAGGAGATCGATCCGGACCTGCTCGAGGAGCGAATGCGGGAGACGGACCTGCCCTCCCGCATCGACCGGGCCCGCCGCCAGCTCGCCGAGTACCTGCATCCCGTGACCACCTGGGGCCTCACCCGGGCCGGCGCCCTCCGGTCCCGCCCGGTGATCTACCTCTCCGCCGAGTTCGGCATCCACGAGTGCATCCCGATCTACTCCGGCGGCCTGGGCATCCTCGCCGGGGACCACCTGAAGGGCGCCTCGGACCTGGGCGTGCCCCTGGTGGGCGTGGGGCTCCTCTACCGCGAGGGCTACGTGCAGCAGGAGCTGGACGCCAGCTACTGGCAGCAGGACATCGTGGAGCCCTTCTACGTCAAGGACCTGCCCCTGGCCATGCTGAGGGACGAGGCCGGGGAGCCTTTGCGGGTGGGCGTGGAGCTGCCCGGGCGCACAGTGTACCTGCGCATCCAGTCCGCGGACGTGGGCCGGGCGCGCCTCCTGCTCCTGGACACCTGCGACCCCGGCAACAGCCCCGAGGACCAGCACCTCGCCGCCCGCCTCTACGGCGGGGACCAGCGCACCCGCATCCAGCAGGAGCTGCTGCTGGGGGTCGGCGGCCTCCGGGCCATCCGCCTGCTGGGCATCACCCCCGGCGCCATCCATCTCAACGAAGGGCACAGCGCCTTCGCCATCCTGGAGTGGGCGCGGCAGAAGCACGAGGCCGCCGGCCTGGCCCCGCGCGCCGCCCTGCGGGCCGCGGGCGAGGGCACCATCTTCACCACCCATACGCCGGTGGAGGCCGGGCACGACCGCTTCCCGCCTTCCCTGGTGGAGGAGCACCTCGCGCCGCTCGCGGCGAGCATCGGCCTGCCCCTTCCCGAGGTGGTAGACCTGGGCCGCGTGCACCAGGGCGACAGCGCGGAATATTTTCTGCCCACGGTGCTGGCCCTGCGCCACTGCCGCCGGGCCAATGGGGTCTCGGCGCTGCACGGCGCGGTGTCCCGGGAGATGTGGACCTCCCTGTGGCCGGGGCGCAAGGTCTCGGAGGTGCCCATCGGCCACATCACCAATGGCGTGCACCTGCTCACCTGGATGGCGCCGGAACTGGCCACGGTCCTGACCTCCCGCCTGGGCCCGGCCTGGATGGAGGGCCTCGCCAGGCCCGCCACCTGGACCCCGGTGGAGCACCTGGACCCCGGCGAGATCTGGGAGGTGCTGCAGATCCTCAAGGCCCGCACCCTGCGCTTCATCCGGGGCCGGATGGCCAGGATGCGCCTGCGCCTGGACCTGCCACCCCTGGATCCGCCGCCCCTCGTGGCGGACGCCCTCACCCTCGGCTTCGCCCGGCGCTTCGTCCCCTACAAGCGCCCCGATCTCCTCTTCGCCGACCTGGACCGCCTGGCGGCCCTGCTCGACCGCCCCGGCCAGCCCGTGAACCTCGTGTTCTCGGGCCGGGCGCACCCGGCGGACCAGGCGGGCAAGGCCCTCGTCCAGCGGGTGGCGCGTCTCGCCGAGGATCCCCGTTTCAAGGGCCGGGTGGCCTTCGTCGAGGGCCACAACATCCACGTGGGCAGGCTGCTCTACCAGGGCGTGGACGTGTGGCTCAACACGCCCCAGCGGCCCATGGAGGCCTGCGGCACCAGCGGCATGAAGGCCATCCTCAACGGCGCCCTCCACATGTCGGTGCTGGATGGCTGGTGGGCCGAGGCCTACGACGGGGAGAACGGCTTCGCCATCGGCAACGGGGAGGCCCACGTGGACGCGAACCGTCAGTACGGCCGGGACGTGGACAGCCTCTTCCGGCTTCTCGAAGAAGAAGTGGTGCCCCTCTACTACGACCGGGACGCCCAGGGGATCCCGCGGGCCTGGATCCAGCGGGTGAAGCGCTCCATCCGCACCCTGGCCTGGCGCTTCAATGCCGACCGGATGGTCATGGACTACACCCGGGACTGCTACCTGCCGGCCGCCCTCGCGGACTCCTGCCAGATGCCTCCGCCCTGAGCGGCGGCTCCTTGGACCTCCGGGCCGAGGCCCAGCAGGGCCTCGGTGAAGCGCTTGGAGGCCTCCACCGCGGGCTGGTCGAAGGGATCCACGCCCAGGGCGAGGCCCGTGAGGGCCACGATGAGCTGCCAGGCCATCATGGTCGCGCCCAGCTGCGCCTCGGTGAGGCCGCCCTCGAGGTGCCAGTGCAGCACCGGGATGCCGGCCTCCTGCAGGGCCTTGAGGGTGCCCTCGGCCTCCGCCCGGAGCACCTGGGAAGGCTTCAGGCGCTCCAGGCCGGGGAAGGGCGAGGCCGGAGGCGGGGCCAGGTAGGCCTCCGGATGGTGATGGGCGAGGGTGAGGACGCAGACGCCGAGGTCCCGGGGTCCGGCCAGCCATCGCTGGAGCTGGGCGTGCTGGTCGTGGGGCCCCAGCGCGGGGACCGGCGTGAGGCCCGTGGGCACGCCCTGGCGGTCGGGCTTGCCCAGGCTCTCCGCCACGAGCTGCACCCACCACGTGCCGAGGCTCTGGAGGCGCGTGGCGTAGGGCACCAGGGCCCAGGTGCGGACGCCCCGGCCGTAGCCCTCCACCAGCTTCTCCACGGCCCTCCAGACCCGCCCGCCCCAGGTCCCCTGCCGTGCCTCGGCCTCCGCCACGACGCGCCGGGCGCCCCGGAGGAAGGCGGCGGCGTCGCGCCCCAGCCAGGCCAGGGGCAGGGTGCCCACGGGGGTGAAGGCGGCGTAGCGCCCTCCCACGGCCGCCGGCAGGGGCAGCATCGTCCAGCCCTCCTTCCGGGCCCAGCGCGCCAGCGGGTTCCCGTCGTCGGCGGTCAGCACGAGGGGCGCGTGGGACCAGCGGCCCCAGCCGTGGTGGCCCCGGAGCAGGGCGATCCAGGTCCAGAGCTCGAGGGTCCGGCCGCTCTTGGAGGCGAGCACGAGCTGGTCCGAGGGGCGCAGGGCCGGGGTCTCCGGCTCGGGCCCGGCCAGGGGGACCCAGTGGCGCTGCTGCAGGGGCGTTCCCAACGCCCGCACCAGGGCGGCGGCCGGGCCCAGGGAGCCGCCGATGCCGCACCACAGGAGGCGGGTCTCGGGATCCAGCACGGGCAGCCGGGGCTCTTCCGGCCTCAGCCAGCCGGCCATGGGGAGGCCCTCGAGGGCCTTCCAGAGCGGGGCATGGTCCATGGGGTCCTCCTTCGGACGGGTCAGGCTTCCGCGAGCTCGGCGTACAGGCTGCGGTAGGCCGCGGCGGGGCCCTCCCAGCCGTGGTCGCGGCCCAGGTTCCGGTCCCGCAGCGCCGCGAGGCCCGCCGGATCCCGGGCCAGGCCGAGGGCCCGGTCCAGGGCCGCCAGGAGCGCCTCGGGCTCGGCCGCCTCGAAGACGAAGCCCGAGCCCCCGGGCCCTTCCGCCACGGTGTCGGCGAGGCCGCCGGTGCGGCGCACCACGGGCACGGCCCCGTAGCGCATGGCGTAGAGCTGGGTGAGGCCGCAGGGCTCGGAGCGGGAGGGCACCACGAGGAAGTCGGCGCCGGCGAAGAGGCGCCGGGCCAGGCCCTCGTCCGTGCGGCCGGTCCACCCGGCCCTGCCGGGATGGGCCTCCGCCAGCCGCTGGAAGTCCGCCTCCAGGCCCGGATCCCCATGGCCGAGCACCGCGAGCTGGGCGCCGCGGGCCAGCAGGGCCGGCGCGCAGGCCAGCAGCAGGTCCAGCCCCTTGAGCGGGTCGAGCCGGCTCACCACGGCGAAGAGGGGCGCCTCGGGATCCATCGCCAGTCCGAAGGCCTCCTGCGCGGCGGCCCGGTTGGCCGCGCGGCCCGACGGATCCCCGGCCCGCACCGGCGCCGCCAGGGCCGGGTCCGAGGCCGGATCCCACGCCACGGGGTCCACGCCGTTGAGGATGCCGGAGAGGGCCCCGGCGCGCTGGGCGAACACCCCTTCGAGGCCCCAGCCCGCCGCCGGCGTCACCAGTTCCCGGGCGTAGGTGGGGCTGACGGTGGCCAGCCGGTCGGCATCCACCAGGCCGGCTTTGAGCAGGCTCACCCGGCCGTGGAACTCCAGGCCCTCGGGCGTGAAGGCCTCCCCGGGCAGCCCCAGGGCAGCAAAGGCCGAACCCGGGAAGAGCCCCTGGAAGGCCGCGTTGTGGATGGTCAGCACGGTGGAGGCCCGGGGGCCGGGATGCCGCCGGAGGTAGGACGCGGCCAGGGCCGTGGGCCAGTCGTGGAGGTGCAGCACGTCCGGGCGCCAGCCCTGGCCGTCCCCCGAGGTCGCGAGGCGCGTGGCCGCGCCCGCGAGGGCCACGTAGCCGCCGGGATCGCCGGGCGGGTGGCCGTAGGGTCCGGCCTGGCCGCCGAAGCGGTCGGGCGCTTCCAGCACGTAAGCCTGGAGGCCCGAGGGCGCGCGCCCGCGCAGGAGCCGTCCTTCGCCGGGCCAACGCCTGCAGGCTTCGAGATCCTCGATCCCTTCGAGAAATGGGGCCAGGCCGGGGAGCAGGACCCGCACGTCCAGCCCCAGCGCGGCCTGGGCCGCCGGCAGGGCGGCCGCCACGTCCCCGAGCCCGCCCACCTTCACCAGGGGGTGGAGCTCGGGCACCGCGTGGAGCACGCGCACGGGCTCACCCCAGGTTCCGCTGGAGCAGCCGGGGCGTGACGAGGGTGATGCCGCCGGCGGTGACGCGGAAGCGCCGGGCGTCCTCCTCGGGATCCTCGCCCACCACCATGCCCGCGGGGATGCGACAGCCTCGCGCCAGCAGGGCGCGGCGGAAGCGGCAGCCCGAGCCGATCTCCACGTCCGGGAGCACCACGCTGTCCTCCACGAGGGTTCCGGCGCGGATGCGCACCCGGCTCGAGAGCAGCGAGCCTTCGAGGCGCGCCCCCTCCACGAGGCAGCCCGGCCCCACCACGCTCTCGTGGCCGCTGGGGGAGGGCTCCACGTGACTGTGCACCAGGCGCGCGGGCGGGAGCGGCTCGAGGTGCGTGAAGATGGGCCAGTCGGCGTCGAAGAGGTCCAGCTTCGGCTCCGGCGCCGTGAGGTCCATGTTGGCGTCCCAGAAGGCGTCCAGGGTGCCCACGTCCCGCCAGTAGGGTCCGCCCGGGAGGCTGCGGATGGCGCTGTGCTCGAAGCGGTGGGCGAAGACCCGGGCCCCCCGGGCCAGGGCCGCCGGGATCAGGTCCCGGCCGAAGTCGTGCTGGGAGCCGGGATCCGCGGCGTCGCGCTTGAGCAGGTCGTAGAGGAAGCCGGCGTTGAAGAAGTAGATGCCCATGCTGGCCAGGCAGCGGTCCGGGGCCTCGGGCTGGCCGGGCGGGTCCGCGGGCTTCTCCGCGAAGGCCGTGACCCGGTCCTCGGCGTCCACCGCGAGCACGCCGAAGCCAGAAGCCTCCGCGCGAGGCACTTCAATGCAGGCGATGCTGAGGTCCGCCTCGGCCCGCAGGTGGTCCTGGAGGAAGGCCTTGTAGTCCATGCGGTAGACGTGGTCCCCCGCCAGGACCAGCACGTTGCGGGGGCGGTGGGACATGATGCTGGGCAGGTTCCGGTACACGGCGTCGGCGGTGCCCAGGTACCAGGCCTCCCGGTCCCCCTGTTGCTCCGCCGGGTAGGCCTGGACGAACTCGTTGAGGTGGCCGCTGAGGAAACCCCACCCGAGCTGCAGGTGCTCCAGGAGGGAGTGGGCGTTGTACTGGGTCAGCACCATGACCCGGCGGAAGCCCGAGTTCACGCAGTTCGAGAGGGCGAAGTCGATGATCTTGAACTGGCCTCCGAAGTCCAGGCCGGGCTTGGAGAAGCGCTCCGTCAGGCCCTCCAGCCGCCTGCCGCGGCCTCCGGCCAGGACCACGGTGATGGTCTGGCGGGGGGAGAGGGGAGTGCCTTCGAGGGGCATGGCGCCCTGCGCGCGTCAGCGGCGGGAGCCCGGGGATCGCCCGGGACGGACGCGGAAGGGTCGCCTAGCAGCGGACCCTCGCGACGAGGAGCCCCTCGGGTTCCCAGGTGGCCAGGAAGCCCAAGGGGCGGGAGAGGTAGTTGAAGAGGTCCAGGTCCAGGGGGTGCGTGGCCCAGGGCCGCTCGGCGCCATCGGGGAAGAGGTCGGCGAGGGCGTCGAGGTGGCGCGGCTCCGTGATCAGGAAGCGGTCCTCCACCCAGACCCGGTCCCCGAGCTCGACGACGCACTCGGTCCGGAGATGCTGGGTGCAGGTCCGCATGGGAGGCCCTCCATCCCCGGAGACCCGGGGATGTCTGGGAAACGTAGGTCCCGGCCGCGCCGCCCGGCGGTGCCCTGCATCACGAATGGCGGGCGGGGGTTTCGCGGCGTCCCTAGGTTGGTCGCGGATGACCACGGAGGCGCCCATGAAGCGGCAGACCTGGATCCTCGTCGCCAACGCCGCCAGAGCGCGGCTCTTCCAGTCCAGCGGTCGGGACCTGGGGGAGATCTCGGACGCCATCCACGTCGAGAGCGCCGCCCACGGCCACGACCTCCTCGCCGACGCGGCCGGCCGGAGGGGGCAGGGGCCCGCGGGCCGGGGCGACCGGCCGGGCCTGGGCTCCGACGAGCCGCGCCAGCGGGAGGAGGAGGAGCGCTTCGCCCGCCAGCTCGCCGCCCTGCTCAAGACGGGCCTGGACGAGCACGCCTACGACGGCCTGGTGCTGGTGGCGCCGCCCCGCTTCCTCGGCCTCCTGAAGAAGCATGTCGGCCACACCGTCGCGCGGAAGGTGGACGCGACCCTGGACCGGGACCTGGTGCACCTGGAGCCCGCGGACCTCGAGAGCTGGATCCACGCCCTCGCCTGAGGCCGGGGCGTTCAGGCCCCGCACCCCAGGATCCGGGCGGCAGGCTTCTGGTCAGACCTTCGCGACTTCCTGGCGGGGCCGCCCCAGGCCCGCCGACGGCTTCCGCGCGCACAGGGCCTTGAGGGTGCGCATGACCTCCTCGTAGGTCGGCGAGACGAGCTTCGCGCCCTTGGGCTCCCCGGCGGCGAGCACCAGGTCGTTGAGGGAGAGGATGCCTCCCAGGGTCCCGTCCTCCTCGGTGACGGGAAGGCGGCGCACGCGATGCTGGCGCATGGCCTTGAGGGCGTGGGCCGCGGTGTCGTCGAAGCGCACGCAGTAGACCGGCGTGGTCATCGCGTCCCGGGCGAGGATGTCCGTGGCGCGGCAGCCCGTGGAGGTCAGGGCCATGCAGATGTCGCGGTCCGTGAGCACGCCGAGGAGCCGGTGGGACGCGTCCACCACGGGGAGGATGCCGCAGTCGTGTTCGCGCATCAGCTCCGCCACGGTGGCGAGGTTCGCGTCGGCGCGGCATGAGGCCACGTAGGGGGGGCAGAGCTCCTGGACGTTCATGGGATCTCCCAGGACGGCGCCGCGGGAGCGCTGCTCCCGCGGCGGAGGTTGGCGACGGGCCGGCTTCAGGTGGCCGAGATGCTGATCTTCTGCGGGCGGGCCTCGGGCAGCTTGGGCACGCTGATGTTCAGCACGCCGTCCTTGAGCGAGGCCGCGATCTTGTCGATGGCCACGTCCTCCGGCAGGTTCACCACCCGGGTGAAGGAGCCGAAGCGGCGCTCGTAGCTGTGGTAGGTCTCGTTCTCCTCCTTCTTCTCGGCGTCCCGCTTGCCCGTGATGGTCAGGCGGTTGCCCGAGAGGTTCACGTCCAGGTCCGGCTCCTTCACGCCGGGGACGTCCATCTTCAGGTCGAAGGAGGTGGGGGTCTCCTTCAGCTCCAGGGCGGGGAAGAGGTCCTGGCCGATGTCGGCCCGGACGGCGCGGAAGGGATCGACGCCGAAGAAGTCCTGGAAGGGGTCCCAGTCCATCAGGGAGGACATGGAGGGCGAGCCCCAGGGCCGGTCGAGGGCGGGTGACTGCGGGGTGTTGCGGCGCTTGATGAGCTTGAGCATGGGGGTCTCCGGAAGAGGGCGCGCGGAGGAGCCGGGGGCATGCGAATCCGGGCCGTCCAGCACCTTCCGCGCGGAAGTGGTGGACGGTTGGGCTGTCGCGCCGGGCCGCGGCCTCGGGGCCGCAGTCGGAGCCGGCGCAGGACCTTGCAAGGCAGTCCAACGTGGTGCCCCCCACCCGGCGATGCAAGAAATCCGCACGGCCTTCGTGATGCCCATCACCCGCGGGTTCGGCGGGGCCTCCAGGCCCCCTTCCGGTGCCGGGTTTTCACCCGCCCGCCCCAGTCCCGGCGCCGTCCCCGAACGCCGCCGATGTGACCGAGTGTGCACGTTCGCGGACCTACGTTTGCGGGGCGTACGCGAGGTGTCCCATGGTCAAGAAGGTCCTCGTCGGCATCGACTTCTCCCCCAGCAGCCGCAGCGCCCTGGCCCGGGCCGCCGAATGGGCCCGGGACCTGAAGCTCCCCCTCCACGCGGTCCACGTGGTGGAGGTGCCCTCCGTGGCGTCCCGCTCCATGTACGTCTCCATGGGCGACCCCGCCTGGTTCCACGAGGCCAAGCCCAAGGCCGGCCTCCTCATGGACACCTGGCTCGAACCCTATCCCGACGCGAAGGGCGAGATCCTCAGCGGCCCGCCCGCGGAGACCCTCCTGGCCGCGGCGGACAAGGACACGCTGCTGGTGATCGGGCAGGTGGGCCACAGCGCCATCGAGCACCTGCTCTTCGGCAGCACGGCCTCGAAGGTGATCCGCCACGCCCCCTGCGACGTGCTGGTGGTGCGGACGGAGCGGCGGGAGGCCACGGCATGAAAGGGGCCGCCTTCGGACGGCCCCATTCATGCACCCCGTCCGCGCTCACTCCCCGAACACGAACTCCCCCACGTCCACCATGCGGCTCTGGCCCGTGAGGCGCAGGATCACCGACTTGTTCTCCATGCGGCCGGTGCCGTAGCGCAGGTAGAGCTCCAGCTTCACGGTGGTGGCGCCGATGACGGTCTGCTGGCGGGTGCCGAAGTAGTTCGCCTTGATGAGGTAGCGGCCGGGGATGGCGCGCTTGAGGAGGAACTCCTCCGGCCCGTAGCCGCCGGTGACGTCGGCGCTGATGCGCCCGCCGAGGGCCGTGGCCTGGTGGCCGTAGAAGCAGGTCTCGCCCCGGGGATCCACCACGTGGAGGTCCATGTCGCTGTCGTTGGTGTCCCAGTTGAGCACCACGCGGACATCCACCGGCAGGTTGCGCAGGAACGCCGCGTCCATGCCCTGCACGCGCAACGTTCCCTTCCCGCGGGCCAGCAGGGCGTTCAGCTCGCCGAGGGCGATGAGGTTCACGTCCCGGAAGCGGCCGTCCCAGCGGCCCTTCACCACCTCCCAGAGGAGGTCCGCCGCGCGCTGGGTCTCACCGGCCTCCGCGCAGGCCAGGGCCAGGTCGCGGGTGCTCTGGGGCTCCTCGGGCCGCCAGGCCTTCACCTTCGCGAAGACCCACACCGCGAGGTCGGCGCGGTGGATCTGGCCCAGGCGGTGGCCCAGGACGCGGAAGAGGGCGGCGTCCTCCAGCTTCAGTTCGGCGAGGTTGGAGAGCACCCGCAGGGCGAGGCGTTCGTCGCCGCCCTCCCGCAGGAGATCCGCCACGTCCAGGAAGAAGCCGGGCTGCTGCTCCCAGTCCTGGCGCAGGTCCAGGTAGGCGCGGTAGCGGTCCGACTTCGACAGCGCCCGCAGGGTCTTGAGGTAGGGCGTGTCGGGGTTCCAGGCCTTCAGCTCGATGGCGGCGGCGCGGCGGTCGTCGGCCTCCTCCTTGCGCTCCGCCTGGTCGAGCTCGCGGGAGCCCGGGCCGCCGTCGCGCTTGGCGGCGGTCTTCACCATCCGGGCGTGCTGGGCGCGGGGGGCCTCCGGAGCGGCGTCGGCCAGGGCCTCGGTGGCCACCGCGGGCGAGGGGCGGGGCGCTTCGGCCGGCGGAGGCGGCGGTGGTGTCGCCGGAATCGAACGGGATGTTCCACCGGCGACGCCCCCGACCACGCCGCCGGCGATGGCCTGCCCCTTGTCCTTCACCGGCGGGGGATTGAAGGTCTGCTCCCACCAGGCCTGGCGCTCCTTCCACTGCTGGAGCACCTGGTCGAGACGGTCGCGCTCCTGGCGCTGGGCGGACGCGGCCTCCTGCTTCACGCGCTGGAAGTAGGCTTCGCGCATCTCGGCCGGAGGCTCGATGCGGTAGCGGACGTAGTCCTCCAGGCTGTCGAGGACGATCAGCGAGGTGCCCTCGGTGACGATGCCGAAGCGCGTGCCGAGCGCCACGATGGCCTCGCGGTTGCCTTCAGGGTCCCGGGCCAGCTCCGCGAGCTGCTTCTGGGCCCAGAGGCGCCGGGCCGGGGCGGCGCTGCCCTGGCCGAGGACCACCGTCTTGGTGAATTCGGGCGTGCGGCCGTGGCCGAAGGCCAGGCGCAGGATCGCAGTCTCGGTGCCGAGCTTCGCGGCGATCCCGAAGGCCCCCCGCACCAGGGCGCCCTTGGCGGGCAGCAGGTCCGTGACCCGGCCCGATTCCACGGTGGCGCCGAGGAAGGCCAGGGGCCGCGTGCGCAGGGCCTCGAGGGCCTCGTCCACACTGCCCGAGGCCAGGTCCACCAGCTCGCCCCCGCGCTCCTCCGCGAGGCCGCGCAGGAAGGCCGGGGCGGCCACGGCGGCGGAGTTCACCGCCACCAGGGGCGCGCCGGGAAGCCGGGCCTCGTTGGAGCCGAGGGTGCTGAGCCCGTCGCTGAAGAGCAGCACCTCGTCGGCGGTCTCCTGGTCGAGCCTCAGGGCGCCGAAGGTGGTGGCGCCGTCCAGGGGCTCGGCCTCGAGGGCGCGCCTCAACGCCGACGCGTCACCGTCCACCACAGGGAAGCGGCGGACCGGCTCGGCCTCGTTGCGGAAGACGCAGAGGGCGACCTCGGCGGTCCCGAGGCGCTTCAGGTAGCGGGCCAGCAGGTCCAGCTCCTTCGCCCGGTCGCGCTTGGCCGCGGAGGCCGAGGCGTCCCAGGCCACCAGGATCCGCCGGGGCGCGGCCTTGGGGGCGCGCCGGGCCAGCGGCAGCAGCGAGGCGTAGGCGTAGCGGCCGTCGGAGGCCTCCTCCACGAAGGCGCCGAAGGCGTCCGGGGGCCGCGGAATCTCCAGCACCAGGGGCCGCGCGGGCTGGAAGTCCCGCCGCTCGCCTTCGGCGCGGTAGGCCTTCTGCCAGGGGCTCAGGTCGAAGGTTTCGAAGGGGCTGCCTTCCACGCTGGGCTTGAGGGCCTGCTCCAACACCTCGACCTTGAGCCGGAAGCGGTCCACGGGGGCGGGCAGGTCCAGGGGCAGCGCATAGCGAAGGGAGCTGGGCGCCTTCGCCGAGGTCCCCAGCTCCTGTTCGTAGGCGATCACCACGCGCTTGGCGCCATGCGCCGGGATCGGGTACACCCGGGCGCGGAAGACGTTGCCCTCCAGCTTCTCCAGCAGGCCCGGATCCACGCCGCGGCGCACGATCTCCTCGAAGGCCTGGCGGCCCTTGGCCTTGTCCACCACCACGCCTTCCCGCAGGGCGCCGTTCACGTCCATGGCGAAGCGGGAGACGGTCTGGCCGTCCCCGAGGGGGAAGACGAATTCCCCTTCGAGCACGCGGTCCTGGGGGTTGAACAGGGTGAAGTCCCAGGTGGTGATGGCGAGGCTGCCCACGATCTGGACGTCCACCGAGAGGTCACGGATCCGCGCGGGCACGGCCTTCCCGTCGGGGCCGGGCACCTGGATGGCGGGCCGGGCGATGGCCTGCGGGGCCTGGGGGCGCGGCTCCGGCCGGGGCTCCTGGGGGGCCGCCGGGGGGGCGGGGCGGGGGGGGCGGAGGGCCGGGATGCCGGCGCAGAGGAGGACGGCGGCGAAGAGCGCGCGCATGGATCACCTCGGGGATTTCGTTCTGAAGGGTAGGCCCCTCGCGGAGGGCATGGGGCATGGGACCGCCATGGCGCGGCAAAAGTTCCGACCCACGATCCCGGGGACGTCAGGGAGAGGTCGCGGACCTCTCCGCGGAGGCCGCTATCCTGCTCGGATGACCTCCACCCGCCTCTCCATCGGCCTCCTCTTCGGCGGGGAGAGCCCCGAGCACGAAGTCTCCATCGTCAGCGCGCGCGCCATCGCCCAGCACCTGGACCCCGCCCGCTTCGAGGTGCGGCCGCTGGGCATCGCACGCAACGGCGTCTGGGCAGTGCGTTCCACGGAGGCCGGCGACCCCTTCGAGCGGCTCTCCAAGGGGGAGCTGCCGGAGCGGAGCGGCCATCCCTTCCTTCCCCTGGAAGCCGGGGCGGAGGACACGCCCCTCCCCGACGTCTTCTTCAACGCGCTCCATGGCGCCGGGGGCGAGGACGGCCAGATCCAGGGCTACCTGGAGCTGCTGCACCGGCCCTACACCGGCGCGGGCCTGCTGGCCATGGCGGCGGGCATGGACAAGTGGATCACCAAGCGCATCTGGGAGTCGGAAGGCCTGCCCGTGGTGCCCTACGTCGGCCTCACCGAGGAGCGCTGGACCGCCCACCGGGAGGCCTGCCTCGCCGCCTGCGCGCCCCTGGGCCTGCCGCTCTTCATCAAGCCCGCGAACCTGGGCAGCTCCATCGGCGTGGAGAAGGTGAAGCGCGCCGAGGACCTGCCGGGGGCCCTCGACCGCGCCTTCGCCTTCGACCGCCGCGTGCTGGTGGAACAGGGCCTGGACGTGCGCGAGCTCGAGGTGGCGGTGCTGGGGGGGGACGACCCCTTCGTGAGCGCGCCCGGCGAGGTGCTGGTGGCCGACGAGTTCTACACCTTCGAGGACAAGTACCTGGCCGGCAAGAGCGCCACCGCCATCCCGGCGGACATCCCCCCGGAGCTCATCGACCTCGTGCGAAAGCAGGCCTCCTCGGCCTTCCGGGCCCTGGACGCCTTCGGCATGGCCCGGGTGGACTTCTTCCTGGAGCGGCTGACGGGGCGCGTGTTCCTCAACGAGATCAACCTCATCCCCGGGTTCACCAGCATCAGCATGTACCCGAAGATGATGGCCGCCAGCGGCGTCTCCTATCCGGAGCTCCTGTCCCGGCTCGTGGACCTGGCCCTGGCCCGCCATGCCCAGATGCACGCCAAGAACAAAGGCTTCAGCAGCGGCTCGGGCTGGTTCCAGGCCTAGGCGGGGCGGATCCCCGGGAACTTTCCCCCCCGCCGGCCTACACTAGTCCGATGCATCAGCGCACCGTGCTCTCCCTGATCTCCCTGCCCCTGGTGGCCCTCTATTCCTGGCCCGTGGTGGTGCAGAACCTCGGGGCCTCCCGGGACCTCCGCGTGGCCGCGCGGCAGGAGGCCAAGCCCTCCGCCCAGGACCCGCTCGCGGGCCTCGCGGACATCCAGGACGTGCTGGGCATCGTGCGGGACAACTACGTGGACCGGCCGGACATGGAGAAGGTGGTCCAGGGAGGCCTGCTGGCCACCCTGGAGCGGGCCCATCCCCTCAACGCCTACCTGAGCCCCGAGGACCTGCGCCTGCCGGATCCCGGCCCGGGCGAGACGGGCCTGAAGGTCCTCAAGCGGGGCATCTACGCCCAGGTGGTCGCGGTGCGCCCCGGCTCCCCGGCCGCGGAGGCGGGCTTCCAGACCGGCGACGTGATCCGGCGCATCAACGGCGAGTCCCTCAAGGACCAGAGCGCCTGGGCCCTGGAGCGGTCGCTGCGCGGTCCCGTGGGCTCGGAGGTCGGCCTGCTGCGCTACGCGAGCGGCGCGACCACCTCCACCCTGGTGAAGCTCCACTACGCCCTGCCCGCCGCCGCGGCGGTCAGCGTGCACCGGGAGGAGAAGGCGGTGCTGGTCGGCCTCCCGGACCTCGCCCCCGGCCGGGCCGCCGAACTGCGGGCCGCCCTGGCGGGGCTGGATCCCAAGCAGACCCTGGTGCTCGACCTCCGCGCCTGCATGGGCGGGGACCTGGCCGAGGCCGCCAAGGCCGCGGGATGCTTCGCCGCCGCCCCGGCCACCCTGGCCACGGTCCAGGAGGCCGGGGGCAAGGAGGGCGACGTGAAGGAGACCGCGGTCCCCGTGGCGCCCGCGGGGCTGCCCGCCTTCGCGAAGGCCGTGGTCCTGGCGGGCCCGGGAACCTGGGGCGCCCCGGAGGCCCTGGCCTCGGCCCTGAAGAAGCTGGGTCTCGCGGTCTACGGCGAGCGCACCGCGGCCCTGGGGGTCGAGCGGAGCCGCATCCTCCTCCGCCAGGGCGGGGCGGTGGAACTGGTCACCCGGCGCTGGGTCGGGGCGGGCGGCGAGAAGCTGGACCGCGCCGGGGTCGAGCCCACGGTGGCGCTGCGCGGCCTCAAGGCCACCGAGGACCCGCTGCCCAAGCTCCTGCCCCTCCTGGAGGCCAGGCCCGATCCCAAGGCCGGGGACAGGCCCGCGTCGAAGACGGCCTCCCTCCTGCGCCCGGCCTCCCTCCGACTGGCCACCGCCGGCGAGGTGGCCTGAGCCGTGGGGCGCGCCCGCAAAGGGGGCCTGAGCACGCCGGCGCTGGTGGGCTGGGCGCTGGCCGTGCTGCTGGCCGGTGTCGGGATCGGCGCGGTGCTCGGCCAGACGGGCTGCGAACGCAAGCCCCCGCCGCGCAAACCGGCTCCGGTCCGGCCCGCGCCGGAGCCGGCGAAACCGCATCCGGTCGAACCCAAGGCGCCGCCGCAGAAGGAGGCGAAGGCCCCCGAGCCGGCGCTGCCCAGGCTCGCGATCATCATTGACGACCTGGGCTACGCCGAGCCCGAGCTGGTCACCCGCCTGGTGGCCCAGCCGGTGCCCTTCACCGTGGCGGTGCTGCCCTACCAGGAGCACACCAAGGCGAGCGCGGAGATCGCCCACCGGGCGGGCAAGGAGGTCATCCTGCACCTGCCCATGGAGGGCCGGGAGGACAAGAACCCCGGCCCCGACGCGCTGCTGGACACGCTCCCCGAGGCGGAGCTGCGGGCCCGCACCCGCAAGGCCCTCGCCGACGTCCCCTTCATCGCCGGGGCCAACAACCACATGGGCAGCAAGCTCACCGCCGACCGCCCGCGGATGCGCATCGTGCTGGAGGAGTTCCGGGGACGGAGGCTGTTCTTCGTGGACAGCCGGACCACCAAGGAGACCGTGGCCTTCGACGTGGCGAAGGAGCTGGGCCTGCCTTCCGCGTCGCGCAAGGTGTTCCTCGACGATTCGAAGGACTTCGAGGAGATCCGGAAGCAGTGGGAGCGGGCCGTGGCGTTGGCGAAAAAGGACGGCGAGGCCATCGCCATCGGCCACATCCACTCCGAGACCGTGGCGGCGCTGGAGAAGCTCATCCCGGCCTCGAAGGCCGACGTGCGCTTCGTGAGGGCCGGGGAGCTGGTCCGCTAGGGGCGCCACTGGCATAGGCGGGAAGTTCGGAACTGGCATAGGCGCGAAGTTCGGAACTGGACCATACGGCCGGGACCGCGGGGGCCGATGCTGGGACCACGCCGGGCACCCGCCGGCGCGGACCCCGGAGCCCCCATGAGCCCCATGCGTCGCCTGGCCCTCCTCCTTCTCCCGGCCCTGCCCGCCCTGGCGGGCGGACCCCTCAAGGTGGTCGCCGTCGCGGCCCCGGCCATCAACTGCGTGTTCAACCCCTCCTGCACGGTCACCGTGACGGACTCCTCCTCCCCCCTGCCCGTGGGCAATGGCGCGGGCTTCCTGCAGTCGCGAACCTATCGCGGCGTGGCCGGCGCCCCGGGCGCTGGCTACTGGGCCGTGCTCTACCGCGTGGACCTGCGCAACGCGGTGGTGGCGCCCCGGGCCCCCAACGGCATCCTCTCCCTCACCGTGAAGACCGGAACCCTGGTCGGGAGCCTGGACTACAACAAGGACGGCAGCGCCGACCAGGTCTTCGTCGTCACCCAGGGCGGCCTCGGCACCGTGGGCCTCGCTTCGGCGGTGCAGGACGACGCGGGCAACACCACCTTCACCTTCGCCTCGCCGGTGTCGGCGGGCACCGCCCCGGGCCTGGGGAAGAGCTCCTTCTTCTTCGGCTTCGCCTCGGCCCTGCCTCCCGCCGCCGTAAGCGCGACGGTGCTCGACCAGCTCAGCACGGCCACGGCGGTGGCGGCCCGCGCTCCGATGACCACCGCCCCGGATCTCAACGCCTGGCTCACGGCCCACCCCGCGGTGGCCTCCGCCATCAAGTGGCAGACCGGCCACTCGAGCCCCATCTACAACCCGCCGACGGAGGCCATGAAGGTGGCCTGGCCCGCCTGGACCGCCGCCCAGAAGGCCGACCTGAACCAGGCCTACCTGAACGCCTTCGCCTGGGCCGCCGGCGGCGCCGTGCAGGCGCCCATGGACCCGGGCGGCCCCACGGACAGGCCCGTGAACCTCGACCCCTTCCTGGCCTCCGACACCGCGCCGAGGCTCTACCTGGCCCAGGACGCCATGTGGAAGCTCTTCACGGCGCACGTGGGCTTCGCCCTCTTCCTCGAACTGACCCAGCAGGTGCCCTGGAGCCTTGCGGCCTACGACGACGCGGCTCTCCGCATCCTGCTGGACAGCACTTCCATGGCCTGGAACGTGGGCCCGATGGGCGGTTCGCCCGCGGCCTACTCCTTCGGCCTGGATCCCTGGCACGTACCCGCACAGGTGGCCGACAACCTCCCCCAGACCGCCTTCGCGGCCCCCACCTGGACCTTCCCCTTCCTGCGGGACGCCGGCTGCCTTGGCGCGACGCGCCTGGAAACCATCGGCGGTGTGCTGGACTGGATGCGCCACACCATGGACCACATGGTGGGCGGCTCCAGCTACAGCGCCAACGAGGCCCGCTGGGGCTACCGGGGCTTCCCGCCCATCTCCGCCATCGTGGCGGGCACGGTGGACGCCAACAACCCGCAGTTCGGCAAGCTGCACTGGACGGCCGGCTGCCACGGCAGCGTGGCCTTCCTCTGCCAGACCCTGCGCACCCTCAACATCCCGGTGCTCCCCGTCTGGGTGCAGGGGCCGGTGCTCACCTCCGGCCACCAGGCCGCCTGGTTCCCCTCCGAGAACCTCTACCTGGACCACGGGGACGATCCCTACAACCAGAACGTGAAGGCCTCGCCGTCCCCCGTCCTCGGGCTGCTGATCGACCAGGCCACCTGGACCCAGCGCTTCGTGGCCGATCCCAGCCTCAACCCGCCCTACACGCCCACGGCCTGGGCCAACGTGGGCAAGGCCGGCCAGGATTTCCAGTAGCCGGGAGGGGGCGTCACGCCCCCTTCCGCGCGATGTGGATGACCTTTTCGACGGTGGCGTGGACGGTGCCTTCCTGGTCCACCAGCTCCACGGTGTAGGTCCGGTCCACCTTGGGCAGGTCCCGCAGCAGGTCGCGGATCTCCCGGAGCTCGGCTTCGTCCAGGCGGAAGGTGGCGAAGAGGGTCGAGCGGCCGGGGCGGCGGAAGCGGATGGTGGCGGCCTTGTCCCAGACGACGAAGCCCGGCCCCAGGTTGTTCATGAGCATGATCATGTAGAAGGGGTCCACCGAGGCGTAGAGGCTGCCGCCGAAGATGGTCCCCACGTAGTTGTGGGTCCGCCAGTTCTTCGGGAGCCTGATGCGCGCCTCCCGCCAGTCGGCCGCGATGTAGGTGACCCGTCCGCCGGTGCCGCGGTAGCAGGGCCAGAGGTTGAAGGTCCAGCGCCAGAGGCGGGTGCGGAGGGATTCGGGCATCGCCCTAGAACCGCACCGTCACCCCGTCCCGCTCGTCCACGCGCACGGTGTCGATGAACTGCACCTGCCGGTTCAAGTGGGTGAGGATCAGGGAACTGGTGCGGATGCCGTGGCCGAAGAAGCGCACGCCCTGGAGCAGGTTGCCGGTGGTGACGCCGGTGGCGGCGAAGATGATCTGCTTTCCGGGAGCCAGGTCGTCGGTCCCGTAGACGCGGCCGAAGTCCACGCCCATCTCCTCGGCCTTTTCGCGGGAGGCGGTGTTGGTGTCCACCTTGAGCCGGCCCTGGATCTCGCCGCCCAGGCACTTCAGGGCCGCGGCGCTGAGCACGCCCTCCGGCGCGCCGCCGATGCCCATGACCGCGTGCACGCCGGTGCCGCTCACGGCGGCGGAGATGGCCGCGCTGAGGTCGCCGTCCCCGATGAGCTGGATGCGGGCGCCGGCGGCGCGGATGTCGGCGATGAGGCTTTCATGCCGCGGCCGGTCCAGCACGCTCACGGTGAGGTCGCCGATCTTCCGGTCGAGGGCCTTCGCGACGGCCTGGAGGTTGTCGATCACCGGGGCGTCCAGGTCCACCTTGCCCTTGGCCGCGGGGCCCACCACCAGCTTCTCCATGTAGAGGTCCGGAGCGTGGAGCAGGCCGCCCTTCTCCGAGGCCGCCAGCACGGCGATGGCGTTGGGCGCGCCAGTGGCGCAGAGGTTGGTGCCCTCGAGAGGGTCCACCGCGATGTCCACCTCGGGGTGGCCCGCGCCCAGCCCCACCTTCTCGCCGATGTAGAGCATGGGCGCCTCGTCCCGCTCCCCTTCGCCGATGACGATGGTGCCGTCCATGCGCACCTGCTCCATGGCCTTGCGCATGGCCTCCACCGCCAGCTTGTCGCTGTGCTTGCGCCGGCCATGGCCGATGCTGCGGGAGCAGGCGATGGCCGCCTCCTCCACCACGCGCAGGAACTCGAGGCTGAGGGTCTTTTCCATGTCGGGCTCTGGGCTCTGGGCTCTGGGCTCTGGCCCAAGCCGGGGATGCGTCTGGGCTAAAGCCTAAAGCGTAAAGGCCAAAGCCCCAAGGTGGGCCCCGAGGCGGGCCTCACACCAGCCGGTTCACCGAGGTCCGGATCCAGTCGAGGAAGGGGGCGCTGCCTCCGGCGATGGGGAACATCACGATCTCGGGCACCTCGTAGGTGTGCAGGTCCGTGATGACCTCGCTCACCTTGGGGAAGTTCTCCTGCGTGGTCTTGATGACCAGCATGACCTCCTCGTCGAGCTGGGTCTCGCCCTTGAAGTAGTAGTAGCTCTTGACGTTCGGGAGGATGTTGACGCAGGCCGCGAAGCCCTGGTCCACCAGGGCCGCGGCGATGGTGAGGGCCGTCTCCTCGCTCCCGCAGGTGGTCAGGATCGTGCAGGCATCCGTCATGGTGCAGGGGCCCCCGGGCGAAACCCAAGTCTCCCACGCTTTCGCGGCATTCCCAAGGAGGGGGAGCACCCGCACGGCCTCCTGAAACGAGGAAGGACCCTGAAGGGTCCCTCGCGCGGGATTGGTCGGGGCGAGAGGAGGGACCCGCCTCCGCGACCCGGCGCAGCGGGTCGCGGGAGGGCAGGACTGGATGTCCTGCCCGATCGGCGGGAGGAACCTCCGACCGGAGGTCCCTCGCGCGGGATTGGTCGGGGCGAGAGGATTCGAACCTCCGACCTCTCGGTCCCGAACCGAGCGCTCTACCAGGCTGAGCCACGCCCCGAAGGCCTCCAGCCTACCGAAAGACCCGGCGCGGGTCCACGGGGAATTGCGCGGGGTGCCCGCCGCTGGACGGGGCGCCCCGGGAGCGGTGAACTGGAGCGGCTTCCCGGTGACCGCCCATGCCCCTCGTCTCCTACATCTCGACCTGCATGGGCCGACTGGAACACCTCCGGCGCGCCCTTCCCACCTGGCTCGCGCAGCCGGACTCGGAGGTGGTGGTGGTGGACTGGTCCTGCCCGGACGGAAGCGGGGACTGGGTGAAGGCCCACCATGCCCAGGCCGGCGTGGTGCGCGTGCCCGGCCGCGCCCATTTCAACCTGGCCGCGGCGCGGAACGCGGGGGCCGCCCGGGCTTCGGGCCGCTGGCTCTGCTTCGTGGACGCCGACGTGCTCCTCGACCCCGGCTTCAGCGTCCTGGTGCATCCCCTGCTGGACCCCGCCGCCTACCTCCTCAGCGAGGGCGGCCCCCATGAGCTGATGGGGACCGTGGTCGTCCCCGCCGACGCCTTCCGCGCCGTCGGCGGCTACGACGAAGCCATCGAGGGCTGGGGAGCCGAGGACCACGACCTCTACACGCGCCTGCGGTGGCGGGGTCTGGAGCGGCGCCGCTACCCCCACCACGTGCTGAGCTCCATTCCCCACGACGAATCCCAGCGGGTGGCCCACGCCGCCCTCAAGGACCGGGGCCTCAACTGGATGGTGAACCGCGCCTACCTCGAGGCCAAGTGGAGCTACCTCAAACTGCGGGAGGAGGAGCTGGACCTGGAGGCGAGGCGGGACCTCTACCGCCATGTCCGGGCGACGATCCTCGAGGCCCTCGAATCCGGGCGGCATCCCGAGCTCGCCTTCAGCCTCGGCTGGCGACGGCTCGTCTCGGGGGTGGAGTACGAGTCGAGCTTCACGGTGCGCCTCCGCCCGGCGGGGGGCGGCTCGTTCCACGGCTAGCCGGCGCGGCCCCTCGCGGCGCGGAGGAGGCGGCCCAGGGCGTCACCTTCGGGCGCGGTTCCCCGGTGGGCCCCGGCCGCGCGGGGGGGCGGAGGCGGGTCGCAGGGTTCGGTCTCCACCCCTGAGAGCTCCAGACCGAGGAGGAGGCGCAGCCTCACGCGCAGGTCCGGCCAGGCGGAGGCCGCGGCCAGCCGGAGGGCGGCCAGGCGCTCGAGATCCCAGGCCCCGATCACCAGGACGCCCTGCCGGACCCGGAGCAGGCGGGTGCGTCCCGCGAGGCCCTCTCCCACCACCAGGGGCCAGGCCTGGCGCAGGCGCTGTTCCGCCGCCGCCTCCGCGGTCCGGGCCGAGGCGGACGCCGAGCCCAGGGGCCGGAGCCCCCGGTCGAGGGGCCTAGGCACGGGGTTTCCGCGGCGGCACCCGGGCCGAGCAGGCCCGCTGGCCGTTCAGCAGCACCGGGGTGGCCAGGGAGGGCACCATGCGCCCGCTCTCCTCGTCGAAGAGGGGCTGGATGAGGTGGTGCAGCCTGCCCGCCTGGCGGAAGAGCACGTCGTCCACGGTGCGCACGCGGCTTGCGGGGATGGCGTCGGCGTCGCAGGCCTCGAGGATCTCCTCCACGCCCCGGGACGCCAGCCTCGACTCCAGTTCGGCGACGAGCCGTTCCCGGTCCTCCACCCGCCCGCGGTTCACGCGCCAGGCCGGGTTCGCCTCCAGGTCCAGCCCGAGCCAGAGGGCCAGGATCTCGAACTGCTTGTCGCTGCCCACGCCGATGGCCACCTCGCCGTCGCGGCAGCGGAAGGTCTGGTAGGGCACGATCTGGGGATGGGCGTTGCCGTAGCGCCGCGGCGGGCGGCCCGTGAGCAGCGCGCCGGAGCCCACGTTCACCAGCCCCGCCAGGGCGGCCTCCATGAGCGGCACCTCCACGTGCAGGGCCTCGCCGGTGCGCTCCCGGTGCAGCAGCGCCGCCTGCACGCCGTTGGCGGTGTAGAGGGCCGCCAGCACGTCCACCAGGGCGACGCCGATCTTCATGGGCCGTCCCTCCACCTCGCCGGTGATGCTCATCCAGCCGCTCTCGGCCTGGAGGATGAAGTCGTAGCCCGCGCGCCGGGAGGCCTCCACGTCCGAGGCGAAGCCGCGGATGGAGGCGACGATGAGCTTGGGGAACTGGGCGTGGAGCTTACCCCAGGTCAGCCCGAGGCGCGCGGCGGAATCCGGCAGGAAGTTCTCCACCAGCACGTCCGCGTCCTTCAGCAGCTCCAGGAGGCGCGCCTTGCCCTCCGGCGCGTGGAGCTCCAGGGCCTCGCTGGTCTTGCCGCGGTTGGCGCAGCGGAAGTAGGCGCTCTCGCCGTCCACGGGGTCGAAGGGCGGGCCCCAGCCGCGGGTGGGATCGCCGTCCAGGGGCTCGATCTTGTGGACGTCCGCGCCGAGGTCCGCCAGCAGCTGGGTGGAGAAGGGGCCGGCCAGGATGCGGGAGAGGTCGATGATCCGGAACTTGTGGAGGGGCTGGACGGCCATGGGGCCAGTGTAGATGGAAGCGGCGGGGGCGCGGCCGGCCGGTGCGCTGGCCGGGGATCTCCCCGCGGGACGGGCCCGCGGCCCTCGCGGTATGATGCGCCTTTGGCCCGGCGGGCCCTGGCAGGAGCGCAAGGCGATGCACGAGCAGGACCCCATGCAGGAACAGCAGAACCCTGAAGGCATCCCCGCCGAGGCGGCACCCGAGGCGGCGCTGCCGCCCGAAGCCCCCGCCCAGCCCCCCGCCGCGTCCGAGTCCGCCGCCCCCGCGGAGCCCATCGCCGCGGAACCCATCGCCGCGGAGCCCATGGCCGCGGAACCCATGGTCGCCCGGTCGCCCGCCTCCACGGCCCCGGTCCTGCCCGAACCCATCGCGGGGGCCGAGGCGGCGGTTTCTCCGGCGGATGCCCCGGCGAGCCTGGCGGCCGAGGCGCCGGGGCAACCCGACGTTCCCGCCGCAGAGGCGTCCGCCCCGGAGGCCGCCGACCCCGGTGCCCCGCCCGCCGAATCCCGCCGCGAGCGGCGCCGGGAGCGGCCCCAGGGCTCCACCAAGGCCTTCCGCGGCGACGAGGCCGCGGTCCAGGACCAGCTCCTCACCCGCATCGCCGGCGAGCTGAAGCTCCCCCGCGCCGGCGTCGCCGGCACGGCGGCCCTGCTGGCCGAAGGCAACACGGTGCCCTTCATCGCCCGCTACCGGAAGGAGCTGACCGGCAGCCTGGATGAAGTGCAGATCCGCGCCGTGGAGGAGCGGGCCGGCTATTACAAGGACCTCCTGGACCGCCGCGCCACGGTGCTCAAGTCCATCCACGACCAGGGGAAGCTCAGCGACGAGCTGCGGGCCCGCATCGAGGCGTGCTGGGTCAAGACCGAACTGGAGGACCTCTACCTCCCCTACAAGCCCAGGAAGCGGACCAAGGCCATGGTCGCCAGGGAGCGCGGCCTCGAGCCCCTCCTGGACGCGCTCCTCGCCGACGCCACCGGCGCTGATCCGCTGATGCTCGCGGCCCCCTTCATGAAGGAGGGCGAGGAGGGCCTGGCCACCGCCAGCGAGTGCGTGGAGGGCGCGGGCCACATCCTGGCCGAGCGCCTCGCCGAGGACGCGGATCTGCGCCAGATGCTGCGCCACGAGTTCAAGGACAAGGGCGTCCTGAAATCCGCCCTGCGGGAGGAGAAGAAGGAGTCGAAGGAGTCCCTGCGCTTCAAGCCCTACTGGGACTTCAGCGAGCCCATCCGCAAGATCCCCTCCCACCGCCTCCTGGCCCTGCGCCGGGGCGAGAAGGAGGAGGTGCTCACCGTGAAGCTGGAGGTGGAGCGGGAGAGCCTCGTGAGCCGCCTCGTGGCCGCGGTCCCCGTGAACCCGGCCTCGGGCTACCGGGCCCACCTGCACGCCGTGGCGGAGGACGCCTTCGACCGGCTGCTGGCCCCCAGCATCGAGGTGGAGGTCCGCATGGAGGCCAAGCGGGCCGCCGACGCGGAGGCCATCGGCGTCTTCCAGACCAACCTGGACCACCTGCTCCTGGCGCCCCCCGCGGGCCAGCGCTGCACCCTCGGCGTGGACCCTGGCATCCGCACGGGCTGCAAGCTCGCGGTCATCAACCGCCTGGGCCAGTTCATGGAGGACGCGGTCATCTACCCCCTGGAGCCCAAGCGCGACTTCGAGGGCAGCCGCGCGGCGCTGGAGGCCCTGGCGGCCAAGTACCCCATCGAGGCGATCACCGTGGGCAACGGCACCGGGGGCCGGGAGGTGGAGGCCTTCCTGAAGGAGTGGCTCAAGGACACCGGACGGCGGGACGTCATCTGCGTCAGCGTCAGCGAGAGCGGCGCCTCGGTGTATTCCGCCTCCGACGTGGCCCGGGAGGAGTTCCCCGAGCTGGACCTGACGGTGCGCGGCGCCATCAGCATCGCGCGGCGCTTCCAGGACCCCCTGGCCGAGCTGGTGAAGGTGGAGCCCAAGTCCATCGGCGTGGGCCAGTACCAGCACGACGTGAACCAGACCGCCCTGAAGAAGGGCCTCGACGACGCGGTGGAGTCCTGCGTGAACCGCGTGGGCGTGGACCTCAATTCCGCTTCCTACAAGCTGCTGGCCTACGTGGCGGGCATCGGCGAGGGCCTGGCCAAGAACATCGTGGCCCACCGCTTCGAGAAGGGTGCCTTCCGCACCCGGGAGCAGCTCCTCGAGATCCCGCGCTTCGGGGCCAGGGCCTTCCAGCAGGCCGCGGGCTTCCTCCGCATCCGGGACGGGGAGAACCCGCTGGACGCCAGCGCGGTGCACCCCGAGGCCTACCCGGTGGTGCAGCGCATCTGCCAGCTCACCGGGAAGACCGTGCCGGAGCTCATCGGCAACGACGCGGTGCTGGACGCCCTGGACCCGAAGCTCTTCGTGGACGAGCGCTTCGGCGTGGAGACGGTGAAGGACATCCTCGCGGAACTCAAGAAGCCCGGCCGGGATCCGCGCCAGCAGTTCGAGGCCGTGCAGTTCCGGGAGGGCGTGAACAAGCCCGAGGACCTCGAGGTCGGCATGGAGCTCCAGGGCATCGTCACCAACGTGACGGACTTCGGCGCCTTCGTGGACGTGGGCGTCCACCAGGACGGCCTGGTGCACCTCAGCGAGATCAGCCACCAGTTCGTGAAGAAGGCCTCCGACAAGCTGAGCGTGGGGCAGGTGGTGAAGGTGAAGGTGATGGCCCTGGACCTGCCGGCCAAGCGCATCGGGCTGAGCATCAAGGCCCTGCTGCCCGCGCCGGCCCACGTCCACCATGCCCGGCCGCCGCGCCCCGAAGCCCGCGGGCCCCGGCCGGAGCACCGGGGTCCGCGGACGGAAGGTCTGGGCCGGCCCCAGGGCCCGCGTCCCGCCGCGGGGCCGCGGGAGAGCCGCCCCGAGCGGGAGGGG
>JBDIBF010000003.1:0-90401 GCA_039812765.1 Holophagaceae bacterium
TGACCGGGCAGGAGATCCTCTTCCGCCCCTGGAGCCGGATGCGCTAGGGCCCCGGCTAGTCCAGCACCGGATCAAGGTGGTAGGGCACCGAGATGACGATGACCTTGGGCTTGAGCAGCAGCGCGCTCTTGATCCGGAAGGCCGTCTGGTTGTGGAGGATGTTCTCCCACCAGTCCGACGTCACGAACTCCGGGATGATCACGGTGAGCATCACCTCCGGCTCGGCCCGGCGCATGCGGTCGATGTCGTCCAGGATGGGCTCGACGATCTTCCGGTAGGGGCTGCGGATCACCCGCAGGGGCACGCCTTCGCAGTAGCTGGGCCAGTCGCTGCGGAGCTTCTCCACCGCAGCGCTCTCCTTGCCGAGCTCGTCGGTGAAGTCCACGGTGACCGCCTCGATCTGGCCCCACTCGGCGATGGCGCGGGCGTAGGAGAGCGCGTGCACCACGCCGTGGTGGATGCCCGACACGAGGACGATGACGCGGTTCTTCTGAGGGTAGACCTGCTCGGTGCGGCTGGCGGCGAGGATGGCCTTCACGCGGATGTAGTGCTTGTGGATGTTGTAGAAGAGCAGCACCAAGGCCACCACCAGGACGACCACGATGCCCGCCCCGCGGTACTTGGTCAGCAGGATGTCCAACAGCACGACGCCGGTGGTCAGCGTCCCCAGGCCGTTGACGAGCACCTTGCGCTGCCATCCCGGGCCCTTCTCCTTGCGCCAGTGGAGCACCATCCCCGCCTGGCTGAGGGTGAATCCGATGAACACGCCCGCGGCGTAGAGGGGCAGCAGGACGTCGGTGTTGGCATGGAAGGCCCAGACCAGCAGGCCGGCGGTGGCGGTGAGGATGAAGATGCCGTTGGAGAAGACGAGGCGGTCGCCCTGGCTCGCGAACTGGCGGGGCAGGTAGCCGTCCCGCGCCATGAGGGCAGCCAGGAGGGGAAAGCCCGTGAAGGCGGTGTTGGCGGCCACCACGAGGATGGCGAAGGTGAAGCCCTGGATCGCGTAGTAGTAGACCTTGCCCACGCCGACCATGTCGCCGCCGGTGCCAAGGATCTGGCGCGCCAGTTTGGAGAGGAGGGTCTCCTGGACCACGGAAGGGTCGGTGGTGTGCTGGTAGACCACCCCGAAGTGGTTCGCCAGGAGGGTGATGCCGAGGAACATGGTGATGAGCAGGGCCACCATCACCGTCATGGTCCGCGAGGCATTAGAGGCGGCGGGTTCGCGGAAGGCGGTCACGCCGTTGGAGATCGCCTCCACCCCCGTGAGGGCCGTGCAACCGGCGCTGTAGGCCCGCATGAAGATCCACACCACCGCGGCGCCGGCCAGTCCCTGGCCCGGCCCGACCGCCGCCGCGGCCTCGACGGGGGCGCCGCCGTGCCCGGTGATCCAGCGCAGGGCCCCCAGTGCCAGGAGGGGCAGAAGACAGGCAATGAAGCCGTAGGTCGGGATCGCGAAAAGGGCTCCGCTTTCGCGCACGCCCCTCAGGTTCATCACGGCGATGAAGCTGATGGCCAGCAGCGTGAGGGCGACATTGTGGCCCGCGAGAACGGGGAAGGCTGCCGTGATTGCGGCAATGCCGGATGAGACCGAGACCGCCACGGTGAGGATGTAGTCCACGAGCAGGGAGGCGCCCGCCACCAAGGCGGGAATCTCCCCGAGGTTCTCCTTGGCCACGATAAAAGCGCCGCCGCCGCCCGGATAGGCGTGGATGGTCTGCCGGTAGCTCGCCGCGAGCACCAGCAGCAGGCCCACGATGCCAAGGGCCACCGGCACCGAGAGCCCGAAGAGGGAGTGGGCGGCCATGCCCGCCGCCGCCGGGCCTCCGGCGTGGTGCAGGGCCATGGAGAGGGAGGCCATGATCTCCTGGGTGGCGTAGGCCACCGAGGACAGCGCGTCGGAACTGAATATGGCGAGGGCGATGGGGTTGCTCACCCGCGCGTGTTGGGACTCCTCGCTGGCAAGGCGGCGTCCCAGCAGGACTCTTCTCAGGTTCGGCATCGGTGCCCGATTCTATCCTCGGCTCGCTGGCCGCGGTTCGCGACTCAGTCCTGCTCCGGATCCAGGTGGTAGGGCACCGAGATGACGATGGTCTTGGGCTTGAGCAGCAGGGAGGCCTTGATACGGAGGGCGGTCTGGTTGTGGAGGATGTGCTCCCACCAGCCGGAGGTCACGAACTCGGGCACGATGATGATCTGCATCACCTCGGGCTCGTTGCGGCGGATGCGGTCCACCTCCTCCAGGAGGGGCTCGACGACCTTCCGGTAGGGGCTCCGCAGGGCGCGGAGCGGCACGCCCTCGCAGTAGGTGGGCCAGTCGCTGCGCAGCTTGTCCAGCGCGGCGCTCTCCCGGCCGGCGTCGTCGGGGAAGTCCACGGTGATGGCCTCCACGTCGCCCCGGGCGGCGATGGACTTGGCGAAGGAGAGGGCGCGCACGACGCCGTGGTGGATGCCGGAGACCAGCACCAGCACGCGGGTCTTGTGCGGGTAGACCTGCTCGGTCCGGCTCGCCGCCAGCTTGGCCTTCACCCGGATGTAGTGGCGGTGGATGCCGAAGAAGAGGGCCACCATCAGCGGCAGGATGATGACCACCACCCAGGCGCCGTGGCTGAACTTCGTGACCACGATGACCTGCATGACGATGAAGGTCGTCAGGGTGCCCAGTCCGTTCACGAAGGCCTTCCAGACCCAGGCCCGCCCCTTGTCCTTCACCCAGTGGCGCACCATGCCCGCCTGGCTGAGGGTGAAGCCGAGGAAAACGCCGAGGGCGTAGAGGGGCAGCAGGGCATGCTCGTGCGCGTTGAAGATGACCACCAGCACGCCCGCGAGCCCGCTCAGGATGAGGATGCCGTTGGAGAAGACGAGGCGGTCCCCCTGGCTGGAGAACTGCCGGGGCAGGAAGCCGTCCTTCGCCATCATCGCCGCCAGGCGGGGGAAGTCCGCATAGGCCGTGTTGGCCGCCAGCAGCAGGATCATCATGGTGAAGGCCTGGACCAGCAGGTAGAGCACGTGGGCGCCGCCCTGGCGCGTGTCCGCGCCAAGGATGGCCCGGGTGAGCTGGGAGAGCAGGGACTCTCCCTCGCCTGTGTAGGTCACGCCGTAGTGGTTCGCCAGCCAGGTGATGCCGAGAAACATCGTGCCCAGCAGCACCACCATCGCGGTCATCGTCCGGGCGGCGTTGAGGCTGGTGGGCTCCTTGAAGGCCCCGATGCCGTTGGAGATGGCCTCCACGCCGGTGAGCGCCGTGCAGCCCGCCGAGAAGGCGCGCATGAACAGCCACGCCGCGGCCCAGCTCGTGACCGGCGGAATGGCCATGTCGTGGTGCGGGGCCGGGTTCGTGCCCCCGGCGAAGTAGCGGAAGAATCCGTAGCCCACCAGGCCGAGGATGAGGACCACGAAGCCGTAGGTGGGCACGGCGAAGACGGCGCCGCTCTCCTTCACGCCCCGGAGGTTCATCATCGCCACGAAGGCGATGACCGCGAGGGCCAGCGCCACGCGGTGGGGATCGAGGGCCGGGTAGGCGGAGGTGATGGCCGTGACGCCGGCGCTGATGCTCACCGCCACCGTCAGCACGTAGTCCACCAGCAGCGAGGCCCCCGCCACCTGGGCCGGCACCTCGCCGAGGTTCTCCTTCGCGACGATGTAGGCGCCGCCCCCGCTGGGGTAGGCGAAGATGGTCTGGCGGTAGCTCGCCGTGAGGATGGCGAGCAGGAGCACGATGCCCACCGCCACGGGCCAGGACCACGTGATGACCCCGGCGGTGAAGGCCGCCACCATGGGGGCCAGCACCGCCATGATCTCGCCCGTCGCGTAGGCCACCGACGAGAGGGCGTCGGAGCTGAACACCGCCAGGGCAATGGGGTTGCTGATCTTGGTGTGGTGGGATTCGTCGCTGGCGAGACGGCGGCCGAGCAGGAAGCGGCGGAAGCTGGGCATGGCCGATCATGGTAGGGCCCCGGAAGGCCTGGGAGCAAATGCGGCGGGGGTCACAGGGCCTACCCCCGGGTTGGATGGCACGGGAAAACCGTCGGGGCAGGCCGCTTGAGCTTTCACGGTAAGAAGACCCGACATATGAACAGATATGAATCCACGTCACGGCTCGTCCCACTTTCCTTGCGGAATTCCGGTGACGGGCGTCACAGTGGGGACCCGGTCCGCATTCAAAGGGCCATGCAGTCCCCGGACTGAACCCATCCAACCCGGTTCCGGAATCCCCGGACCTTTGCGGCCTCGTCCGCAGGAGCAATCCATGAACCGCAAGCTCACCACCCTGGCCACCCTCTTCGCCGCCGGTGCCTTCGGCGCCTCGGCCATGGCCCCGGCCGCCGCCACCGTGAAGTCCAGCACCGACACCTCCCTGGTCGAAGTGGGCTGCGGCGCGGACAAGAAGGACGGGAAGGACGCCTCCTGCGGCGCCGACAAGAAGGACATGAAGGACCACAAGTGCGGCAAGGACATGAAGGACGGCAAGTGCGGCAAGGAGCACAAGTGCGGCAAAGACGGCAAGTGCGGCAAGGACAAGAAGGCCGCCAAGGGCACGAAGGACAAGAAGGAGAAGTCCTGCGGCGCCGGCACCTGCGGCTCCAAGAAGAACTAGGATCGTTCGTGGAACCTCAAGGGGGAGGCTCGCCTCCCCCTTGCCATGTCCGGGATTTCCGATGACGGGACTCTCCTTCCAGGGCGTCGGCGTCGGCCTGAGGCGGCCTCACCTCGCCGAGGTGGCCGCCCTGGCCTCGAGCCCCGTGCCCTTCTGGGAGATCGCCCCGGAAAATGTGGTGGGCCAGGGGGGCAAGCGCCACCGCCAGGTGATGGCGATCCTGGAACGGGACCCGGTGCTCACCCACGGCCTCTCCATGTCCCTGGGGGGTTTTGACGCCTGGGAGGCCGAGGCCCTGGACAATCTCCGGGCCTTCCTCAAGACCACCGGCAGTCCCTGGCACAGCGAGCACCTCTGCTGGACCTCCCACGGCGGCGCCAACACCATGGAGCTGCTGCCCATGCCCTTCACCCGGGAGGCGGTGAATCACACCGTGGACCGTGCGAAGCGCCTCCAGGCCGAGTTGCCGGTGCCCTTCCTCTTCGAGAACGTCAGCTACTATGCCGAGCTGGGCGCCGCCGAGATGAGCGAGAAGGACTTCCTCGCCGAAGTCCTGGAGGGCGCCGACTGCGGCTGGCTGCTGGACATCAACAATGTCTACGTCAACAGCGTGAACCACGGCTTCGATCCCAAGGCCTGGCTCGAGGGCCTGCCCCTGCAGCGGGTGAGGCAGATGCACATCGCCGGCCACTGGTGGGACGAGGAGGAGCAGCTCATCATCGACACCCACGGCGCGGAGGTCATCGACCCGGTGATCGCGCTGTTCGAATGGGTCCTGCCCCGCATCGGCCGGCCCGTGCCCGTGCTGCTGGAGCGGGACAACAACATCCCGGGCCTGGCGGACCTGCTCGCCGAACGCGCACGACTCCAGGCCGTCTACGACCGGGCCCTGGCCCCGGTGCTCTCGGGAGGATCCCGTGGCTGAGCGCCTGCAGGCCCTCCAGCGGACGATGACGGACCTGCTCCTGGATGCCGACGGGGAAGACGCCTTCCTGGCGGACCCGGCGGCCTTCGGCGCCGCGCGGGGACTGGAGGGGCCGGACCAGCAGGCCCTGGCGCGCTTCCAGCGGCGCCTTCGGGTCTACCGCGACCTCGTGCAAGGGGCCCTGGAAGACCCGCTGCCCGACTGCTTCCCCCACATCCACCGCATCCTCGACGAGGCGGACGCCTGGGAGGATTGCGTGAAGGCCTTCATCGCCAGCCGCGCGGTGCAGAGCCCCTACTACCGGGACATCAACCCCACCTTCGTGGCCTGGCTGGCGGACAGCGGCTGGGGCCAGGACCGCTGGCCCTTCCTCCTCGCCCTCGCCCACTTCGAGTGGGTGGAGCTGGAGGTGCTGCGCTGGCCCGAGACCGCCGCGCCCTCGGGCCTCGCGGGGGAACCGGGCCCGGACCGCTGCGCCGTCTTCGACGGGGCCTTCCGCAACCTCGCCTACGGATGGCGCGTCCAGGAGAGCTCCGGGGACGGCCCCGTGCCGCCGGCAGGCCCAGCACACCTGGTTTGCTTCCGGGACCGGGACCTGGATTTCCGGGTCCTGGAGGTGGATCCCGGCAGCTCGGCCTTCCTGGCCCGATGCCTGGACGGCGCCCCGGCCGGCGAGGCTGCGACGGGGGCCGGGCTGGAACCCGCGGAGGGCCTCGGCCTCCTTGCCCGCCTCCGGCGGGAGGGCGCCATCCTCGGCTTTTCCTGAGAAGCTGAAGGGATGCCGCGTTTCCCCAAGCGCGCCGGCCGCGAGGTCCTCGGCGCCCACCCCCGCCTGCCCGACTGGATCGCCCGGGAACGGGTGAACCTGCGCGACCTCCACACCATGAAGGTGGGCCTTCGGGAAAGCGACCTCCACACGGTCTGCGAGGAGGCTCGCTGCCCCAACCGCGCCCACTGCTTCACCCACGGCACGGCGACCTTCCTGCTCATGGGGGACGTCTGCACCCGGGCCTGCGGCTTCTGCAGCATCGCCAGCGGGAAGCCCCGGAACCTGGATCCCCACGAGCCGGAGGAAACCGCCAGCCGCGTGGAGGCCCTCGGTCTGAAGTACGCGGTGCTCACCTCCGTGAACCGCGACGACCTCCCCGACGGCGGGGCGGCCCACTTCGCCGCCACGGTCTCGGCCATCCGGCGCCGCTGCCCGGGCACCCAGGTGGAGGTGCTCACGCCGGACTTCCTGGGGGACTTCGAGGCCGTCAGCCGCGTGGTGGCCAGCGGCCCGGCGGTGTTCAACCACAACACGGAGACTGTTCCGGAGCTCTACGCCACCGTGCGCCCCGCGGGCCGCCTCGAGCGCAGCCTCGCGGTCCTGCGCCACGCCAAGCAGCTCGGGACCTCGCTTTTCGGGGAAGGTTTCCGCACCAAGTCGGGCCTCATGCTCGGCCTGGGGGAGACCGAGGCCCAGCTCCTGGCGGTCTTCGCGGCCCTGGCCGCGGCCGGCGTGGACATCCTCACCCTGGGCCAGTACCTGCGGCCCACGCGGCACCAGCTCCCGGTGGCGCGCTACGTGCCACCCGACGAGTTCGAGGCCCTGGGCGCCAGGGCCAAGGCCTTCGGCTTCCGCACGGTCTACGCCGGACCCCTGGTGCGCAGCAGCTTCAACGCCTTCGAGGTGGCGGGGCTGGAGGGGATCTCGGTCGTCTGAAGGCCGCCTCAGCTCGCCTGGGCCAGGCTTTCGATGGCCTTCATGAAGGCGGAGGGCGGATTCGAGAATTCCGCCCCGAACATGATGAAGCCCTCCCGGGCGCTCTGCTGGCGCAGGGTGGAAAAGACCACCGAGCCCTCCTCGGGAGGCGCCGGCAGACCCGGATCATCCCAGACGAACCGGTGGAACCGGTTTCCGGGCGCGAGCAGGTCTGCGTAGTGCTCCTCCACCCAGGCGCCGAAGCCGCCCGCGCCGAGGGAGACGATCTCCACCCCCTGGATCCACTCGCCGTGGACCTGGAAGCGTGCGAGCAGCGGCCGGGTGGGCCTCAGGCGCCTGTAGCGCCGGACGTCTTGCATGTCCGTCATGGGATGTTCCGGGGATCTGGCGCCCAGCATACTCCCGGCCCGTCATTGGCCAAAGGGCTCGAAGGCTTGCCACACTGGGTCCCTGCTCCCGGAGTCCCCATGCGCTGGCTGATCCTGCTCCCTGGCCTCCTCGGCGTCGCCGCCGTGCTCCAGGGGGGCCTGAACCGGAAGATCATGGGCGCCTGGGGCCTCGGTCAGGCTGCCCTCCTCAACACGCTGGTCCTCCTCGCCGCCGTGGGCGTCCTGCTCCTGGTGGTGAAGCTGCGGCCAGCGGCGCTGCCCGACCTCTTCCAGGGCCGCGGCGGGTTCGGGGATTTGCGCTGGTGGTGGCTGCTCCCGGGGCTCTGCGGCTTCGCCCTGGTCACCTGCATCCCCTTCGCCATCCCGCGCCTCGGCGCCTTCCCGGTCTTCCTGGGCATCCTCGCCGGGCAGCTCGCCGCCAGCCTCGCCTGGGACGCGGTCATGGAGGGCCGGCCCCTCAGCCTCTCCCGCATCGGAGGCGCCCTGCTCGCGGTGGCCGCCGCGGCCCTTGTCCGCAAATAGCGCCATGGTCGCTGAGGCCGACGGCGAGGCCGGGCTCGGCCCGGTCCGAGCCGTGGGGAGCGCGAGGGAGACGAAGAGCCGCCAAGGGCGGCGGGCGGTCCCCTTCGCCTGGATCAGTCCAGGGCCACGAGTTGGGCCGCGATGCTGATGGCCACCTCCTGGGGCGCCTTGCGGGGCCCCAGGTCCAGGCCCAGGGGACAGTGGAGGCGCTGGAGGAGCGCCTCCGCCAGCCCGTCCTTGGCGAGGCCCGCGCGCATCCGGGCCGCCTTGGCCTTCGAGCCCAGCAGCCCGACGAAGCCGGGGGCCACGGGCAGCACGGCCCGGAGGATGGCCCGGTCCAGGTCCCCGCTGTGGGTCATCACCACGACCCGCGAGCGGGGGTTCAAGCGCACGTTCCGGAGGAAGGCCTCCCAGCCCTCGGGATGCTTCACCACACCAGGCGGGATGCCGGGTTGGTTCAGCCACTCGGGACGGTCGTCCACGAGGTGCACGGTGTGCCCCGTCCCCTCCAGGACGCGGCACAGCGCCTGGCCCACGTGGCCCGCGCCGAAGAGCAGGAGGTGGGGCCCGGCGTTGAGCACCTCGATCAGCACCTCCGCCGAGCCGCCGCAGCTCTCCGTCTCGCCACAGAGGCCGTAGCGGGCCACCCGCGGCCGGCCCTCCTCCAGCGCGGCCTTCGCGTCCTCGATGGCGGCGTGCTCCAGGGGCCCGCCCCCGATGCTGCCCCAGGCCCAGCCCTCCGGAGTCACCAGCAGCTTGGCCCCGGCCTCCCGGGGCGTGCTGCCCTCCACCCGCAGCACGGTGAGAAGGGCCGCGGGCCGGCCCTCGGCGTTGAGCCTCGCCAGGGCCTCAACCCACGTGGGCAAGGAAGTCCTGGAGCATCGCCGTGAAGAGACGCTCGGCGACGAAGCGGCGGTACCTCGCGCTGGAGCGGATGTCGTCGATGGGGGCGATGTCGTGGGCCAGAGCAGCGCGCACGGCGTCGAGGTCCAGGTCCGCGGAGGTGTGGCTCACCACCAGCGCCTCCGCGGCCAGCGCCCGCGCAGGCACCGGCGCCACGGCGCCGAAGGCCGCCCGGAACTCCGCCACCCGGCCACCCTCGAGACGGCCGTAGGCCGCCAGGCAGACCTTGGCGATGGCCTGGGCCTTCCGGGTGCCCACCTTGCGGTAGAAGTGGAAGGCGCCGGGCGCCGGACGGGCCACGCGCACCCGGGCGATCAGTTCGCCGGGCGCCAGGGCCGTCCGCTTGTAGCCGAGGTGGAAGGCTTCGTAGGGAACCCACCGCGCGCCGCGGGCGGAGCGGAGCTCCACCTCCGCGCCGTAGGCCAGGAGGCTGGGAGGCGTGTCCGCCGCCGGGCTGGCGTTGGCGAGGTTGCCGCCGATCGTGCCCCGGTTCTGGATGGCCCGGGCGCCGGTGACCCAGGCGCTCTGCACGAGGTTGGGGAAGGCCGCGCGGATGCCTTCGTGCCAGCGGATCTCGGAATAGGTCGTGAGGGCGCCGAGGGTCAGGTGCGTGTCCGTCAGCTCGATCCCCCGCAGCTCGTCCAGGGGGTCGAGGTTGAGGAAGTTGAAGTCAGGCAGCCGCCCGGCGGCGAAGGGGACCATCAGGTCCGTCCCGCCCGCCAGGGGCCGCCAGTCCGGATGCGCCGCGAGGAAGGCCAGGGCCTCCTCCAGGTTCGCGGGGGTGTGGACCGCGCAGGCCGGGACGTCACCCTTCATCGGCTCACCGACTGGGCCGCGGCCATCACGCTGTCCACGATCTTCACGTAGCCGGTGCAGCGGCAGAGGTTCCCCGCCAGGCCGTCGCGCACGTCGGCCTCGCTGGGCTCCGGGCAGCGCTGGAGCAGGTCCACGGCGGCCATCACCATCCCCGGCGTGCAGATGCCGCACTGGGCGCCGCCGTGCTGGAGGAAGGCCTGCTGCACAGGGTCGAGGGCCTCGCCCTTCGCCACCCCTTCGATGGTCTGCAGCATCGCGCCCTGGGCCTGCACCGCCGGCACAAGGCAGCTGTTCACGAGGCGGCCGTTCAGGAAGACCGAGCAGGCGCCGCACTCCCCTTCCCCGCAGCCCTCCTTGGTGCCCCTGAGGCCGAGGTCCTCCCGGATCACGTCCAGCAGCCGCGCCATGGGCCAGGCGTGCACGGTGCGCGCCTCGCCGTTCACCTCCAGGCTCAGGGCCAGCTTCTCAGGCATGGGGGGCCTCCAGCGTGTCCAGCAGCAGCTCCGGGGTCAGGGGGATCTCGGTGGGCGCGTCGGTGCCCAGGGCCTGCTGGATCGCGTTCAGGATCGCCGGCGCGGGGCCGTCCATGGGCAGCTCGCCGATGCCCTTGGCGCCGCTGGGGCCCAGGGGATTGGGGTTCTCCTCGAAGAGGACGCGCAGCCGCGGCAGGTCCGCGCTGGTGGCCATGATGTAGTTGGTCATCTGGGCATTGGCCATGCGGCCCTCCCGCCACTCCACCTTTTCCCAGAGGGCCCAGCCGATGCCCTGGGCCACGCCGCCCTCGATCTGCCCCGCGGCGAGGGTGGGGTTGATCACGCGGCCGACCTCCTGGAGGGCGACGAAGTCGTTCACCGCCACCTCGCAGGTGCGCGTGTCCACCGCCACGTCGGCGGCGTAGCAGGCCCAGGCGTAGGTGCCGTAGGCGTCCCCGCGGTAGGTCTCGTCGCTCCAGACGATGTGGGGCGGCGTGCTGTACTGGCTGTAGGCCTTCAGGCTTCCGCGGGCCTCGACGAAGGCGGCCACCGCGGCCTGGAAGTCCGCCGCGGTGTAGGGCTCCTTGAGCAGTCCGGACTGCACCACCGCCTGCTTCAGGCCGATGGCCGCGTCCTGGACGAGCTTGCCCACCACCATGCAGGTGCGGGAAGCCACCGTGGGGCCGCTGTTGGGGACGAGCTTCGTGTCGGGCTGCTGCACCTCCACCAGGTCCGCGGGGATGCGCAGGGCCTCCGCCACCACCTGGCTGAACATGGTGTTGGTGCCCTGGCCGATCTCGGTGGAAGCCGCCAGCACCCGCACCTTCCCCTCCGCGGTGCCCTCGACCCCGGCCACGCTGGCGAGGTAGGCTTCGCCGCCGCCGGTGAAGCCGCAGCCGTGCATGAAGACCGCGAAGCCGACGCCCTTCTTGACGGGGTCGCCCGAGGCGTTGTGGGCGGCGTGGGCGGCTCGCCGCCCATGGTAGTCCAGGGCCTCCAGGGCGCGATCCATGATCCCCGGCAGGTCCACGGCCTCCTTGACCACCTGCCCCGTGGCCATGACGTCGCCGATGCGCAGGAGGTTCTTCCGGCGCAGCTCCACGGGATCCATTCCCATGCGCGCGGCGGCCACGTCCAGGTGGCGCTCGATGGCGAAGAGGCTCTGGGGCGCGCCGAAGCCCCGGAAGGCGCCGTGGGGCGGGCAGTTGGTGGCGAGCGCCTTCGCCGTGAGGTCCACCACCGGCCAGCGATAGGGCCCGGCGGCATGGATCGCGCCGCGGCTCAGCACGACGGGGGAGAGGGTGACGTAGGCGCCGCCGTCGAGGAGGAACTCCATCTCCAGGGCCAGCATGCGGCCCTCGGCGTCGAAGGCCGTCTTCACGCGTGTCTTGGAGGGATGGCGCTTGGTGGTGGCGGCCATGTCCTCCTCGCGGTCGTAGAGGATCTTCACGGGACGCCCGCCCGCCTTCATCGAGAGCAGGGCCGCGTGGCCGCTGATGAGGCTGGGGTAGTCCTCCTTGCCCCCGAAGCCGCCGCCGGTCTCCATCTGGATCACGCGGACGCGGTCGTCGGGCTCGTGGAAGAGGTGCTTCAGGGCCTTGTGGACGTAGTAGGGGCACTGGAGCGAGCCCCAGACGGTCACGCCTTCCTCGGCGGTGGTCCTCGCGACGACGGCGTGGGGCTCGATGTAGAGCTGCTCCTGAGCCCCCGTTCCATAGGTGCCTTCGATGACGTGGGCGGCGGTGGCCCACGCGTCGCCGGCGTCGCCCTTGGCGATGCGGATCGTCTTGAAGACGTTGTCCTGGCCCCAGACCACGGTTTCCGCGGCCAGGGACTGCTCGATCGTGAAGACCGCCGGCTCGGCCTCGATCGCCACCTTCACCGCCGCCCGGGCCTTCTCCAGCAGGATGCGGTCCTCGTGGGCCAGCAGGAGGATGGCCTCCTCGGGATGGTTCACCCGGTCCTCGGCCAGGAAGGGCTGGTCCTCCACGATCATGGCCACGCGGTTCACGCCGGGCACGTCCTTGGCGCTGACGATGACGAACTCGTCCCAGGGGATGCCCTCCCCGAAGGTGATCCCGGTGATCCGGCCGCGGGGCACCTGGCTCCGCACGGTGGCCCCGTGGAGCAGCCCGGGCGGCGCGGGCGCGTCGTCGGTGTAGACCGCGGCGCCGGTGACCTTCGCCCGCCCTTCGGCGCGGATGCGGGACCGCCCCACCTCTGTCAGACCTGCCACGTCGCGCTCCGGGAGTGGAAAACCCTAGCACTGGCGCGGGTTTGACGCAACCCGGGGATTCCAGGGCGGGCCTCGCGCCTCAGTCCTTGACCACCACGATGGCCGGAAGGGGCGTCGGACAGCCGAAGACGCACAATCCGCAGCCCGTGCAGACCTCGGCGATGACCTCCGGGTGGGGGATGGCGCCGTCCTCGGCGTCCCCGACGCGGATGGCGAGGCCCGGGTAGGGACAGCGGTCCACGCAGGTGCGGCAGCGCTGGGCCTCGCGGTCCTCGGTGCCGTAGGTGAGGCACAACTCCGCCTTCACAAGGGCGGTGCCGATCTTGACCGCCGGAGGCCCCTCGATCGCCTCGCCGCTGGCCAGGGTCCGCTTCGGCCACACCAGCGCGCCGTCCGGGCAGGCGGTGACGCAGGGCAGCTCCGTGCAGAGGTAGCAGGGCACGTCCCGGGGCTCCAGGTAGGGCGTGTTCAGCCCGAAGCCCGCCGACGGCCCGGCCTTGATCAGGCTGTCCTGGGGGCAGGCCTCGATGCACTTGTCGCAGCGGGTGCAGGCCGTGAGGAAGGCGAACTCCTCCAGGGCGCCGGGCGGGCGGAGGAGCTTGGGCGAGACCTTGGTGACCGCCTCCTCCAGCTGGTTCGCGATGAAGCCGCCGAAGAGCGTGCCGAGGGACTTGAAGAAGTCGCCCCGGCCCTGGTTCTCGTCGAGCTTGCGCGGCATGGCTAGAGCCCGAGCAGCCTCAGCGTCGGCCGCAGCACGCCCCACAGGATCGGGTCGAAACCCAGGGTGAGGAGGGCCGTGCGTCCGCCTTCGGCGAGGGAGAGGTGGGCCAGGAGGTCGCTGCTCACGGCGACCTCGCGGGAGCTGGGCGGCGCCTCGACCCATTTCACGCCTTCGGGGGCGTCGAGCCTGACGAGGCTCTGGCCCTCGGCGGCGCGCAGGTTCAGGACCAGCAGGTCGCCGTGGAAGGTGGGCGTGCGCACCTCCAGCAGGCTGCCCCGGGGCGGCTGGGGCACCAGCTCGAAGGCCTGGCGGTAGCCCAGGGCTTCGGTGGCGGGATCCTCGCCGTGCATCACCGCATGGGACTGGGCCACCAGGGCGTCGATGCCCCGGTCGCCGAGGTAGGCGACCGAGCGGAGGTGCGTCCCGCCGACCTCGCCGATGCCCGACACCAGCTTCGGCACCAGGGCCAGCACCTGGTCCAGGGCCGGGCGGCCCCGGAAGCGCAGCACCGTGGGCGGCCAGGTCCCCGCCAGGGGCATGGGATCGGCGGCCTTCGCGTCCGCGTCGTCCCGCAGGTCCAGGATGCGGCCCGGGAAGGCGGCCAGCAGCTCCGGGTCCTGGGGCGTGTCCACGAGGATGGCCACGTCGAGCCCCTCCAGCAGCGCGGGCTCCGGCGCGAAGATCACCAGGTCGCCTTCCTCGTCCGCCTTCGTGAGCAGCCCCGTGGCCAGGGGCAGCACGGAGCAGTCCTGGGGCTCCAGCGCCCCCACCAGTTCGCGGCCCAAGAGGGTCTGGGCGCCGATCACCGCAAGTTTCAGCATGCGTTCTTCCTCATCATCTCGATTTGAACAGGATCGTGGCGTAGGCCGGACGACCCTGGGTGAAAGTCAGGACGCGGCCGTCGTTGGAGACATCCGCAGACGTAATGATCCCCTCATCCCACCCGTAGGCTTCCCAAACACGGCCCGAGGTCTCAAAGTCCCAGACCGCCACCAGGCGTCCCCAGATGCCCAACGCAAACTTTCCCCAGTGCGGAAATCCGATGCTGCCCGGGCTAGACGCATACCCAGGATCGGAGACCAGGAACCGGGCTGGCGAAGGACTGACCGGATCGACGGCGAAACCGCCCCTGATGGGCTCGACAGGCACGTACCCCCCTCGCCAGAACACCGCGACGGGGCGGGTGCCGCAGTCGCCGCGGAACACGGAGCCCAGCAACTTCCCCTCCCGCCAATCAATCATCCAGTCCCTGGTCTGGCCGCACGCGATCAACCGCCCATCGCGGGAGGGCAGGATGCCTGAGCCGGTCCAGAAATCGTGATAGTCCGCCTGGACTTCCCACCGGACTCCCCCACGCTTCCAGTCGACACAGCGGACCACTCTCCCCCCGTCGAGCATGAGGAGCTCGGAATCTCCGAAGAGGCGCCCGTCCTGGAACCATCCCTGGGCCTCTCGTCGATAGGAGATCTGGCCCGAGCCAAGGTCCACGACCGCGAGGACCGAGCCCCGGTGCGCCGACAACAGCGCGTATTCACCTTCGGGATCCACATCAAGGACGGCGGCCTCCTCCCCTGCATCCAGCGTGAAGCTCCGGAGTTCATCACGGTTCAGGTCCAGGACGCAGAGTTCCTCCTGGGGGGACAGGAAGACTGCCACGTTGCCGTTTCCAGAAAGTGCCAGCCTGGCCGGGCGATCTGGAGCCTGCTTCATTGGGCCGACTCGGAGCCCACCTCCCAACATGGGTTCGGACTTCGCCTTGGTGGGCGTCACGCGATGCCGCGCCTCTTCGACCCATCCTCTCCAGCCGCGCGGATGGTTGGGAGAATCACCGCCGATTCGGATGACCGGGCGAAGGTTCCACCAGAACCCCAGGGCGAGCACCGCGAGACCCAACCCGTATGCCATGGCCACCTTGAATCCGAACGCTGGACGGGGCGCCGGGGTGTCTTCCTCTGCGGGCTCCACGGGCACCTCGTCGGTGCGGGGGGCCTCCTGCGGCTCCGCGATTGGCCTTGAGGACCGGCGAGAACTCCCGGCGGACACCCACCACGCTGCCGCGAATGCGGCCAAGGGTGACACGACGAGCAGGGGAGTCCAACGCTGCTCGGCCAGGGAGATCTCAGGGAAGACGAATTGGGTGACAAACCCCGAATACATGAACTGGGACAGGGGGACAGTGACCAGCATCTGGAGCCCCCACAACCCTGCGAGGGTTCCCGCGATGGCGACGGGCCTGAACGCGGACATCCGGCCTTGGTGCAGCCGGAAGAGCGCCATGGAACAACCGGCGAGGCAAAGCAGGACCACCACCAGGTTCACCGTCCAGGTGTAGCGGTTGAGGGGGGAGAGGCCCCAGGCCACCGTGAAGTTCAGGAGGATCGTGACGAGCCGTCCAAGGAAGTAGAGGACCAGAACGATGAAGTAGGCCCTCAGCAGGAGAAGCAACGGCTTCACCCAGCCTGGTACCTCAGAAGCCTGTTTCACTCCATCCCCGTTCTCTTTCCCGAGGTATTGATCGGACTCCGGCACTAGACCCGCACGCCTTCGGCCTGGGCCGCGACGTGGTCCTTCAGGGCTTCGGCGACTTCGCGCGCCAGGAAGGCCCGCACCTGGTCCCCCGCCCTTCCCGTGAAGCGCTTGGAATCCAGCAGCGACGCCAGCTCGGCTTCGGTCATGGCCCAGGCGGGATCCGCCGCCAGGAGGCCCAGCAACTCGTTGCCGCGACCCTCCTGCTTGATGCGCCGTCCGGCCTCGAGGGCCGCGACCCGGAAGCGCTCGTGGAGGTCCTGGCGGTCGCCGCCGCGCTTCACCGCCTCCATGAGGAGCACCTCGGCGGCCATGAAGGGCAGCTCCTGCTGCAACCTCGCCTCGATCATCTTCGGATAGACCACGAGTCCCGTGGCCACGTTGCGGTAGAGCACCAGGATGGCGTCCACCGCCAGCAGGCCTTGCGAGATGGTCAGCCGTCGGTGGGCAGAATCATCCAGGGTGCGCTCCATCCACTGGGTCGCGCTGGTCTGGTAGCTGCTCGGCATCAGGCCCAGCACGAAGCGGGCGAGGCTGTTGATGCGCTCGCTGCGCATGGGGTTGCGCTTGTAGGGCATGGCGCTGGAGCCGATCTGCTTGGTCTCGAAGGGCTCCTCGACCTCCTTGAGGTGCTGCAGCAGCCGGAGGTCGCAGGCGAACTTGCTCGCGCTGGCCGCGATCCCGCAAAGCACCTGGCCAATGCGGTCCTCCAACTTGCGGGTGGCGGTCTGGCCGCTCACCGGGATGGCGGGGAGGCCCACCTTTCCGCAGAAGCGCCGCTCCAGCGCGTCCACCTTGGCGCCGTCCCCTTCGAAGAGCTCCAGGAAGGAGGCCTGGGTGCCGGTGGTGCCCTTCACACCGCGGGTGGGGGTGGTGGCCAGCACGTGGTCCAGGTCCGCGAGGTCCAGCAGCAGGTCCTGGATCCAGAGGCTGGCCCGCTTGCCCACGGTGGTGGGCTGGGCGGGCTGGAAGTGGGTGAAGCCCAGGCAGGGCTGGTCCTGCCACTGGGCCGTAAAGCCCGCCAGGGCGGCGATCACGTCCTGCAGGCGCCGTCGCAGGAGTCGCAGGGCCTCGTGGCAGATCAGCAGGTCCCCGTTGTCCGTGACGAAGCAACTGGTCGCGCCCAGATGGAGGATCGGCCGCGCGGAGGGCGCCTGGTCCCCCCAGGCGTGGATGGCCGCCATCACGTCGTGGCGCAGGGCGGCCTCGTGCTTCGCGATGGCCTCGAGGTCCACCGCGTCCCGGGTGGCCCTCAGCTCGGCGATCTGGCTTTCCGTGATGGGCAGGCCCAGCTCCCGCTCGCTTTCCGCCAGGGCGATCCACAGCCGGCGCCAGACCCGCTGGCGGTAGAGCGGCGAGAGCAGCCGCACCATGGCCTTGGACGCGTAGCGGCTGGCCAGGGGGTGCTCGAAGCGCTCCAGCTCGGGGGCGTCGGCGGGCGGAAGGAACGCGTCAGACATCGTCCTAGTCTGGCAGGTCCGGCGGCCCCCCATCCGAAGCGGGCCCACCGCCCCGGGGCTGTGGCAGGTCCGCGCCCGAGGTCGGCAAGGCCCCCTGCAGCGAAGGCCGCGCCTCGCCCAGGGACGTGGAATCCGTGGCCCGCCGCCCTCCGTCCCGGCCCGTGAGCAGGTCGGGCCAGCCGGCCCGGCCGCCCTCCAGACGCGTAAGGGTGTCGGAGAAGGCCGTGACCCAGGCCTCCACGTCCAGGGGGCGGTTCTCCCGGTCTGTGGCCAGGGCCACCTTGAAGGCCATGTCCACCAGGTCCGGCAGCCCCGGAAGGAACTTGCTCGGCGGCGGGAAGTCGCCCTGGGTGATGGCCACGAAGACGTCCGCCAGGGCCGTGGGCTGCACCAGGCGGTGGCCCGTGAGGGCCTCGAAGGCGACGGCGGCGAAGGCGTAGAGGTCGCTGCGGGCGTCCAGGGTGAGGCCCTTGAGCTGGTCGGGGCTCATGTAGTTGGGCGTGCCCACCACCATGCCCGTGCGGGTCAGGCCCTCCTCGGCGCCGAAGGGCTTGGCGAGGCCGAAGTCCAGGAGCTTGGTCTGGAAGCCCTCCTCGCCGGGGATGAGGAAGAAGTTCTCGGGCTTGATGTCGCGGTGCAGCAGGCCCGCGCGGTGCGCCGCCCCCAGGGCCGCCGCGCCCTGGCGCAGCAGCCGCGCCACCTGGCGCGGCGTGCCGGGGCCGTAGCGGCGGAGGAGCTCGCCGAGGTTCTGGCCCTGGAGCAGCTCCATCACCAGGAAGGCCGAGCCGTCCTCGAGCTCGCCGGAGTCGTGGATGGCGATGACGCCGGGGTGGTGGATGCGGGCGAGGGCCAGGGCCTCCTGCTGGAAGCGGCCCCGGATCTCCGGGATGTTGTAGAGCTCGGGCTTGATGAGCTTGAGGGCCACCTCGCGGTTGAGCCGCAGGTCCTGGGCCTCGAAGACGAGCCCCATTCCGCCCTCGCCGAGCACCCGGCGCAGCTCGTAGCGGTCCTGGATGCGGCGGGGGATGAGGCGCGGGGCGCCGAGTTCGGCACCGTCCTGGGAGCAGACCTTTTCCTCCGCGCCGAAGCAGCGGCCGCAGGTTGGGCAGAGCTGCAGGGGCTCCACGCCCTTGGCCAGCATGGCCTCCCGCGTCTTGGCCTGGAGGTCCCTCGCCTGGTGCAGGGCCTTCCGGGCCTGCTGCAGCTCCAGCATGGAACCGAGCTGGGAGGCGAAGGAGCCCACCAGCTTGCGCTCCGCCTCGCCCCAGCCCACGTGGCCGCGCACGACGAGGCCACCGAGGATCTCGCCCGCGGTGCCCCGCACGGGGACCACCTGCTCCAGGCGCCGCTCGCTGGGCACGTTGCGGCGCTCCTGGCGCCGCTCCCGCTGGGGGTCCAGGAACAGGGAACGCTGGAGCTGGTCCAGGCTGGGCAGGGCGAAGCTGCTGTCCCCCAGGGGGCGCACCTGGTCGCCGGACACGGTCACCAGCCCGATGTGCTGGGCCCGCAGGCTCTGGCAGAGGTCCATGGCCATCTCCTGCGCCCAGGCGCCCAGGTCCCGCTGGGCCCTCGATCCGCTCTGCATCAGCGCGGCGATCTGGTTGCGCTGGGCCTCCACTTCCTTCGTGCGCTCCCGGACCTTCGCCTCCAGTTCGGCGTTGCGGCGTTCGAGGGTCCGCAGCCGGGCGCGCACCACGAACCAGGCGCCGCCGCCCAGCACCAGCGCGTAGACCACATAGGCCCAGGGCGTGCGCCAGGGGGCGGGCAGCACCTCGAAGCTCCAGCGCGCCGGCGCCACGGTCCGGCCGTAACCGTCCACCGCCTCCACCCGGAGCGCGTAGGACCCCGCCGCCAGGCCCGGGTACTCGCGCCGGGGCTCCGGGCTCCAGGGGCCGGGCTTTTCCTCGAGGCCCTCGAGCTGGGTGCGGAAGCGCAGGGGCGCGCCCTGGGGCAGGGACGACAGGGCGAAGGTGAAGGCGAGGTTGCGTTCCCGGTAGCCCAGGCCCAGTCCCGGAGGAAGATCCCGGACCTGCCCGTTCACCAGGAAGTCCTCGAGCGCGATGCGGGCCGGCGGCGGCGGCGGGACCTCCTCCCGGGGATCGAAGCAGACCGCCCCGCCCACGCTGCCGCCCCAGATGCGGCCCTCGGCGTCCCTCATCGAGGCGCCGCCGTTGAACTCAAGGCTCGGCAGGCCGGCCTCGGTTCCGAAGGTCTCCACCGCGAAGGCCAGTCCGGAGGCCGTCGCCCGGGGGCTCAGCCGCGCAACACCCCGGTTCGTGAACGCGTAGACCCGGCCCGCCGCGTCCTGCTGGAGCTGATAGATGGTGTTGTTGGGCAGCCCGCCCTCCTCGGCCTCTCCGAGAATTCGCCAGGCGGGTTGCGCTGCGGCGGGGTCCAGGACCACCAGACCTCCGCCCTCCGTTCCGGCGAGGAGCCATTCCCGGCCTGCGACCATGACCGGCAGGAGGCTCATGACCGTGTTGTTCGGAAGACCCCGGCGAGTGTCGAAGGTCTCGGCCCGCCCGTCCCGCCATCGGATCAGACCGCCGTTCTCGGTGCCGATCCAGGTGACGGTTCCGGCAGCCGTCCAGGCGATCGTGTGCAGGTGTTCGGTGGGCAGCCCCTCCGCCAAGCCCAGGTGGCTCCAGGCTCCGCCTTCCAGCCTCCAGAGTCCGGAGTCCCCGCTGACCGCCCAGAGCCGGGGCCGTCCCAAGGGGTCCAGGTCCCGGCGGAGCACCCGGACGCCGCTGGAGGCCAGGCGATCGGGGACGGGAAAGGCGGACCAGCGGGATCCGTCGAAGCGCCAGACGCCCCGCCCCTGGACCCCCGCCAGCAGGACGTTCCGTCCCGGGGCGTCCGGCCATTCCAACAGGGCCATCACGCTGGGGGTGGGCAGCCCTTCCCGGGGCCCGTGGAAGCGCCAACCGCCCTCCCGGAGTTCCGCCACCCCGAGGCTGCGTGTGCCCAGCCAGAGGGTGCGCGGCAGGCCCGGGCCGCCGGTGACGCAGAGACCGTAGACCGAGGGGTCCAGCAGTCCGGAGGCGCGTCCGAAGCTCCGCCACAAGCCAAACTCGAGGGTGGCGAGGCCGGCGTCCGTGCCCACCATGAGGGCCCGTGTGCCGTCGGCGCCCTCCACCGGCAGGAGGGACCAGACCAACCCGCTGGGCAGACCCTCCCCGGGGCCGAGGATCCTCCAGCGGCCGTCCTCGAGGCAGCCCAGGCCTGCGGTGTCCGTGCCCACCCAGAGCACCTCCCGCCCCTCCCGGGTCCGCGTGCGCGCCAGGGCGGTGATGCGGCTGGCCGCGAGGACCGGCGGCAGCGCCACGGCTCGCCAGGTGTCCCCCTCGCGCCGGAAGAGGCCCTTGGTGGTCCCCGCGAGGTCGCCGGCGAGGCAGCCGACGCCCAGGCCGGCGAGGCCGGCCTCGGGCTGCCAGCGCCCGTCCCGGAAGCGCGCCAGGCCCGCGCCGGTGCCGGCCCAGAGCCGCCCCTCCGCGTCCCGCAGGAGACAGAGCACCCGGTCGGAGGGCAGCCCCTCGGGGGTGCGGAGGCTGCGCCAGGCGTGCCCGTCGAAGTGGCGTATCCCCGCCTCCGGCGTGGCGGCCCAGACTTCGCCCCGCGCCGCGACCACGTCGTTGAAGCGCCCTTCGCCGGCCTCGGGTACCCGCTCCCAGGCGCCCCCCTTGAATCGCGCCAGCCCGCCGTCCTGCCGAGCCGCCCAGACCGTCCCGTCATCCCCCACCGAGACGCGGCGGAGGAAGTTGCTGCGGCTGCGGTCGGGCATGGCGTGGATGCGCCATCGATGCCCGTTGAAGGCCGCCGCGCCGTCCTGGGTGGCCACCCAGATCCGGCCCTGCCGGTCCCGGTCCAGGGACATGACGGAGTTCTGGGGCAGGCCCTCCTGGCTGGTGGTGACGCGAAAGAAGGGCCGCGCGGTCCGCGCGGGGTCGAAGACCGGCGCGGCGGGACCGCTCCCCGGCAGCAGGGCCAGGGCGGCGGGCAGCGCGCGGGACCACGGGGAACGCATGGACGGTCGGGGGCTCCACCGTAGACTCTAGCGCGGCGCGTGGGGGCAGGGAGCCTCGTCAAGACCGCGGGACCCGCGTGGCACAATGACGGGAGAGGTGCCCATGTACGAGGCTTTGAAGCAGTCCGACGGCGCGGTCCATGAGGCCCTGCAACTGGAGATCGGCCGCCAGCGCCACCACCTGGAGCTGATCGCCTCGGAGAACTACGTGAGCCTCGCGGTGCTGGAGGCCATGGGCTCCCACTTCACCAACAAGTACGCCGAAGGCTATCCGGGGCGGCGCTACTACGGTGGCTGCGCCCATGCCGACACCGTGGAGAACCTGGCCCGGGACCGGGCCAAGCAGCTTTTCGGCGCCGAACACGCGAACGTGCAGCCCCACAGCGGCGCCCAGGCCAACATGGCCGTCTACATGGCCGTGTTGAAGCCCGGCGACACCGTGCTGGGCCTCGACCTCGCCCACGGCGGGCATCTCACCCACGGCCATCCTCTGAACAGCAGCGGCATCCTCTACCAGTTCAAGGGCTACCACGTGCGTCGGGAGGACGAGCGCGTGGACATGGACGAGGTGCGCGCCCTGGCCCGGGAGCACAGGCCCCGCATGATCGTGGCGGGCGCCTCGGCCTATCCCCGCACCTTCGACTTCCCCGCCTTCCGTGAGATCGCGGACGAGGTGGGCGCGTTGCTGATGGTGGACATGGCCCACTTCGCGGGCCTCGTCGCCACCGGCCACCACCCTTCCCCCGTGCCCTACGCGGACTTCACCACCACCACCACCCACAAGACCCTGCGCGGTCCCCGGGGCGGTCTCATCCTCTGCAAGGAGGCCTACGCCAAGGACCTGGACCGCGCCGTCTTCCCCGGCGTGCAGGGCGGGCCGCTGATGCACGTCATCGCCGCCAAGGCGGTGGCCTTCGGCGAAGCCCTGAAGCCCGAGTTCAAGGCCTACAGCGCCCAGGTGATCGCCAACGCCCAGGCCCTGGCGAAGGGCCTGTCGGACCTGGGTTGGCGCGTCGTCAGCGGCGGCACCGACAACCACTTGATGCTGGTGGACGTCTTCCAGCAGGGGATCCTGGGCAGCGAGGCCGAGAAGTCCCTGGACAAGGCCGGCATCACCACCAACAAGAACGGCATCCCCTTCGACCCCAATCCACCCCTCAAGCCCAGCGGCATCCGCCTGGGCACGCCGGCGGTCACCAGCCGCGGCATGAAGGAGGCCGAGATGGCCACCCTCGCCGGCTGGATCCACCACGCCCTGAAGGCCAAGGATGACGAGGCCGCCCTGGCCGCCATCCAGGCGGAGGTCTTCGCCCTGACGGCGCGGTTCCCGATTCCGGAGTGAGACCACCCTGGCAGCGGGGCGGAGAGGTCCCACCTTTGTGCCCATGACCGCGAAACCCTGGCTCCCGACCCTCCTCCTGCTGGCCCTGCTTCCGGGCTGCGGAGGCGGCGGGTCCGACGGCGGCGCCGCCTCGGCCCCGGCCCCACCGCCCGTGGATTTCGGCAGCACCCTCCTGGGGAGCGTCGCGAGGAGCGGCGTGGGCGGGTGCTGGGGCTACACCGCCCCGGACGGCGGCCGGTACGCCCTCATGGGCACCGCCAAGGGCGTGCTGGTGGCGGACCTCCGCAACCCGGCCTCGCCCGCGGTGGTGGACGAGCTGGATGGCCCCACGAACACCCCGACGCCGGGCATCTACTGGCGGGAGATGCGCACCTACGGCCACTACGCCTACATCTGCTCGGAGCAGACGAATGTCCGGGGGGGCGTGATGGTGGTGGACCTCGCGGGTCTCCCGGGGTCCGTGCGCTTCGTGGGCTGCTTCACCCCCCGGGACGGCCTCCTGAACGCCCACACGGTGGACATCGACCCGGCCACGGGCCTCCTCTACCTCCAGCGCTACTCCAGCCTCCCGGCGCCGGCGGGCCGGCCGGCCCCCCACGACGATGAACCCTTCGGCAGCGCGGGAAACGGGTCCATCGAGATCTGGGACCTCAAGGGCGATCCCGAGCATCCCGCCTACGTCACGACCTTCAACCAGAACCACTTCGTGCATGACATGACCGCCCGGGGCGGCCGCTGCTACGTGGCCGAGGGCTACGACAGCGCCTACTCGGTCTGGGACGTCTCCAACCCTCGCCAGCCCGCCCTGATCGTCCGGTGGTCGGTGGCGGCGGGCAATTTCGCCCACAACATCTGGCCCAGCGCCGACGGCACCCTCGTCGCCACCACCGAGGAGGTCCCCAAGGGCGTCCCCGCCAAGCTCTGGACCCTCAACGGCAGCGCCGCCCCCCGGCTGCGGGGATCACTGCGCTTCCTCGACGCCACCCCCCACAACGCCCAGATCGAGGGCAACCGCCTCTACCTCAGCCACTACACCGCCGGCCTCGTGGTGGCCGACATCAGCAATCCCGACGCCCCGGCGGTGATCGCCAACCGGGACACCTCCACCTTCACCGGCTCCAACTACGAAGGCTGCTGGGGTGTCTACAAGTTCCCCGGACAGCCCCTGTTGCTCGGCAGCGACATCGAGCGCGGGCTGTTCGTGGTGCAGGTCACGGTTCCTTGATGGAACCCGACGGCCTCTTCGTCTACGGCACCCTCCGCGAAGGTGGCCTGCACCACGGCTGGCTGCGGCGCACCAATCCCCAGGGGGCGACCCGGGCCTACGCGCCGGGGCGGCTCTTCCATCTTCCCGAGGCGGGCTACCCGGCCTTCGTGCAGGGCCGCATACCCGACGCCCTGCCGCCGGGCCCGGGCTGGGTGGTCGGTGAGTTCATCGGCTACGAGGACCTGGAGGATCTCGCCCGGGCGGTGGAAAATCTCGATGACTTGGAGGGGGTCGGCGAGGAGGTCTTCAAGCGCCGCCTGGTCCCCGTGCTGCTGGACAGCGGGCACACCTACGCGGCGTGGACCTACCTGTTCCCCGAGGACCGGCTGATCCGCCTGGAGCGGGAGGCCGTGGAGCTTCTGGACGGGGACTGGGCGCCCTACCTGTGAACAGGGGCCGCGGCGCGGCCCCTTCCGTCTTCCGGGTGGCCGGGCCTAGATGTCGAGCTTGGCCTGCTGGCCGCTCTCGTCCGGCCCGGGGCTGGCCAGCTCCGCGTCGGCCACCAGGTCCTCCTCGTCGTCCAGGGCCATGGCGGCGCCGTCGATCTTGGCGATGCCCACCACCTTGTCGGTGTCCGAGCCCAGGTTGAGCAGCTTCACGCCCTGGGCGGCCCGGCCGGTCTTGCGCACCTCGTCGATGAGGAACTTGATGACCATGCCCTCCTGGCTGATGAGGAGGCAGCCCTCGCCGGGCTTCACGAGCTTGAAGCCCACCACCGGCCCGTTGCGCACACCCGCGCGGATGTTGATGACGCCGGTGCCGCCGCGGCCCTGCAGGCGGTAGTCCTGGAGGAAGCTGCGCTTGCCGTAGCCCTTCTCGGTGACCGTGAGGAGCATGCCGTGCGACTCGGTGCTCTCGTCGGCCTCCACGCCCTCGGGCAGGTCGGGCAGCGCGTCCACCACCTCCATGTCCACGATGTGGTCCCCGCTGGAGAGGCGCATGCCCCGGACGCCGGTGGTGGCGCGGCCCGTGGCGCGGATGTCGTCCTCGGGGAAGCGGATGGCCTTGCCCTGGGCCGTGGCCAGGATGATCTGCTGGCCGCCCGACGAGACCCGCACCGCCACCAGGCTGTTGCCGTCGTCGATGTTCAGGGCGATGAGGCCGTTGGAGCGGATGTTGGCGTAGGCGGACAGCGCGGTCTTCTTCACCGTGCCGTCGGTGGTGGCGAAGATGAGGGACTGCTCCTCGGGGAACTCGCGGATGGCCATCAGCGTCACGACGTTCTCGCCGTCCTTGAGGCTGATGAGGTTCTTCACGTGCTTGCCGCGGGTGTTGGCGGCGGCCTCGGGAAGGTCGTAAACCTTGAGGGCGTAGACGTAGCCGCGGTCGGTGAAGGCCATGAGGGTGTCGTGGGCCTTGGTCATGAAGAGCTGCTCGACGAAGTCGTCGTCCTTCGTCTTCATGCCCAGCTTGCCCTTCCCGCCGCGCCGCTGCTTGCGGTAGGCGGCGAGGTCCGTGCGCTTGATGTAGCCGGTCTTGCTCATGGTGACGACCATCGGGTCGTCGGGGACCACGTCCTCCATGCGGATCTGGCCCGAGAAGCCCGTGATCTCGGTGCGGCGGGCGTCGCCGAACATCGTGCTGGCCTCGTTGAGCTCCTCCTTGATGATCTTCAGGAGCAGCTTCTCGTCCGCCAGGATGGCCTTGAGCTTCTTGATGGTCTTCTCCAGCTCGGCCAGCTCGTCGAGGATCTTCTCCCGCTCCAGGCCTGTGAGGCGCTGGAGGCGCATGTCCAGGATGGCCTGGGCCTGGATGGCGGAGAGCGCGAGGCCCGGGTCCTTCTTGAGGGCGGCGGCGCTGGCGAAGGCGCCCGCCATGAGGCCGGCCTTGGCCTCCTCGGGGGTCTTGGCGCCCCGGATGAGCTTGATGACCGCGTCCAGGTGGTCCAGGGCGATCTTGAGGCCCATGAGCACGTGGTGGCGCTCCTCGGCCTTCCGGAGCTGGAACATGGTCCGGCGGGTTACCACCTCGCGGCGGAAGCCGATGAACTCCTGGAGGATCTCCTTGAGGGTGCAGACCCGGGGCTGGCCGTTGACGATGGTCAGCATGGTGATGGGGAAGGAGGCCTGGAGCTGGGTCTGCTGGTAGAGCTGGTTCAGCACGATGTCGCTGGCCTCGCCCTTCTTCAGCTCCACCACGAGGCGGATGCCCTCGCGGTCGCTCTCGTCCCGCAGGTCGCTGATGCCGTCGATCTTCTTCTCGCGCACCAGCTCCGCGATCTTCTCCGTGAGCGTCGCCTTGTTCACTTGGTAGGGGAGCTCGGTGAAGACCAGCTGCTCCCGGTCGCCGGCCCGCTTGATCTGCTCCACCTGCACCCGGGCGCGCACCACGCAGCGGCCGCGGCCGGTGCGGTAGGCCTCGACGACGCCCTCGGTACCCAGCATGATGCCGCCGCCGGGGAAGTCGGGGGCCTGGATGTGGGCCATCAGCGCGTCCACCGTCAGGGACGGGTCGTCGATGAGGGCCACCAGGGCCGAGCAGCACTCCTTGAGGTTGTGGGGGGGGATGGAGGTGGCCATGCCCACGGCGATGCCCTGGGCGCCGTTCACCAGGAGGTTCGGGATCTTGGTGGGCAGGACCAGCGGCTCCTGCTCGTTGCCGTCGTAGTTGGGCCCGAAGTCCACCGTCTCCTGGTCCAGGTCGGCCATCATCTCGGAGCCCAGGCGGGAGAGGCGGGCCTCGGTGTAGCGCATGGCCGCCGGGCTGTCCCCGTCGATGGATCCGAAGTTGCCCTGGCCGTCCACCAGCACGTGGCGCAGGGAGAAGGGCTGCGCCATGCGGACCATCGTGTCGTAGATGGCCGCGTCGCCGTGGGGGTGGTACTTGCCCATCACGTCGCCCACGGTGCGGGCGGACTTCTTGTAGGCCCGGTTCCACTCGTTCCCGGCCTCCTTCATGCCGAAGAGGACGCGGCGGTGGACTGGCTTCAGGCCGTCGCGGACGTCCGGCAGGGCGCGGCCGACGATCACGGACATGGCGTAGTCCAGGTAGGACTTCCGCATTTCCTTTTCAATTTCAATGGGCTCGATACGGCTCATGGCTCTTCCGATGTTCTACGTGGAACGTTCCGGGCTGCGGTCCTGGTCGCGGAACGCTAAATATCAATGTTCTCAGCAAGCAGCGCGTTGTTCTCGATGAAGCGCCGGCGGGGCTCCACCGCGTCGCCCATCAGGATCGTGAACATCTCGTCCGCCTCCACGGCGTCGTCCACGCGGACCCGCAGCAGGGTGCGGCGCTCGGGGTCCATGGTGGTCTCCCAGAGCTGCTCGGGGTTCATCTCGCCCAGGCCCTTGTAGCGCTGGATGGAGAGGCCGCGCTGGCCCTCCTCCAGGACCGTGGCCAGCAGGGCCTCCGGGTCCTGGAACACCATGTCCTTGGACAAGCGCTCGCCTTCGCCGCCCTCGTCCTCGTCCCTGGCCCCCTTGGCCTCCTTCAGGCGGCGCAGCCGCAGCTCGCCGCCCTTGAAGGCGGCCAGGTCCTCGTGGAGGGCCTTCAGGCGGCGGAATTCGCCCCAGTGCCCCACCTGCTGGTCGATCCAGAGGGTGATGGGGCGGCTCAGGTGCATCCGGACCAGCTTCAGCCGGTGGGTGGCGGGCAGGGTCTCGCCCTCGATCTGCACCGCCTCGGTGGTGTCGATCTCGGTGGTGCCCAGCCCCGTCTTGGCCAGGGAGGCGGCCAGGGCGCCCAGGGCCTCGGCGCTGTCGAAGCGGCCGTCGTCCAGCAGGCCCTGGGCCAGCAGGCCGTCCACCAGGGGCCGGGCGTAGCCCCGGCGGTCCAGCTTGGCGTAGAGCTGTTGGACTTCGCCCCACTTCTTGAGCTCCCGCACCAGGGCTGCGCCCTTGAGCTCGCCTCCCGGCTCCTTGCCCCTGGCGGGCAGGGTGAGGCTCCAGCCGTCCAGGGCCTTCTGGAAGAGGAACTCCTCCAGGGCCCGCTCGTCCTTGAGGTACTTCTCGGTCTTGCCCTTCTTGACCTTGAAGAGGGGCGGCTGGGCGATGTAGAGGTGGCCCCGTGCCACGATCTCGGGCATCTGGCGGTAGAAGAAGGTCAGCAGGAGCGTGCGGATGTGGGAGCCGTCCACGTCGGCGTCGGTCATCAGCACCACCTTGTGGTAGCGCAGGTTCGCGATCTTGAACTCCTCGGCGCCGATGCCGGTGCCGAGCGCCTGGATGAGGGTGCGCAGCTCGTTGTGGCCCAGGATCTTGTCGAATCGGGCCTTCTCCACGTTGAGCACCTTGCCCTTGAGGGGCAGGATGGCCTGGAAGGCGCGGTTGCGGCCCTGCTTGGCCGAGCCGCCGGCGCTGTCGCCCTCCACGAGGTAGATCTCGGAAAGGGCGGGATCCTTCTCCTGGCAGTCGGCGAGCTTGCCCGGCAGGCCGCCGCCGTCCAGGGCCCCCTTGCGCCGGGTGAGCTCCCGCGCCTTGCGGGCCGCCTCTCGGGCCCGGGCGGCTTCGATGGCCTTCTCCAGGATCGCCTTCGCCTCCCGGGGGTTCTCCTCGAAGAAGCTGGTGAGGCGGTCGTAGACGATGGTCTGGACGATGCCCTTCACCTCGCTGCTGACCAGCTTGTCCTTGGTCTGGCTGCTGAACTTCGGGTCCGGGACCTTGGCGCTGAGCACCGCGGTCAGGCCCTCGCGGACGTCCTCGCCCGAGAGCGTGACCTTGGCGGATTTGAGCAGGTTGTTGGCTTCGGCGTAGGTATTGATCACCCGCGTCATGGCGGCCCGGAAGCCTTCCAGGTGGGCTCCGCCGTCCCGGTTGCGGATGTTGTTCGTGAAGCAGTAGAGCGTCTCCTGGTAGGAGTCGTTCCACTGCAGGCTCACCTCGACGGTCGTGTCGTTCTTGGTGTCCTCGATGTGGATGGGTGGCTTGTGGAGCACGGTCTTGTTGCGGTTCAGGTGCTCCACGAAGGCATCGATGCCCCCGGCGTTCATGAAGTCGTGGGTGTCGCCGCTGCGCTCGTCGGTGATGCGGATGTGCACGCCCTTGTTGAGGTAGCTGAGTTCGCGCAGGCGCTGGCTCAGGGTCTCGAAGCTGAAGTCCAGGACGTTGTTGAAGATCTCCGGGTCGGGCATGAAGCGCACCCGCGTGCCGCGCTTGGTGGTCTTGCCCTTGGGCGCCAAGGGCGCGTCCGCCTTGCCCTGGCTGAAGGTCATGGCGTGCTCTGTCCCGTCCTTCCAGATGGTGAGCCAGAGCTTGCTGGAGAGGGCGTTCACGCAGGAGACGCCCACGCCATGGAGACCACCCGAGACCTTGTAGGCGTTCTTGCCCTCGGTGCTGGTGTTGTCGAACTTCCCGCCCGCGTGGAGCACCGTCATGATCACTTCCGCGGCGCTTCGGCCCTCCTCCTTGTGGATGTCCACGGGGATGCCGCGGCCGTTGTCCTCCACGGAGCAGGAGCCGTCGGCGTGGAGCACCACGTCGATGCGGGAGCAGAAGCCCGCCAGGGCCTCGTCGATGGAGTTGTCCACCACCTCGTAGACCATGTGGTGGAGGCCGCTGCCGTCATCGGTGTCGCCGATGTACATCCCGGGCCGCTTGCGTACGGCCTCCAGGTCCCGGAGGACGGTGATGTTGTCGGCGGTGTAGTCGGACCTGGTTTCGGAAACGCGGGCTGCGAGGGCTTCTTCAGTCATCAACACACACAACTTTCAAGCAACAGGAGGGAAGGCCTGGACGGCCGGCAAACACACTTTTTCCACGGCTCAGACGGCCGCGGGACTCGCGAATCGGACGGGCATGAGGATGTAGCGGAAGGTCGCGTCCTCGAGGCTGGGGCTCATGAAGATGCCCTGGCCCACCTCGTCCTTGAACTGGTACTCCACCTCGTCCCCGGGCAGCCTCTCCAGCAGCTCGGTGAGGTAGTCGATGTTGAAGGCCAGCTCGAAGGCGGTCTCCTCGCCCGTGAAGCTGAGGGTGCCCTGGTTCACGCCCTCGTCGGGGTGCTGGAAGACCACCTTGAGGTTGGGGAACTCGAAGAAGAGGCGGACGTTCTTGTTGTAGTCGTCCTTCTTGAGGCCGACGATGCGCAGGGTGCGCAGGAAGTCCTCGCGGTCGAGGACCACGCGCTTGGGCAGCTCGCTGGGCAGCACCTTCTCGTAGGCGGGATAGTTGCCCGTCACGAGGCGCGCGGAGAATTTGAGGCCCGGGTGTTCGACGAAGAGGGTGGTGCTGTCCCAGGCGAGGAGCACGTCGCCATCCTCGGTGGCCGACGCCGGAATGAGGTCCAGCGCTCGGCGGGGCACGATGAGACGGACATCCTCGGTGAGGCCGGTCTCCACAGGGAGCTCCACCACCGCCAGGCGGAAGCCGTCGGTCGAGACGAGGCGCAGGAACCGCCTGCTGAAGTGCAGCAGGACCGCGGAAAGGGTCGGTTTCGTAGCGTCCCGGCTGGCGGCGAGGGTCCCGAGGTGGATCGCTTTGCGCAGCAGGGAGACGGGCAGCTTCACCTTGGGCAGGGAGACGGCGGGCGTGGGCAGCTCGGGGAAGCCCTCGCCGGGCTGGAGGTTGTGCTCGGTATTGAAGCCCTTGGCCCTCAACCAGAGGCGGTTGCTGTTCTCCGGCCACTCCATGGTGAGCACGCCGTCGGGATAGGCCCGCACCGTCTCGATGAACTTCTTCCCCGGGATGGCGACGGTGCGGTGGCCCTGGCCCTCCACGGGCAGCGTCGCCTCGAAGGCGAGCTCCATGTCCGTGGCCTTCAGGATCATCTCCTTGCCGTTCGCCTCGAGCAGGACATGCTGCAGGATCGGCAGGGTGACCCGCCGGTCGAGGGCGTGCTTGAGGATCCCCAGGCTCCGGTCAAGCCGTTCCTTGGAGACCTGAATTTGAAAATTCATGACTCACCTTGATGATGCTGAAGCGGGTTCATCCCTGTGGATAACGGCCTGAATCCCTGATGGTACCGCGCTGAGGACGCCTTGGGCAGGGTGTGCAGAGGCGCCGGGAGGCGGGGCAAAACCTCTTCCGGCGCACCCCCGCCGCGGTCCTCGCCGCCACGTTGCGGAGACGTCCAAGGGTCCCACGGTGGAAACCCCGGCTAACTCTTCCCGGATCACTGGATGCTGTTGAGCAGGGCGTGGACAGTCTTGTGGAATTCTGGGTCACGCCCCATGCGCTGCTTCACGCTGTCGATGGCGTTCATCACCGTGCTGTGGTGCATGTTCCCGAAGGACTTCCCGATCTCGCCGAAGGAGGCGGCGGTGAGCTCCCGGGCCAGGAACATGGCCACCTGGCGGGGCAGCAGGACGCCCTGCTGGCGCGAGCGCTTCTTCATCAGGTCCGCGTAGGACAGGCCGAAGGTCTCCGCCGCGGCCCGGTAGATGCGGTCCAGGGGGATGCTGGCCTGGGCCTCCTGGCCGCTGGACCCCTGGAAGGCGCTCTGGGCGACCTCCAGGCTCGGGGCGATGCCCAGGAAGCTCGCCTGGAAGACCACCCGCGTGAGCAGGCCTTCCAGGTCGCGCACGCTTCCCTTGGCACGGTGGGCGACGAACTGGAGCACGTCTTCGGGCACCGGTGGCATGTCGCGGAAGGCCTCGTCCTCCAGCTTCTTCTTGAGGATCGCGAGCCGGGTCTCGAAGTCCGGGGGCTGGATGTCGGCGGTGAGCCCCCATTTGCACCGCGTGATGAGGCGCTCGTGGAGGCCCTCCAGCCGCTGGGGCGGGTTGTCGGACGTGATGACGATCTGCTTCCCGTGCTGCAGCAGGTGCTCGAGGATGTAGAAGATCTCCTCCTGGGTACGCTCCATGCTCCGCAGGGTCTGCACGTCGTCGAGGAGCAGCGCGTCGTAGGCCTGGTATTTGCGCCGCAGGGGCTCGGTGTTCCGGGCCTTGATGGCGGCGGTGAGCTCGTGGAAGAACGAATCCACCTTGAGGTAGCAGATCGCCAGCTCGGGATGCCGGGCCTGGAGGGCCTTGCCGATGCCGATCATCAGGTGTGTCTTGCCGAGCCCCGCGCCGCCGTAGATGAAGAGCGGGTTCATGTTGAAGCTGGCGTTGCGCTGCCCGTGGTTGTCCACCACCGCCTTGGCGGCGGCGAAGGCGAGCTGGGAGCCCGGCCCCACCACGAAACGGTCCAGGGTGAAGCGGTGGAAGAGGGGCGGGAAGGCGGATGGGGGCGGCTCCCGGCGGCCCCCGGCCGCGGGGCGGTCGGCCCCCGGTCGCGGCGCCTTCGGGGCGGTGCCGTCGGAGACGGTGAAGACGAGGCGCAGGCCCCCGAGCCCCGTGTGCTGGAGCGCGTCGTTGAACTCCTCGGCGAGCTGCTGCTCCACCCAGACCTTGGCGGAGAGGCTGGGCACCTGGATCCAGAGGGTGCCCTCCTCCAGCCGCTGGGCCTCGCAGGGCTCGATCCACTCGCGGAAACTGGCCTCCGAAAGCCGCTCCGCCAGGCAGGCCCGGAGGGTCGCCCAGGACGAGGTGGCGTCGATTGCGGCGGTCATGGCGGTGGCTCCGGCCGGAGGGGTGCGAACGGCGCCCAGGCGGGGTCGCGCCGGGCTTCCCAGGAGTCCCCCCGGCGCACGGGGGCCGCCGCGGGGAGGTCAGCCTAGCATCCCGGGGCGGGGCCGGCACGGTCCCGCGTTCGTTTCCCTTGAGACCGTTGCTAAGCCCTGGTAGATTCGAAGGTTCGCCCGCAGCCCCGATCCCGGGGACCGCGGCCCCCGAGGTGGACCATGAAGCGCACGTTCCAGCCCAACAATCGCCGCCGCGCCAAGACCCACGGCTTCCTCAGCCGCATGAAGACCAAGAACGGCCGCCTGGTGCTCAAGCGCCGCCGCGCCAAGGGCCGTCACGTTCTGGCCCTCTGATCGGGCCGGGGCCTTTCCCGTGGAGGTGGGCGGCCGCTTCCGGGCGGTGCGGCGCCAGGACCGGGCCGTGGCCGACCGACCCCCCCGCCCCCTCAGCGAAGCGGGTTCCGGGCTCGACATCAGGATCTGGGCCAACTTCCAGGCGGAACAGCCGCTGCTGCTCGCCACGACGCCGCGCAAGTGCGGCAGCGCCGTGGAACGCAATGCCTTCCGCCGACGGGCCCGGATGGCGCTGTTGGCGGTGCTCCGGGACGGCGGAACCCCCTGGAGCCCCCCGCGCGGCTACCCCCTCGTTTGGCTCCGCCCCGCGAAAGGAATCCGCGTGCGCGACATCCCCTACGCCGACCTGGAAGGCCAGCTGAGGCTGGCCTTTTCCCGTTTCCGGGCCTGAACCGATGAACAATCGAAACCTCCTCGTCTTCGTCGTCGCCAGCGCCGGGCTCCTGGCGGGCTACTCGTTCCTGGTGAACCGGTTCTATCCCCCCCGGCCGGTGCCGCAGGCCTCGGCCTCCGCCCCGCAGCCCGGCCCGAAACCGGTGGCGCCGGCCGCCGCGACCGTCACGGCGCCCAGCCCGGCGCCGCCCCCCGTCCAGGCGCCCGCCTCGGCCCCGACGGCAGCCCAGCCCGTGGTGCTCGAGAACGCGGAGCTCCGCCTCGTACTGCGTGCCCAGGATGGCGCCATCCTCCAGGCCACCTGGGCCGCGGACGGCACGCGCTTCCTCAACGAGGTGGTCCGGGACGAGAAGTCCCACGAGGAGGCCGCGCGCGAATTCCCGGGTGTCGGTGGCGCCCCTGGCCTCCGCTTTGACCAGGCGGAGCGCGTCGACCAGGACGGCCGGCCCGGCGTCCGCTTCCGCAACGCCGCCGGCGACCTGCTGGAATACCGCCTCGAGGGCCACATCCTCCAGGTCGCCCTGGCCTCCACCGCGCCCGGCGCGGCTCTCGGCCTCCTGCCTCTGCCCGCGGACGAGAAGGAGGTGAACCACATGGGGCGCGTTTTCACCCTCGACGACCGGTCCATCCGCGCCGTGGCGTGGATCGAGATGCTCAAGGACCCCTTCTTCAGCTTCCTGGGCGCCAAGCGCAAGGAGCTGCCCCCCGCCAACGTGAAGGTGGGCATGGACGCCGGCCTGGAGAAGGCCGGAACCAGCCAGCGGACCCACTATTTCGCGGTCCTCTGGGACCTGCCCCGCCCTGCCGCACGCGACGCCCGGGGCTACTCCCTCCTCGCAGAGCAAGGCAAGGCCTCGGCCCGCCTCTACCTAGGCCCCAAGCAGCCCGAGTTCCTGGCGGCCTTCGGGCCCGCCTTCACCCAGGTCCAGGACTTCGGGTTCTTCGGATCCGTCGCCAAGTTCTTGTTCTGGGTACTCCGCGCCATCCACCGCGCGGTGGGCAACTGGGGCTGGGCCATCCTGCTCTTCACCGTGATCCTCCGCTTCGCCCTCTGGCCCCTGAACACGAAGATGGTGGTGAGCCAGCTCCGGATGAAGGATCTGGAACCGCACCAGAAGGCCATCCAGGCCAAGTACGAGAAGTTCGGCAACGACATGGCCAAGAAGGCCGAGATGCAGAAGGAGCTGATGGCCTTCTACAAGCAGAACGGCCACAACCCCATGGGCGGCTGCCTCCCGATGCTGCTGCAGATGCCGGTCTTCCTGGCGCTTTGGTCCATGCTCACCAACGTCTTCGAGCTGCGCCACGCGCCCTTCGCCTTCTGGATCCACGACCTGAGCGCCAAGGACCCCTTTTACGTCCTGCCGGTGCTCCTGGGGGTCAGCATGGTGGCCCAGAGCGCCCTGGCGCCGCCCATGGGCGACCCCCAGCAGCGGAAGATGATGATGGTCCTCATGCCGGTGATGATGGTCTTCTTCTTCGCCCAGAGCCCGGCCGGCCTCGGCCTCTACTACCTGATGTTCAACCTCATCGGCCTCCTCCAGACCTGGTGGGTCCGCCGCTCCTACAAGCCCCTTCCCGTGGTGATGTGACATGGCCCGACGCGCCGTCCCCCTCGACCAGATCCCCGCCCTCGCCCAGGCCTGGTGCGCCAAGCTCGGGCTCCAGGTGGAGACCCGCTTCGAAGCCTCCGGCGACGAGGAGCTCTTCCCCCACCGCATGGTCGTGGACGGTCCGGACGCCTCCTGGCTGGCCGCGAACAAGGGCCAGGCCCTGGACGCCCTCCAGTACCTCCTCCACGAGGCCCAGGGGGAGCGGGACGAGAACCGGGTGGTCTACCTGGACGCCAGCGGCGCCCGGCTGTTCCGCCTGAAGGAGCTGAAGGCCATGGCGGGTTTGGCCGCCCAGACCGCCCGGGAGCGGGGCAGCTACACCTTCGGCCCCATGAGCCCCCGGGAGCGGCGCTGGATCCACCTCCTCATCGCCCGGGAGGCGGGCCTGGCATCGGAAAGCGAGGGCACCGGCCACTTCAAGGCGGTGAAGGTCAGCCGACAGGCCTGAGGTCGCCGCCGTGGCCCGCGACCCCATCTGTGCGCCGGCCACGCCCCTGCTCCCCTCCGCGATCGCGGTGGTGCGGGTCTCCGGCGAGGGCCTCCGCGAGGTCCTGACCCCCCTGCTCGCCGCGCCCCCGCCCCGCCGGGCCACCCTCCGCCGGCTCGACTGGGAGGGCTATCGTGAACGCGCCCTGGTGCTGTTCTTCCCGGCCCCGGACAGCTACACCGGGGAGGATGTCGTGGAGTTCCACCTCCACGGCAACCCCCTGCTGGTGCGGCGCTTCCTGGAACACCTGGGCACCTTGGGCGTCCGGCTCGCCGAGCCCGGGGAATTCACCCGACGGGCCCTGCTGCACGGGAAGCAGGGCCTCCTCGAGGCGGAGGCCCTGAGGGACCTGGTCGCGGCCAGCACGGACACCCAGCTCCGACAAGCTCAGGCTCGCGCCGGCGCCCAGCCCCTCTGGCTCCTGCAGGCGCGGAACCGTCTGGCCCCGTGGCTTGCCCGAGCGGAGGCGGCCGTGGACTACGGCGAAGAGGAGGGCATCGCGCTCGATCTTGTTGAAATGACAAGAGATCTTCGGACCCTTTCGGAGATGTTCCACATGGAACACCGCCGCGCCTCCGCGGCCCGTTGGCTGCGTGACGGCATCCGCATCGCCCTGGCCGGGCGTCCGAATGCCGGGAAAAGCACCCTTTTCAACGCCCTGGCGGGCGAGGACCGGGCCATCGTGGCGGATCAGCCCGGCACCACTCGGGACGTCCTGGAGGTCCAGGTCGAATGGGCGGGGCTGCCCCTCCGCCTCTTCGACACGGCGGGCCTCCGAGAGACCGGGGATGCCGTGGAGCGGTTGGGCGTCGCCCGGGTGCAGAGCGTCCTGGCCCAGGCGGACCTCATCCTCCACCTCCTCCCGGCCATGGACGAGGCTCCCGACCCCGCCCTGTCGGCCCGACTGGCCCCCTTCCGGGGCAAGGTGCTGGAGGTGCGCACCTTCGCCGACCGGACATCCGGGTCGGGTCTACGCGTCTCTGCGCCCGCGGGGGACCTGGAAGCCCTGGCCAGGGCGCTCCAATCCCGTTTCCTCGGGGACCTCGCCCCCGACGCCTGTCTCGGAGCCCTGGCCACCGGGCGCCAACGCGCCCTCCTCGAGGCCTTGGCGGCACAGGCGGACGCGCTGCTCCTCCTTGAGCCCGGCGGCCCCCCGGAGATCTCCGCCAGCCTGCTCCAGGGACTGTGGGGGCTGCTGTTGCGGCTCACCGGGGAGGATCGGGCAGAGTCCACCCTGGATGAAGTCTTCGGGGGCTTCTGCCTGGGCAAGTAGACTGGAGCTTTCCTGGAGCAGCAGCGCGTGAAGCCCGGCTACGAGGCGGTCATCGGACTGGAGGTGCACGTCCAGTTGATGACCCACACCAAGATGTTCTGCGGTTGTCCGAACCGCTACGGGACCCCGCCCAACAGCCTGACCTGCCCGGTCTGCCTCGGCCTCCCGGGCGCCCTGCCCGTCCTCAACGGGGAGGCGATCCGCATGGGGTTGGCCCTGGGCCTCGCCCTGTCGGCCCGGATCCCGGCCCGGAGCCCCTTCTACCGCAAGCAGTACTTCTACCCCGACCTCCCGAAGGGCTACCAGATCACCCAGGGACCCGTGGCCCTGGCCGAGGAGGGCGCACTGGACGTCCCCGGGGATCCTTCGGTACGAGGACGCGAGGGCCCGGTCAGGCTGCGCATCGAGAGGGTGCACCTCGAGGAGGATGCCGGGAAGAGCCATCACGACCGCTCTGGCAGCCACACGCTGGTGGACCTGAACAGGGCGGGTGTCCCGCTGCTGGAGATCGTGGGGGCTCCGGAGCTGCGCTCGCCCCGGGAGGCGTCGGAAGCCCTGAAGGCCCTGCACCGCCTGGTGACCTTTCTGGGGATCTGCGACGGGAACCTGGAGGAGGGCTCTCTGCGCTGCGATGCGAACGTGTCCGTGCGCCGGGCGGGCGACCCCCGGCTGGGCTCGCGGGTGGAAATCAAGAACCTGAACTCCTTCCGCTTCCTGCGGCAGGCCCTTGAGCACGAGATCGGCCGGCACGTCGAGATCCTCGAGGCCGGTGGCGAGCCCGAGCTGGAAACCCGGGGCTGGAGCCCGGAGGAGGGCGCCACCCGACCCCGGCGGTCGAAGGAGGCCGCCATGGACTACCGCTTCTTCCCGGAACCGGACCTGCCGGACCTGGAGATCACCGTCGCCGAGACGGACCGGGTCCGGGACGCGATGCCCGAACTGCCCTGGGACCGCGAGCGCCGCCTCCAGGAGGCGCATGGGCTGACGCCCCAGGAGACCGCGACGCTGCTCCAGTCCCCTGCCTTCGCGGACGCCTACGAGGCCGCCGCCCTGGCTTCGGGCCACCCCAGGGCCACCGCGAACTGGATGCTCGGCGAGGTGAGCCGCGCCCTCAATGCCCGGGGCTGTGCGTTCGAGACGCTGGGGCTCGACCCCAGGCACCTGGGCGCCCTCGTCCGGCTCGTGGAGTCGGGGAGGCTGCCCCTGAAGCTCGCCCGGGACGAGGTCTTCCCCGCCCTTCTGGCGGGGGAGGGTGATCCGGAAACCCTGGTCGCGACCCGGGGGCTGGTCCAGATCTCCGACCGGGGTGCGGTGGAGGCCCTCGTGCGGGAAGTCCTCTCCGCGAACCCGGGGCCGGCGGCCCAATGGCGCGGCGGGAACCCCAAGCTCCGCGGCTTCCTGGTCGGGCTGGTCATGAAAGCCGGCCGGGGCCGGCTCGATCCGAACGTGGTCAACGAGGTGATGGATGACGTCTCCGCTGAATGAATCCGGTGGAACCCCGGAGCCGGAACAGGACCCCGCGACCGGGCCCCTGGAAGGGCCGCCGGTCCAGGACACCTTCAGGAGGGTCTACTTCGGCCAGCTCAGCGACCCCCTCATCCCGGAACCGCGCGTCCCCGTGGAGACTCCGGAAGACGAACTCACGCGGGCCGCCTTCGCCGACCCCGACGCCCTCAAAGGAGAGGTCGTGGATGGCGGGCCTACGCCCTGGCGCTGGGTCTTCCTGCTGCTGCTCGCGGTGGCGGCACTCGCCATCATTTTCTGGAAGCGTTGACACCCCGTCGCCCGGACCCCCGGCTGGTCAGCCCTGGGCTATCCTGGCCCCGGAGCCAGCCATGAGCGGACGAGCCTGGGGACCCACGACCACCGCCATCCACGGGGGCAAGCAGCACAATCCCACCCGTGCGGTGACGACGCCGATCTTCCAGACCGCCGTGTTCGAGCTGCAGGCCAACGCCGAGGGCGCCGAATTTGCGGCCGCGGTGGAGCCGCCCCACTTCTACACGCGCTGGGGCAACCCCAACTTCTCAGAAGCAGAAACGGTGCTGGCCGCGCTGGAGGGCGCCGAGCGCGCGCTGGTCACGAGTTCCGGGATGTCGGCCTTCGCCCTCGTGCTGGAGGCCCTGCTCCCCCCTGGGGGCCATGTCGTCGCTCCCGCCGCGATCTATCTCGGCACCGAACAGCTGCTCAGGCGCTGGGAGGCCGGCCGAGGCGCGCGGGTCACCTGGATCCAGGACGCCATGGACCCCACGGAATGGGAACGCGCCCTGCGCCCGGAGACGGCCCTGATCTGGCTGGAAACCCCATCCAACCCCACCCTCGCGATCACGGACTTGCAGGCCATCGCGGCCCTGGGCCGAAGCCGGGGTGTCCGCACCGTGGCGGACAACACCTTCGCCACCCCCATCTTCACGCGGCCCCTCGATCTGGGCATCGACCTGAGCGTCTCCAGCGCGACGAAGTATCTTGGCGGCCACTCCGACCTGACGGCGGGGGTGATCGCGGGCGGGGAGGCCGATGTGGTGGCCTGCTGGCAGGCCGCCAAGGTCACGGGACCCACCCTGGATCCCATGGCCGCGTGGCTTCTGCATCGGGGCTTGAAGACCCTGGCCCTGAGGGTCCGGAGAGCCGCGGACAACGCCCAGAGCCTCGCAAGCTGGCTGACCTGGCAGTCCCAGGTCGTCCGGGTGGACTATCCCGGCCTGGCTTCGCATCCCGGCCACCGTGTGGCGGCCCGGCAGATGCGGGAAGGGTTCGGGGCCATGCTGAGCTTCGAGCTGGCCGGCGGGCTCGAGGCGGGCCGCCGGTTCTGCGAGGCCCTCGAGGTGGTCACCCGGGGCGTCTCCCTCGGCGGCGTGGAGAGCCTGATCCAGCACCCCGCCTCCATGAGCCATCTCCGCACGGACCCGGAGACCAAGCGCAGGCTGGGGATCACGGATGGCCTCCTTCGACTGTCCGTCGGCATCGAGGACGAGCCGGACCTCCTGGCAGACCTGGAGCGGGGCTTCGAGGCCGCGTCCTGGAGGGCCTGAGCCGTGCGGCTCTGGATCAACGGCGCCGAGCGGGAGACGCCCTCCCTGGAGACCGTCGCGGACCTGGCCCGGTGGCTGGACTTGCCGGCCTACGGAAGCGCAGTGGAACGGAACGGCGTCGTGGTTCCCCGTCGGGATCAGGCGGCCACCCGCTTGCACGAGGGGGACCGCCTGGAGGTCGTCCGGCTGGTCGGAGGGGGCTGAGCTACTGCACGCTCAGGCTGTAGCCCGCGGCGGCGGCGGCGGTGGTGTTGCCGGCCCGGACCCGGACCGCATAGACCCCCGCCGGCAGGCCGGTGAGGGTGAAGGTGCGGGAGGAGGGGGTCCCGCTGGTGCTGCCTCCCCAGACACCGCCGGGGCCCAGGAGTTCCACCCAGAGGTCCTGCCCGGAGGTCGGCGTCACGGTGATGGTCCGGTTGCCGCTGGTGGGCTGGGAGAATCGCCAGGCCTGGGACTGGTTCCGGTCGTAGTAGCGGTTCTGGCTGGCGGCGTAGGTCTGCACGGTTCCCGTGACGGTGAAGGGGGCGCTGGGCTGGGTCTGCCAGAGGGCGGTCCCTGCGAAGTAGCCAGCCGTGGGCTCGGGGATGCCCTCCTTCGCCAATTCCATGACGACATTGGACCAAGCACTGGTATTTCTTGATTTAACGCCAAGAAGATAGCTCGGGAAACAGCCCAGGGTGGCACCGTTGTATTCCCCCGTGCCGTCCGTCAGCGAGGCGGAGGAACGGATGGCGGACCAGAGGCTGGAGAGGCCCGAGGACCCGCCTCCGAGGGTGTTCTTCCAGATTCCCCAGAGGCTGATGGCCACCGACCCGCGGTTGAACTCGGAGCGCTCCCCGCTGGCGATCTGGTCGTGCCGGGAGAGGTCGAAGGTGTCCACCTGGAATGCGCTGTTGCCGTCCCGATAGCTGTCGAGCAGGAGGGGGGAGTTCTGGACCGCGGCGGCGAGGAAGTCCGCGAAGCCGGTCTGGAAGGCCAGGGTGCTCTCGCTCTGGCGGTAACGTGAGGCGAAGACGTCGTCGTTGTCCCGCCGCAGGAGGCTGAGGAAGCTGCTGCCGTCCTCCTTCAGGGAGTAGTCCGCGAAGAGCAGGTGGGAGAACGTTTCCAGCAGGGCCCCGTCGTCCCACTCATCGGTCTCGGTGAAGGCCCCGCCATTCTCCAGGCCGTAGACCGAGGAGGTGAAGATGGCGCGGTTGGTGGAGGAGAGCCGGGCGATGCTGCCGTTGGAGTAGAAGAGGGCCCGAGGGTAGAAGCGGTCCTGGTCCGCGGGATTCGAACTGGTGCTCCAGTAGCAGTGGAGGTTGGGAAGTCGCAGGGAGGGCTCGAGCTCCCTGACCTTCAGGCCCAGGGCCACCATCTGGTCCGAGATGTTGAAGGCGCCGGCGATCCGGTTGGAGACGTTGGCGGTCACGGTGAGCGTGCCGGAGGCGTTCACAGTGATCGGATCGCTCGAGACGGCCCAGTCCTGGGATCCCGAGAAGTAGCTGACCTGCTGGTCGCCGCCCAGCCCGGAAGGTGGAGCCGGGAGGTTGATCACGCTGCCCCGCTGGAAGAAGCCGGAACCTGAAGCGACCGGGACCTGGAAGGACGCCACGGCCCTGGCGTAGAGTCGGGTCCCGTTGGTGACGTCCGCGACCACCCGGCCCTGCTCGTCGGCGAAAGCGCTGGCCAGGAGGCTGTCGTTCGAGGCCTGCCGGATCTCGATGAGCTGGTAGCGCGCGGGTTTGACCGTGGTCCCCGAGAGGAGACCCGAAGGTGTCAGGGTCCGCTTCTCGAACTGGGCCTGGAACGTGACCCGGCTGGTTCCGGATGCGGGACCACCGCCCCCGTCCACCACGGAGACGCCGCCGCTCCCCCCGACGCACCCCACCAGGAAGGCCGCCGCGGTGGCCACCAGCCATCCCCGGAGCTTGACCATCATCGGCATGGACATGGGATCCCTTTCTCTGGTTTCAAGGTGTCCCTTTGTCAACAGACGTGCCAAAAGGTTCCCGCCAGACGGTCCAGGTTCCCGTGGGCCAGGGGGCCTGGACGTGAGCCTTCCAGGATTTGGGCGGGAAAAGGGCCACGGGCGCACCCCCCGCCGGTGCGGCGGAGCGGAATTCGTGAAATTCATCCACGAGCCGTTGGCGCATGAAGGCCTGGGCGAGGGTGGGCCCGCCCTCCACCAGCACCCGGTCCGCGCCGCGGCTGGCCAATTCGTGCAACAGGTGTCGCAGGCTGCATCCAAGCCCGTCCTCGGCCGGGGGCAGCCTGAGGTCCTCGACGCCGGGCAGGGCCTCGGGTTCCCCGAGGACCACCCGCAAGACCGGCTGCCCTTCCGCGGGGCGCCAGACCTTTCGTGTGGGAGGCAGGGTGGCGGCGCTGTCGAGGACGACGCGCAGGAAGGTCCGGTGGGGGGGAGGGGACACGATCCAGCGGTCGGTGAGACACGGATCGTCCGCCGCCACGGTGCCGCGTCCCGCCAGGATGGCCCGGCTCGCACGTCGGAGGGCATGCGCGAGCGCCTGGATGGGCTCCGGGGTCACGGCGGTCCGGAGACCGGCGGGTCCCGCCGCGCCATCCGAGCCCAGGGCGACCTTGAGGGCCACCCAGGGCAGCCCGGTCCGGATGAACTTGAAGAAGGGCGCATGGAACCGCGCGCAGTCGCTCCAGAGCACGTTCTCGACGACCTGCACGCCGTGGGAGGCGAGGATGGCCACGCCCCCCCCGTCGACCCTGGGATTGGGATCCCGGACACCGATGACGACGCGGGCGACCTTGGCCTTGAGCAGAGCATCCGTGCACGGAGGCGTGCGACCGTGGTAGCAGCAGGGCTCCAAAGTGACATAGGCCGTGGACCCCGCAACGTCCTCGCCCCGGGCCTCAGCCGCTCGAAGGGCCATGATCTCGCCGTGGGGCGCTCCCGCCTGGGTATGCACCCCGGCTCCGATCACCCGCCCGGCCTTGACCAGCACGCAGCCTACCGGGGGGTTGGGATTGGAGAGGCCGACGCCCTTCACGGCCTCTCGGAGGGCCAGCGCCATGAAAGCCCGGTCGCCCTGGAAGGCCTCCGGATCCGGCCAGGGACCTCCGGTGGCGAGGTCCCAGGCCAGGGCGGCGTCCAGTTCACGCATCCAGGAGTCCGCCCACGAAGGCCTCGGGATCGAAGGGCACCAGGTCATCCACTCCTTCACCCACGCCAACGAAGGCGATGGGCACCTTCAGGCGCTCCAGGATGGGGACCACCACACCGCCCTTGGCGCTGCCGTCGAGCTTGGTGAGCACCAGGTCGGTGACACCGGCCACCTGCCCGAAGACCTCCGCCTGCTTCAGGCCGTTCTGCCCGGTGGTGGCGTCGAGGACCAGCAGCACCCGATGCGGCGCGTCGGGAAGGACCTTCCGCAGGCTGCGCCGGATCTTGTCCAGCTCCTTCATCAGATGGTCCTTGGTGTGCAACCGGCCGGCGGTGTCGATGAGCACCCAGGGGACCCGGCGGGCCTTGGCGCGGGTGGCCCCGTCGAAGGCGATGGCCGCGGGATCGCCGCCCATCTGGTTCCGCACCACCTCGACACCGGCCCGGTGGCCCCAATGCTCGAGCTGCTCGATGGCCGCGGCCCTGAATGTGTCGCCCGCCACTACCACGACCTCCGCCCCACCCTGCTTGAGGCGGGAGGCGAGCTTGCCGAGGGTGGTGGTCTTGCCGACCCCATTCACCCCCACCAGGAGCACCACCTGGGTCCCGGCAGCTTCAAAAGGCTGTGCCGGGAAGCCCCGCACGATCTGCAGCAGCTCGTCCCGGAGGATGGCCTTGGGATCCACCTCCCCGCTGCGCTTGAGTTCGTGGCGCAGGCGGGACATGAGGCGCTCCACCGCGTGGATGCCCAGGTCGGCCTGGAGCAGCAGGTCCTCCAGCTCCTGGAGCTGATCCTCATCCAGGCGGCGGAGCCCCAGCAGGTGGCCGAGGGGCCGCAGCACCGCGTCCTGGGTGCGTTTCAGACCCTGCTTGAACTTGTCGAGAAGCCCCCCGAGGAGCGCCATCGGACCTCGCTGTCGAAAGAACCGGGAAGCCCTAGTTTCACAGGCTTTCTTGGGATTGGGCCCGGGAATTTCACGATCCCAGCCCCCGGAAGGGTTCCACGTGGAACCAACTTGGATTTCAACAAATATTTGGGTTTGCGGAAACCATCAAGACTTCCGGCGCCCGGGGGCCGGTTTCCGCCTCTCGGGCCGGATCCACCCCTCCAACGCCAACTCGAAGACCTCCTCCACGTGCTTCACGGGGTGGAATTTCAGCTTCTTCCGGACCTCGGGCTCGATCTCGTGCAGGTCCTTGAGGTTGGCGTGGGGGATGGCGATGTCGAAGACGCCCACCCGCAGCGCGGCGAGGCTCTTCTCCTTGAGGCCGCCGATGGCCAGGGCGTCGCCCCGCAGGTCGATCTCGCCGGTCATGGCCACCGTGTGCTTGACCTTGATGCCCTTGAGGACGCTGAGCAGGGCCGTGGCCATGGCCAGCCCCGCGCTGGGGCCGTCCTTGGGGATGGCGCCCTCGGGGAAGTGGATGTGGAGGTCCCGCTTCTGGAAGGCCTCGGGGTCGATCTCGAAGGCCTCGCTGCGGCTGCGGATGTAGCTCAGCGCGGCCTGGGCGCTCTCCTTCATGACGTCGCCGAGCTGGCCGGTGAGGATCAGCCCGCCCTTCCCCGGCATGGCGAGGGCCTCCACGAAGAGCACGTCGCCGCCGGTGCTGGTCCAGGCCAGGCCGGTGACCACGCCCACCCGCGGGGCCTTGAGACGCTCGTCCTGGAGGATCTTCACCGGACCCAGGAGGTCCGGCAGGTTCTTCTCGGTGAGCGTCACCTTCCCCTTGGCCTTCCCCTCCGCCACGGCGCGAGCCACTTTGCGGCACACCGCGCCGATCTCGCGCTCCAGCTGGCGCAGGCCCGCTTCCCGGGTGTAGCCCGTGACGAGCGCCTTCAGTCCTCCGGCCGTGAAGACCAGCTGCTTCCCCGTGATGCCGTGCTTCTCGAGCTGGCGCGGGATGAGGTGGTGTTCGGCGATGCTGAGCTTCTCCTCGAGGGTGTAGCTGCTGAGGTGGATGACCTCCATGCGGTCCCGGAAGGCGGGGTGGATGGGGTCGAGTTCGTTGGCGTTGGCGACGAAGAGGACCTGGCTGAGGTCGAGGGGCACGTTCAGGTAGTGGTCCCGGAAGGTGTTGTTCTGCTCGGGATCCAGGACCTCCAGCAGGGCCGCGCTGGGGTCGCCGCGCATGTCCCGGCCGATCTTGTCCACCTCGTCCAGCATGATCACCGGGTTCATGGTCTTGGCCTGGTGGATGGCCTGCACGATGCGGCCCGGCATGGCACCCACGTAGGTGCGGCGGTGGCCGCGGACCTCGCTCTCGTCGTGGACGCCGCCCAGGGAGATGCGGGCGTACTTGCGGCCCAGGGCCCGGGCGATGCTCTTGCCGAGGCTGGTCTTGCCCACGCCGGGCGGGCCCACGAAGCAGAGGATGGTGCCCTTCTGCTCGGGCTTCAGCTTGCGGACGGCCAGGAACTCCAGGAGGCGGTCCTTGATCTTGGGCAGGCCGTCGTGGTCCTCGTCCAGCACCTTCTGGGCCGCGGCGATGTCCAGGTTGTCCTCGGTGGTCTGGCCCCAGGGCAGGTCGGTCATCCACTCCAGGTAGGTGCGGGTGACGGCGGTCTCGCTGCTGTCGGGGTGCATGCGCTCGAGCTTCTTGAGCTGGCGCTCGATCTCCACCATCACGTCCTCGGGGACCTTCAGCTTGGCCAGCTTGTCCCGGAAGGCCTGGATCTCCTCGGCCAGCTCCGAGCCCTCGCCCAGCTCCTGCTGGATGGCCTTGAGCTGTTGGCGGAGGTAGTACTCCCGCTGGCTCTTGTCCATCTCGCCGCGGGCCTCCATGGTGATCTTCTGCTGCACTTCGAGCAGCTCGATCTCCTGGAGCAGGAGCTCGTGGATGCGCTTCAGGCGGGCCGTGGCGTCCACCATCTCCAGGACGCCCTGGAGCTGCTCGGGCTTGAGCTCCAGGTGGGAGGCCACCAGGTCCGCCAGACGGCCGGGGCTTTCGAGGTTGGAGGCGATGACGAGGGCCTCCTGGGGCAGGCTCTTGCCCAGGGACACGGCCTTCTCCAGGGTCTGGCGCACGGTGCGCAGGAGGGCGTCCACCTCCAGGCTGCGTTCGCTGCCCTCCGGCTCGGAGAGGGGCTCCACCTTGGCGACGAACAGGTTCTGGGTCTCGGTGAAGTACTCCACCCGCACACGCTGGATGCCCTGGACCAGGGCGCGGATGCGGCCGTCAGGCAGCTTCAGCACCCGCATGATGAGGGCGGCGGTCCCGATGCGGTGGAGGTCGGCCTCGGAAGGGTTCTCCGTCTCCTGCTGCTTCTGGCTGAGCAGCAGGATCATGCGGTGCTCCACCAGGGCCTGGTCCACGGCCCGGATGGACTTCTCCCGGCTGATGCTCAGGGGCAGGATCACGTAGGGGAAGACCACCACGTCCCGCAGGGGGAGGACCGGGAGGACCTCGGGAATGCGGGGGGATTCGTCGACCAGCGTCTGGGGGGCGGAGGTTTCTTCGGCCACGGCTACCTCGGGGGAACCAGTGTACCGGGGGGCCTAGCGGCGCCTTCCCTTCGCCGCGGGGTCCACGCCCTCGCCGGGGAAGAGGGGCGGGGCGGAAGGCCCGCGGGGCGCGGGTTTGGGGGGTGAGGACCGCTCGGCAGCCGGGATCTGGGGCGGCGTGCGGAGCGGAAGCGGCGGGTCGGGCTCCCGGGCGTCCTTGCGCATGAGGGCCTCCAGGGCCTGCACGAACTCGGGAAGGTCCTTGAAGTCGCGGTAGACCGAGGCGAAGCGGACGTAGGCAACGGAATCCAGACCCTTCAGGGCCCGCATCACCAGCTCGCCGATGTCGCGGCTGGGGATCTCCCGATCCGGGTGCTCCATCAGGCGGGCCTGGATGTCGGCCACCACGTCGTCCACGCTGGACTGGGGGACGGGACGCTTCTGGCAGGCCAGCAGGAGACTGCGCTTGAGCTTGGCGGGGTCGAAGGGCTCCCGGCGCCCGTCCTTCTTCACCACCAGCACCGGGACTTCCTCGAGGCGCTCGTAGCTGGTGAAGCGGCGGCCACAGCGCAGGCACTCCCGACGCCGGCGGATGGCGTCTCCTTCCCGGCTCTCGCGGGAATCCACCACCTTGTCCTCGGGATGGCCGCAGAACGGACAGCGCATGGTTCCAGCGTAGCCCCACGACGCGTCCGGCCGGGTTCAAAGGCCGGTCGGGTCTCCAGCGAGGGGCGGATCGCACGGCGTGGACGTCACACAGCGGTCCCGGCCCAAGCGCTTCGCGGCATAGAGGGCCTGGTCGGCGGCGTCCACGAGGCCGGGGGGATCGGAGAACCCCGGGTAGGCGGCGATGCCGCAGCTCAGGGTCACGCGGACCGTCTCCCGGCCGACCTCCTGCGGCAATCCGGCGAAACGGGTCCGGATTTCGTCCATCACCCGGAGGGCCACGGGCAGCGGGGTGTCCGGCAGGATCACCGCGAACTCGTCGCCGCCCCAGCGGCCGGAGACGTCCGTCCGGCGCAGCCGGCGCTGAAGGATCCTGGCGAGGTTCTTCAGGACGCGGTCGCCGGAGGCGTGGCCGTGGGTGTCGTTGACGGCTTTGAACCCGTCCAGGTCAAGCATCGCGAAGGCGAGGGGGCTTCCCGCCCGGGCGGACCGGGCCACCTCGAGGCGCAGCTTGTCTTTGAGGTGGACGTGGTTGAGCAGGCCCGTGAGGCTGTCCCGGACCAACAAGTTGCGGAGCTGCCGGCCTCGCAGGGCCCGCGTGGTGACGATGCTGATGAGGTGGACCGGGGAGACGGGCTTGGTGAGGAAGTCCTCGGCTCCCCGGGCCAGGGCCTCCAGTTGGCGACGCAGGTGCTGCTCGGCGGACAGGTAGACGATGGGAAGGCTGACATAGGCGGACTGCTGGCGGATCACCGAGGCGAGCTCGAGTCCGGAACAGCCCGGCATATATACGTCCATGAGCAGGACGTCGGGCCGATGCTCGACCAGGGGCTCCATCACCGCCATGGGATCGCGCACCACGGCGGTGCGCATGCCGGCTCCCTCCAGGATGCGGGCGCAGAAGGCCGCGGTGAGGGGGTCGTCCTCCACCACCAGGACGCGGAGGGGCTCCTGGAGCTGATGGGCCTGGAGCTGGTCGAGGGTGTCCAGGAGCGCTCCGAGATCCAGGGGCTTGGGGAAGAAGGCCACGCCCCCCGCCCGCACGGCCTCGAGCCGCGCCTCGAGGTCCGCGTAGTGAGAGAGGAAGGCCATCGGAACCGGATTGGGTGAGGACGGCCCGGCACTCCCGGGGAGGACCGGAGGCCCCTCCCCGGGCATCGAGGCCTCCAAGTCCAGCACCACCAGATCCGGTGGATCCGACTCGACCACCGCCTGGAAAGCCGCGGGATCTTCGAAGAGCTCGATGAGGCAGCCTGCGGTGGTGGCCTGCCCAGCCTGGATGTCCACGCCACCTCTGGGCGCGAGGATGCACACCCGGGGCATGGAGGAGATCCCTGGGGCCCGCGGCTCGGGGCCGAGCTCGGAGCGCATGCGCACCAGGGCGTCCACCACCTCCACCTGCTCGCCGTCATCAAGGGGCGTACCCTGGTCCCGGCGCCCCCGCAGCCACCGTTCGAGGTCGCGGGCGGCGAGGGCCAACCCGTTCCGGCCCTGCTCCTGCGCGACGGGAATGAGTGCTTCCAGGTCCAGCAGCAGGTCCACCACCCTGTCCGTCTGGGGCCGCGTCAGATCCGGCCAGGTGAGGTCCAGGCGCCGGAGGATGGCCAGGAGGCGCGCCCTGGAGGCGAACTCCCGGGTCGTCGGCCAGGCGTCGTCGCAGGGCGGTGGAGGGGAACCGGCGGGGTCCATGGGCAGCACCGTCCTTTCCGGAGGAGGACGGCCGTGGCGCAGGGTCGGGAAAGAAAGGGCCAGCGGGGTCTGGCCTTCAATATAAGGGTTCCCAGTGTGGGGGCATGCTTTTCTGACCTAGCCCCGGGGGCCAGCGGGCCACCCGTAGGCCTTGCGGACCTGGGCTTCCACGGCGAGCGCGAAGGCTTCGGCCTCCGCTTTGAGGCGCTGCTCTGGCCCGCGTTCGCCGTGCATGAGCTTGGGGTGGGCCAGGATGATGGCGTCCGGCGAGAGGGGCTTGAAGGACGTCGACCGGTCCGGGTTGGGCGGCAGCAGGGCGACGGAGGCGGTCGGGACCCGGATGGGGTAGCCCAACTGGTCCAGCTTCGCCTGGGTCCGGGTCTCCAGGCGGGCGAGGCTGAGGGCCACCAGGGTCGGATTGCGGGTGAGCGCGGCCGACGCGACCCGCTCGAAGCCCGGGTCGTGGTACTCCGCCTCCTCGAAGCTCGTGACCACGATCCTCAGGGTGCCCACGGCAGGGTCGGCGGCGGCCAGCCTTCCGGCGAACCGGGCTTCGAGGGCCGCGCGGTAGGCGGCGAGGCCTTCGGAGCCCAGGCCCGCGGGCCCCGGAGGCGTCTGGTCCACTAGGTCCAGGGCCACCCGGGCCTCCGGCCTGGCCAGGTAGCCTGCCTCCGGGGACCCGCAGGCGGCCAGGGCCAGCAGGAGTGCGGGTGCGAGGCGCCGCATCAGGCTTCCACGACGGTGGGCGCCATCACCACCTTGGACTTGATGCTGTTGGCCACGAAGCAGTACTTGTGGGCCTTCTCGAAGAGCTCCTCCACCTTGGCCTTGCTCGTGCCCCGGGCCACGCGGATGGTGGGCTTGAGGTGGATCTCCGCCACCCAGGTCACCTTTTCCACGGTGTCGAGGATGGATTCGGCATGGTCCTCGTAGCGGGTCACCTCCACCCGCGCCTTCGCGCAGAGGGCGAGGAAGGTGAGCATGTGGCAGTTCGCCAGGGCGGCGCCCAGGAGGTCCTCGGGATTCCAGCGGGTGGCGGTGCCGGCGTACTCCGCGGCGCTGCTGACGGGGATCGCGACCTTGCCGGCCGCCCCGGCCTCGGCGTCGCGGCTGTAGCCCTCCTGGGTGGTGTTGCCGGACCAGGTGAGGGTGAAGGGGTAGGCGTGGGCCATCGTCGTCTCCAGTCAAAGGGCCATTGTCGCCGATACTGGGGATCGCCTCATCCCTGGAGTTCCCATGCGCGCCCTGCCCTGCCTGCTGCTGGCCGCGGCCCTGCCGGTCCCCGCCCAGTTCTGGTCCCGCCTGGCCAACCCTTCCGTGGAAGTGCGGCTCCGCCACGCCCCCGACCTCGGCGTGCGCCTGGACCGCGTGGCCTTCGCGCCACCCCGCAACGCCCCGAGCCGGGAGCTCGGTGACGCCCTGTTGGCCGCGCTGGTGCGTGGCGGCGTCGTGGTGGTGGACCGCGCCCGCACGGGCGCCGAGGCGCCGTCCCATCTGCTGGAAGTGGACGTCTCCCGGGACGAGGTGCGCCATGAGGAGTCCGTGAAGGAGGACAAGGACCGCGATGGCCGCATCAAGTCCACCACGCGCACGTGGACGACCCGTCTGGAGGTCGTCGCCGACATCCGCCTGGTGGAACTGGCCTCGGGGCGGTCCCTGGAGGTGCTGCGGGTGGACGAACGGCCCAAGGCCACCGCCTCCTCGGACAAGGGTTCCCCGGCGAAGCCCGAGGCGGGCCCCCTGCGCCAGCAGGTCCGGGAGGCGGCGCTGGCCAAGGCCCTCCACCAGCTCCTGCCCTGGGACGAAGGGGTGCAGGCGGTCTTCTTCGACGACGAGAAGTACCACATGGAGGCGGCCCACAAGCGCCTCCAGGCCCAGGACCGGGCCGGGGCCTGGCGCGAGCAGCGCGAAGGGGCCGAGTTCGCCCGGGTGGACGCCAAGGGGGATCCCAAGTACCGGGCCCGGGCCCTCCACAACCTGGGGGTCCTGGCCTTTCAGGAGGGCCGCCTGGACGAGGCCCTGGCACGGTTCCGGGAGGCGCGGGAGCTGCAGCCCGAGGGCAGCATCTTCAAGGACGCGATGAGGGACGTCGAACGCGCGAAGGCCGTGGCCGCGGCCCTGGACGCCTTCGAAAGCTCGCGCGCCCGGCGGCGGGAGTCCGCTCCGCGTCCAGCCGGCAAGGCCAGCCTCGAGGAGCGCCTCGAGGCCCTGGACCGGATGCGCCAGAAGGGCCTCATCACGGAGTCGGAGTATCAGGCCAAGAAGGCCGAGCTCTTGAAGGAGCTCTAGCGTGTCCCGGCGGGGAGCGCTGCCCGACCCGGCGCGGGCCGCCTGGCGGCGCTTCCTGCTGCGCTTCTCCCACCAGCACGGGCTGCCGGTGCGGGAAGGGAACGCGGTCGGGCTGCTCATGGGCGGCTCGGAGCTCCTGGACGCCACCCAGGACCTGATCCGGGGCGCCCGGGGGAGCCTGCGCTTCGAGATGTACATCTGGAAGCCCGACGCGGTGGGCGAGGCGATCGCCGACCTGCTGGTGGAGGCCCTTGGGCGGGGCGTGAAGGTCCACGGCGTGGTGGACCACCTGGGGAGCCTCGGCATCGCCCCGTTGGCCGCGCGGGTCGTGGCGGCCGGCGGGGAGCTGCGCTATTTCCACCCGGTGGGGCTCTGGCGGCCCTTCAAGGTCTGGAACCGCCGGAACCACCGGAAGGTGGTGGTCGCCGACGGCGCCGAGGCGGTGGTGGGCAGCGGGAACTGGGGCGAGGAGTACGACCTCCGGAGGACGGCGGACGCCTATCTGGACCTCGGCCTGCGGTTGCGGGGCCCGTCGGTGGCGGACCTGGATGAGGACTTCCGGCGGATCTGGCGGCGGTGCGGCGGGACCGACCCCGGCCCCGCGTCTCCGCCGGAGGGGCCCCTGTCTTGGCCCCGCCCACCCTGCGACGGCGCCACGGTGCAGGTGGTGACCAGCCTGGGCCGATTCGGCGTGCGGGCCATCCGGCGCCACACCGAATTCCTGGTGCGGCAGGCCCGGGAGCGGCTCTGGATCGCGAACGCCTACTTCATTCCGACCCTGCGACTGCGCCGCCTGCTGGTCCGGGCGGCGCGGCGGGGCGTGGACCTCCGGCTCCTGCTGCCGGGGGTCAGCGACAATCCCCTGGCCCTGGCGGCGAGCCGGGCAGGCTACGGCGCCCTGCTGAAGGCCGGGGCCCGCATCCTCGAGCGGGACCACCGCTTCCTCCACGCCAAGGCCGCCCTCGTGGGCCGGGACCACGCCCTCATCGGGAGCGCCAACCTCGACTCCCGCAGCTTCCGCCACAACCTCGAGCTGAACGTGCTGGTCCAGCACCCCGGGCTGGTCCGGCGCCTGGAGGAGGCCTTCGAGGCCCAGGCGCCCGAAAGCCAGCCGGTCACCCTGGCCGCCTGGGAGGCGCGGCCCTGGTGGACGCGCCTGTGGCAGCGGGCGGCCTACGCCCTCCGCTGGTGGCTCTGAGGCCGTTTCGCGGCACAAGCAGCCCTAGGGGTGGCCAGGGATGCATCGGCCACCCCTAGGGCTGCTGGGCCCTACCAACCCTTCTGCCGGCCCTTGTTCTGCTCCTGGAGCCAGGCCAGCAGCGGCTTGAAGTAATCCGCCATCGCGCGGGTGCTGAGCTCCTCGCCGGTGGCTTCCTTCAGGACCTTCCGCCAGTCCTCGGTGGCGCCCTTGGCGAGCACGCCCTTCAGGAAGTCGCCCACGGCCTTGTTCCCGGCATAGTTCGCGTTGCGGGGGTCCTGGTGGAGGATCTTCCGGGCGATGTGGTCGTGCATCTGGTACTTGAAGACCGTGGCAAGGCCGTAGCTGTAGTAGTAGGCGGGGTTGTCGTTGATGTGGGTCTTGGTGGCGGGGTCGCACCAGGCCTCGCTCCGGGGCGAGGGCGGCTCCACCCCCTGGAGGTCGCCCACGATCTTCCACCAGCGGGCGTTCATCTCCGCCTTGGGCATGCCCTTGGCATAGAAGTCGGCCTCCCACTCGGGCATGGTCCCGCAGGCCCAGAACATGAAGGGAATGGCCACCTCGAGGGCGTCGTTGAGGAGGACCTTCCGCTCGTCCAGCTTGGCGTCCTTGGGCAGGACGCCGGCCTGCTTGAGGTAGGGCACCTGGCGGGTGGCGAGGGCGATGAGCTCGCCCACGCCTTCGTGGAAGAAGGGGGCTGCGCCATCCCGGAGGAGGGGCGGGACGTTGGGGTTCGTATAGCTGATGAAGTAGTAGCCGTGGCCCAGTTCATGGTGGGTGGTTTCGAACCACTCGAAGTTCGGCTCGACGCTCATGAGGGAGCGGATGTCGTCCTGGAGGTCCATGTGCCAGCAGCTGGCGTGGGCGTTCTTCTTGCGGGGATCGCCCTTGGGGACCGGATAGAGGTCGCTCTTCTCCCAGAAGGTCTTGGGGAGCCGGGGGAAGCCCAGGGAGACGTAGAAGTCCTCGGCGGTGCGCACCACCTGCTCCGGCTTCCAGTCCTTGAAGTAGGGGTCGAAGTCCACGCCTTCCACGAAGCCCGGCCAGTTCTGGCTCCAGCGGTTGTTGATCCAGTGGGCGGGGATGCGCTTCGGGACCGGCTGGCCATACTTCTTCGCCAGCTCGTACTTCACCCAGGTGTGCAGCTCGACGTAGAGGGGCATGAGGTCCCGGCGGATGTCCCGGCAGAGCTGGAGCATCTCCTCGGTGGTCATGCCGTACTTGGCGAGCTGGAGGGCGAAGTAGTCGGGGTAGCCCAGCTCCCGGGCCACGCCGTTGCGCAGGTCCCGCAGGTTGGCCAGGCCGTCCTTCAGGGGCACGCCGATCTCCTTGCTCGCCTCCCACCACTTCTTCCGCTCGGCCAGGTCCGTGCTCTTGCCCAGCAGGTTGTCGATGTCGTTGGCGATGACCGGCCGGCCGTCCACCTTGAACTGGAAACCGTTCATGATCGAGGCCTGCCGCGTCTCGGCCTCGATGCGGGCCGCGACCAGCTTCGGGTTGGTCATGGGGCCCTCGGCGGCGTTCATGAGCACCCGCTCGAGCTGGCGGACGGTGAGGTCGTTGAGGTCCTTGCGGTGGGCGAGCAGCTCCCGGGCCTCGGTGATGAGGGCGGGATTGCCGTTGAAGGCCGCCCGGGCCTTGCCCGCGGTCTCCATGCCCGCATCGTGGACCGGGGTCACGTCCGTGGACGCCTTCCACTGGGCCTCCTGCTCCACGGTGTAGAGGGCCTGGTAGCCCGCGTTGACGAGGTTCAGGAAGCGGTCGGCGCGCTCCTGGAGGCTGGTGGGCCCCTGGGCACAGAGCATCGCGGAGGCCAGGGGCAGGAGGATGGAAAGGCGGCGCATGGGACGCTCCGGGGAGGGGTGGTTCGGGGCGGCTCAGCCGCCCAGGTGGCGCAGGGTCGTCGGCAGGTGGGGGCTTCGCAGGAGCTGCTGCTGCTCGCTCTCGGAGAGGAGGCCCCAGATCCGGATGGCGGACTCCCGGGGCGTCTTCGGGTTGAGCAGCAGCTCCTGCATGATGGCCGGGTGGGCCATGAGGATCGGATGGGCGGCGATCTGCTCGAGGATGCCCCGGGGCGTCTGCTTGTTGCGGGCCAGGCGCAGGAGGATGCTCGGGTCGAGCTGGCGGTCGCCGATCATGGCGCCCAGGGTTGTCTCGTCCTGGAGGACCTCCGCCTGGAGGTGCCGGATGAGCTCGCCGCCGGTGTTGCGCAGCACGAGGATGCGCTCTTGCTGGCTCATGGCCTGGTACAGGGCCCGAAGGGTGTCGAGGGCCCTTCGCTTCAGTTCCAGGTGCGGCACGCGGGGGTCCCGCAGCAGGTCCAGCAGGGCGCGCGGCACCGTGAGGTTCGGCAGCAGGCGCAGGGCGGTGTATTCGGTGAGGTAGGGGTTGTGGAGCAGGGCCTCCTGCACCGCGGGCTCCTCGCCCCAGGTGTTGTGGGCAGCGAGGCGCTCCGCCCGGTGCTGGTCCAGGCTCGGGATGGCCGCCAGCAGCTCCCGGGGCGTGAGCCCGGGGTTCTCCAGCACCACCGTGAACACCTTGGGGTCGGGGTCCATGAGGGACGCGATGAGCTGCTCGGGGGCGGTGGCCTGGTTGGCGGTGAAGACACGTTCCTCCAGGCTCGCCCACTTCCCCTCCGGCTGGGCCGAGAGCCCAGAGGCCTGGCTGAGCCGGCGCCGCTGCAGGCGGTCATAGAACCACTTGATGACCCGCAGCAGGGAGGGTGAGGCCTTCTTGGCCCAGAAGGTGATGTACTGGTACTCGGTTTCGTCGAGCTGGGTGAAGAGGCTCACCGTGCGGCGGAGGCTGCGGTGGTCCTTGTCGCCCCGCTGGAGCTGGGCCAGCAGCTCGCCGCCCAGGTAGAGCTTGCGGGAGAGGCTGGCCGGGCAGACCGGGGACTCTCGCATGGCGGTCCGCAGGGCGTCCCGGAAGTACCACCGGGCTTCTCCGTAGACCTCCTCGAAGAATTCGGGATAGGGGGACTCCTGGAGGGCCAGCAACAGCAGGTCCTCGTTGATGAGCGGGTTCTTCAGGGCGGCGGCGCGGACCTCGGGGTCGTCCTCGCGGAGGAAGGCGCGAAGCTCCTCGGCCTGGTGGGTGGTGAGGGCACGGGCCAGCAGCTCCTCGCGCGGAAGGAGGGCCTGAGGCACCGGAGCCGCGGCGTCCGCCGGAGGCTCCGGCGGCTGGGTCAGGGTGTCCCAGTCGGGCTCCTCCAGGGGCAGGGGCGGGAACTCCGCGGTATGCCCCGTGCCGCCCACGTTCTTCGCCATGGCCTTGGCCTGGGCCTTCACGATGGGCTTCAGGTCCGGCCGGACCTGCGCGTAGACCGCCTTGATGGTCTCGCTGCGCTCTTCCTTCTCGGCGGCCGGGGCCCGGTCCAGTTCCCGCATCTGGTCGAAGAGGGAGACGGCGAGCTCCAGGTCCCTCCTGATGGCTTCCGGGGTGCGCTCGTTCTCGGCGAGGGCCTGAAGCACGGGACCGTGGGCCAGCCAGTGGGGCGTGCGGGCGATCAGGGTGAGCAGGCGGGGCGAGGAGAGGTTCCGAGCCAGCCCCTCGATGAGCATCAATTGGCTCTCGGTGGGCAGCTGCGGACGGATGAGGGCCAGGTTGCGGAAGTGGATCCGTTCCTGCTCAGAGAGCTCGATCAGGAACGGAGCGTCCATCGCGGCCAAGGGGCCCTCACGCGCAGGGGGAGGCGTGGCCCCCGAGGAAGGCTCGTTCGTGCTCGAAAAGGATGGCGTCCACGAGCACGCCCTGCAGCCCAGGGATGGCCTGGGCCCGTTCCACATGGGCGGGGGTGCGGATGCTCCCGCCCATGAGGACCGGGAGGCGGGTGGACTCGGCCAGCAGCCGGGCTGTGGGAAAGTCCGGGAGGGGCTCCTGGTCGGGGACCCCGGGCATCGTCTCGCCGGGCAGGTCCACGAAGAGGAGACGCCTGAACCCGAAGGCCTGCACCCTGCGCGCGAGGGCTTCGGCGCTCAGCCCGACGGGGGAGGTCCAGCCGGAGCTGTGCACCTCGCCGCCGCGGGCGTCGATGGCCGCCGTGAGGTGCTTCTGGAAGCGGGCCAGGAGCTGTTCCACCACGATGGGGGACTTGTGGAGGATGGTCCCGACCACGAGCCAGCTGGCGCCGTTGTCCACGAAGAACTGGGCCTGGTCCGAGGCGCGGATGCCTCCGGCGACCTGCACGCAGACCGGATGATCGCGGTGCCGGCAGAGCTTCAGGATCTGGCCGATCAGGGGCCTGTTGTGCCCCGAGCCGTGGGCTGCGTCCACGTCCACCACGCCCAGGTGGGTGATGCCCTTCCCGAGCAAGCGCTGCACCAGGTCCAGGGCGGGTTCCCGGGCCGGACCGTCGTAGCCCTCCTCCCCAAGCGCAGGCACCGCGAAACCCTGGCGGATGTTTAGGGTTGGGAAGACCTTCACGCGGCTCCTTCGCAGCTCTCGGCGATTGGAATCTTAGCCTGAGTGGAAGGCTCCGTGACAAACGGAGGCGGCTTGCGGCACCTCAGGCTTCCGCCGGGCCGAGCCCTTCGAGGAGACGCCGGGCGGCCTCCGTCTCCGCGGCCTTCCGCGTCGGCCCCCGCCCAGTGGCCCTGCGGGGGCCGAGCTCCACGTCCACCGTGAAGGTGGGTGCGTGGTCAGGACCGTCCTGACGCGCGGGCTGGTAGCGTGGCGCGGGCAGGCCCTCGGCCGCGGCCCGCTCCTGGAGGGCGGTCTTGGCGTCGCTGCTGCGCCAGTCTTCCGGGCGCGCTTGGCGGATGGCCGCGCCGTAGCGGGCCTCGCAGACCTTTACCACCGCCGCGAAGCCGTCCGGCCCCGCGTCCAGGTGCAGGGCCGCCAGGAGGGCCTCCACGGCGTCCGCGAGCGCCTTGCTCCCGGGCGGGGCCTTGGGCGTGCGCGGTCCTGGAACGAGGGCGATCCCCAGGTCCGAGGCCCAGGCCGCAAGGGAGGCCGTGCTCACCAGGCGCCCCCGCAGCTTGGACATGTCGCCCTCGGTCCATGCCCCCTTCTCCCGATGGATCAGGAGGGCCACCGCCGCGTTGAGCAGGGCGTCGCCGAGGAACTCCAGGCGCTGGTTGTGGGGGGCGAGGCCGCTGGAGGGTGGCGTGAGGGCCAGGGCACGCAGGCCCGCGTCCCGGAACCTATACCCGAGCTTCGCCTCCAGGCCAGACGTCATCCCGCCTCAGTCCTCGTTCAGGCCCCGCAGCCCGCCGGGAAGGCGCCGGTTCAGGCGCTCGTCCTGGATCACGCTGCGGAACCGGGCGTTGGACATCATGCGCTGGAAGCTGACGCCGTTCCGCCGCGCCATGTCGGCCACGGACTGGAACTCGGCGAAGCGCTCCTGGCGGTAGAGCACCACCAGCAGCCAGGCGTAGGCCCGTTCGTTCCCGGGGTTCGCCGCGATGGCCTTCCGCAGGAGTTCCACCGCCTTGCCGGGATCGCTGTCCGAGAGGGCCGTCGCGTCGCTCATCGTCTGGTTGCTGAGAGCCATGCGTTCTGGTGCGCTGAGCTTGCGCAGGTTCTCCTGGGCGAAGGGATCGTTGGATGCCACCGCCGGGCCCTCGGCCGGCCGGGAGACGGGTGCGGCAGGTTCCTGGGGCGTGGGCCTGGGGGAGGGCCGGGATTCGCTGGTACGGCCTTCGGCAACGCGGGCCTCGACGGGTTTCATCGACGGGCCGGCACCTGGGGTGACGGTCGGCGGGACGCCCGGGCTCGCGGACGCGGGCCCCTCGGAATTCGTGGCAGGGCCTTCGGGAGCGCCCGTCGCGGGGGAATCCGGGGCGGGCGAGGCGGGGGTGGCTGCGGTGGTTCCAAAGAAGGGGAGCCGATCCCGGAAGGCCCAGAGGGCTACCCCACCACCTCCGACCAGCAGCAGGGCGAGCGCGGCGAGGCCGAGGAAGAGCCCGAGGCCAGAGCTGGACTTCCGCGCGGGGGGGGGCGGCGCGGCGGCCGGGGGCTGGAAGGGCGCCGCGGTGGCGGCGGCCCCGAGGGCCGCGGCGGGGTTCCCGGACCTCGCGCCAGAGCCGATCCCCGCGGCGCCGGAGGGCAGGGCCGTGGTCGCAGGGGACGCTGCCTGTCCGGTCCAGGTGGGGTCCTTCGCGGAGCGCAGGGCCTTCGCGAGATCCTCGGCGGACTGGTAACGCTGGTCCGGGTCCTTGCAGAGGGCGCGGTCGAGCACCGTGCGAACCGAGGGGCTGATGTCCACCAGCCCCGCGGTATCCAGGGGCTCCGGCGGTTCGTTGACGATCTTGTAGAGGATGGTGGGGGTGGTGTCTCCGCTGAAGGGCTTCCGGCCGGAGAGGGCCTCGTAGAGCATCACCCCGACGGCGAAGAGGTCGCTGCGGGGGTCGGGCTTGCCGGTCCGGATGTACTCCGGGGCCATGTAGCTCACCGTTCCCATCACCATCCCCGTGGCGGTCATGTCGGAATTCCCCACACGCGCCACGCCGAAATCCATCACTTTCGCGTGGATCCGCTTCCCGTCCCGGGTCACCCGGACGTTGGAGGGCTTGATGTCCCGGTGGACGATCCCGGCCGAATGGGCGTACTGGAGGCCTTCGCAGACCTGGGCCAGGATCTCCAGGGCCTCGCTCCGGGTCAGGCTCTGTTCCCTGAACAACTCCTCCAGGTCGTGGCCCTTGACCAGCTCCATGGCGATATACAGGACGCCTTGGTCCTCCCCGAATTCATAGATGGTCACCAGGTTGGGGTGGTTCAGGACGCCGGCGGCCTTGGCTTCCCGGGCGAAACGCTCCTTGGCGTCGCCACCGGTCTGGGCGGTGGGAAGGATGGTCTTGATGGCGACTTCGCGACCGATGGTGGGGTCGATGCCCAGGAGCACTTCCCCCATGGCGCCCTGCCCCAGCACCCGCTGGATTTGGAATTTTCCGAGCCGCGTGAACATGGAATTCTCCCGCCGTTGAACCGGTTGATGCGGTTCCAAAGCATAGGCTGTTCCAGAACGGGGAGCCATGGGATTTCCCGGGCGAACCCCCCAGGCTCTTGGTAGATTCATTCCTCACCCGTCGGAGCCCCAACCGCGTGACCACCACCCAGCCGCCCGCATTCCTGCCGGCCCTCCTGGGAGCGCTCTACCAGCGCTCGGCCACCGGCGAGCTGGCGCTGGAGCAGAACGACGGGAACCGGCGCCTCTTCTGGAGCTACGGGAAGCTCGCGTTCCTGAAGAGCGAAGCCGCGGGCGAACAATTCGGGAACTATCTGCTCCGGCAGGGCGTGCTGGACCTTCCCAGCCTCAAGGAGCTCCTCGCGGATCCCTCGGACGAGCGGCTGGGCGAGAAGGTGGTGCACTGGGGCCTGCTCTCGGCCGATCAACGGAACGAGCACCTCGCCGAACTCTATGACCTGATCCTGCTCAACGCCCTCGAGCACCCGGTGGTGACCTACACGTGGAAGGAGGGCGCCTCCGCGGTGGAGCTGGCCGGAGGGGTCCCCATGTCCTTGGACCACCGCCGGCTGGTCTGGCAGTCGTTGACCCGGCTGAACACCGCCGAGTCGATTCCCGCCTGGATCGGCGGCCAGCGGGGCTGGAGGTGGAAAGCTTCCGAAGGGCTCCTCACCGGGCTGGCGGACCTCCCCATCGACCCCCAGCAGGCCTATGCCCTCTCCTTCTTCAGCGCCGAGCCGCTGGAGTTCAAGACGCTGCTCGGCGCCTCGAGCCTGGAACCCGTGACCGCTGCGCGGCTGGTGCTGGCCCTCTGGGCCATCGGTGGCCTCACGCTCGCGGAGGGCGAGCTCCCCAGTCCGCTGCCCCCGAGGCCGGAGCCGGCTGCCGACCCCGCGCCCCCGCCCCGTCAGACCACCACGGGGAAGGTCCCGAACCTCGTGGCGGAACCGCCACCACCGCCCCCCGCCGCCAAGCCGTCCACCCCAGCGGTGGAGAAGCCCCCGGCCCCGAAGGCCGTGCCGACGCCCATCGCAGAAGGCGCTCCCGCCGCCGAGGCCGACCTCCGGATCGAGATCGTCGAGGAAGAGGGCGAGTCCAATGGCGCCGCACCGGCCAAGGCCGCGGATGCCCCGGCGATCTCCCTGGACGCCCTCCTCGCTCCCCTGGAGGCTCCCAGGGCCGCGCAACCTGCCGCGGCCGCGACACGGACAGGCGAGTCCGACTCCGGGGCCGTCCCGATCCCGACCGGGACAACCGGGCCCGAGGACGTCGCCGCCCGCATCCGCAAGCACGTCCTCCTCGCCAGGAAGCTGCAGCTTCAGGAACGCATCGGGGACGCCGTCCAGGCGCTCGAGCAGGGGGTCCGCATCGATCCAGAGGCCCCGGAGGCCTATGCCGCCTGGCTCCTCCTCGGACAGCTGCGTACGACGAACCCAGCCTGGTCCACGCGCGCGGTGGAGGCCCTGCAGCACGCCTCGAGGCTCAATCCCAAGGCCGCGGAGCCCTGGGCCGTCATGGGCGAGATCTACCACCGCAAGGGGTTCAAGGCGAACGCGCGGGGCTGCTTCAAGAAGGCCATCGAGCTGGATCCGTCGGTCCCTATCCCTCCGGACTTCTCCATGGAGGACAAGCCGGCGGAGGTCGAGGAGAAGCCGGGCTCCGGGGGCATGCTGGAACGGCTCAAGGGCCTGATCAAGCGCTGAGCCCGGCGTGTGGGATCCGGGGCTCTGGCCTCGCGGGACCGGTACGCCTCCGCCAGCCCAGGGGTCAGAGCGTCCCGTACATCCGGTCTCCCGCGTCTCCGAGTCCCGGAAGGATGTAGCCCCGGTCGTTGAGCTGGCGGTCCACGGCGCCGGCGACGATGCGGATGCCAGGGTGGATCTGCCGGAGGTGCGCGATCCCCTCGGGAGCCGCCAGCACGCAGGCCAGCGTGACGTCCGTGGAGCCCGCCTCCATCACCTGGCGCACGGCCTCGGCGGCGCTGCCTCCCGTGGCGAGCATGGGATCGAGGATGTAGGCCTGCCGCGTCTCCATGGCCGGAGGGAAGTTCCGGTAGTAGGCCTTCGGCAGCAGCGTCTGGTGGTCGCGCGAAAGGCCGAGGTGGCCCACCTTCGCCATCGGGACGAGGCGCAGGAAGGGGGGCAGCAGGCCGAGGCCGGCGCGCAGAACGGGCACCAGCACCGGGTCCGGGCCGCCCAGCTTCCAGCCATCGCAGGCCTCGAGGGGCGTATCGATGCGCGCGCTCTCCACCCTCAGGTTGGACATCGCCTCCATGGCGAGGAGCAGCCCGATCTCCTCGACGAGCGACCTGAAGAGCGCCGTCGAGGTGGATTTCGTGCGCAGCATCGAGAGCTTGTGCTGCAGGAGCGGATGGGTCAAAACCGTAGTGTTCATGCGGGTCTCCACGTGTTCACAGTAAACCTCTCCGAAAAAAAAATCGCTGATGGCTATGGCGCACAAGGAGATTCCGCTTAAAGATTCCTATGAACAATTTTGTTGACCCGATCGGATGTGCCCGTTTTCATGGAGTTCCAGGAAGACAACTCGGAACGACATCCGCACCCCCACCAAGTGCCTACGGAGAGGTTTAATTTGGAGCAGAGAGGATGCTGAAAAAGATCGCGATCTTTAAGGCCCTGGACATCGAAATCAAGAAACAACGGGGTCCCGCGGCGGTCAAGGAAGCGTATCGAGGGCACCACTCGCTCAAGGAAGAACTCTCCCAGCCCGGCATGACCATCATCGCCGAAGTCGCCGGCGGCAACCCGGAGCACGGCCAGGTGAGGGAAGCCTACCGGGCAGGCACCCACGCCAAGAGCCTGGTGGAGAACGGCGCGAAGGCCCTCGCCATCGCCACCGACCGGTTCCTCTACTTCGGGGAGGACAAGCACCTCTCGGAGGCTCGCGCGGCGGTGAAGACGCCCCTCCTCCGTCGAGACTTCATCTTCGAGGAGTACCAGGTCGAGGAGAGCAAGATCCTCGGGGCCGACGCCATCTTCCTGATGGCCGCCCTGCTCCCGGTGGACCGGATCCAGAGCCTCCAGAAGCTGGCCGCAGCCAAGGGCCTGGACGTGGTGGTGGAGGTCTCCAGCGAGGCGGACCTCAAGCGGGCCCTCGAAGCCGGGGCCGACATCATCTGCGTCACCGGCCGCGACCTCGACACGTGGAAGGCGGATTTCGATGCCGCCGTCGCCCTCCTCAAGAAGGTCCCGGTCAAGAAGTGCCTCCGCATGGTGGAGGCCGGGATCCAGAACCTTGCCCAGCTCAAGCAGCTCGAGGCCATGGGCGTCCACGGCGCGATCATCGGCGACGCCCTGCTCCATGAGTTCTACCCCGGCAAGCGGCTCGCCCAGCTCCTCGCGGGCGTCGAACCGAGCCGCAAGCCGGCCAAGAAACCTTCCCAAGCACCCTCACGCGCTCCATCTGGAGTCGCGGAAACCAAGGGCGATTCGGGCGCGCGGCCAACTGCGCCGGCTGCGGGCGCCGCGAAATCGGCCAAAACCAGTGCAGCATCCACACCCCCAACCCCCGCCCGAAAGGGCCACAAGGAGCCATCCATGGTTCAAGACGCCATGTCGTCCAACGCGACCCCCGCCGCTTCCGCCCCCGCGCCGAAGAAGGCCGCCGCCAAGAAGAAGCCTGCCGCCAAGAAGCCCGCCGCCAAGAAGGCCGCCCCGAAGAAGGCCGCCAAGAAGGCGCCGAAGAAGGCCGCCGCCAAGAAGGCCGCCCCGAAGAAGGCCGCCAAGAAGGCCGCCCCGAAGAAGGCCGCCAAGAAGGCCGCGAAGAAGGCCGCGCCGAAGAAGGCCGCCAAGAAGGCCGCGCCGAAGAAGGCTGCCAAGAAGGCCGCGAAGAAGGCTGCGCCGAAGAAGGCCGCCAAGAAGGCCGCGCCGAAGAAGGCCGCCAAGAAGCCGGCCGCCAAGAAGGCCGCCAAGAAGAAGTAAGCCCATTCAGGATCCAGGTTCCGTCTGACCCAGTCCCATGCAGCTCATTGATCGCGTTTCCGCCCTCGAGGTCCTGGACAGCCGTGGCAACCCCACGGTGCTCGCCCGGGTCCAGCTGACCGACGGCTCCACCGGGCAGGCACTGGTGCCCTCCGGAGCTTCCACCGGCAGCCGGGAAGCCCTCGAGAAGCGGGACGGCGACAAAGGACGCTACCTGGGGAAGGGCGTGCTCGGCGCGGTGCACGCCATCAACACGGAGATCCAGGACGCCCTCCGGGGCATGGATCCCTTCCAGCAGGCGGAACTCGACGAACTCCTCTGTGATCTCGACGGCACGGAAAACAAGGAAGAACTTGGCGCGAACGCGATCCTCGGGGTCTCAATGGCCCTGGCGGACGCGGCCTCCAAGGCATGCCGCCAGCCCCTGTACAGGTACCTGGGCGGGGCCTCTGCCCGCGTTCTTCCCGTTCCGATGATGAACATCCTCAACGGCGGCGCGCACGCCGACAACAACGTCGACATCCAGGAGTTCATGGTGCTGCCCGTCGGCGCCCCCAGCTTTTCCGAGGCCTTGCGTTGGGGCGTGGAGATCTACCACGCCCTCAAGGCCGTGCTGAAGGGGCGGAAGCTCTCCACCGGCGTGGGTGACGAGGGAGGCTTCGCGCCGAACCTGGGCAGCAACGAGGAGGCCCTGGAGCTCATCCAGGACGCGGTGAAGAAGGCCGGCTTCAAGCCCGGCAAGGACGTCTTGCTCGGCCTCGATTGCGCCGCCAGCGAGTTCAAGAAGGGCGCAGCCTATGAACTCGACGGCGCCAAGAAGACGCCGGCCCAGCTCGTCGACTACTACGACGGGCTGTGCGCCCGCCACCCCATCCTCACCATCGAGGACGGGTGCGCGGAGGACGACTGGAAGACCTGGAAGGCCCTCACGGACAGGCTGGGAAGCAGGATCCAGCTCGTGGGGGACGACCTCTTCGTCACCAACCCCGCGATCCTCCAGCGCGGGATCTCCGAAGGCGTCGCCAACGCCATCCTGATCAAGCTGAACCAGATCGGCACCGTCACCGAGACGCTGAAGGCGGTGGACCTGGCCCACAAGGCCGGCTACCGCGCCATCATCAGCCACCGCAGCGGCGAGACCGAGGACGCGTTCATCGCGGACCTCGCCGTCGCCACGGGGGCGGGCCAGATCAAGACCGGCGCGCCAGCCCGCACGGACCGCGTCGCCAAATACAATCGACTGCTCCAGATCGAGTGGGAGCTCGGCGCCGCCGCCCGTTACGCGGGCCGCGAAGCTTTCGGCTCCCGCCTCGCCACCGCCCAGTCCCGCTAAGACAAGCCCGCATGAACACCAGCTGGCTCCTGAAATCCAGGACCGTCTGGGGGGCCCTGCTCTGCTCGGCCTTCCTGTCCACGGCCATCCTGTGGCTGCTGCCCGGCGGCCTGCCCGCCGTCCACAAGCGGCAGGCGGAGCTCCAGCGCCAGCGCGAGGTCCTTCTGGACCTCAACCGCAGGAACCGTGAGCTGTACGACGAGGTCCAGCGCCTCGCCAAGCGGGATCCCGAACTGATGGAGGCCCTGGCCCGACGCCAGGGGTTCGCCCGCCCGGGCGAGACCGTCTACACCTTCAGGGAGCGGGGCGACGCCAAGTAGGTTCCGGCGCGATCGAGCATACTGGTCCGATGCAGTGGACACTCGCCTCCGCGTCGGGAAACGTCTTCGCGTACGCGTGGGCCAGGGAGGCTCCGCCCTCCTTCGAGGGCCCGGTCGCGGCGCGTGTGCTGTGCCCCCGCGGCACGGGCCTCGGACTGGATGGGATCTTCCTGCTCCACGACCCCGCGCCCGGGCAGCCCTGGTCCATGGACCATTGGGACGCCGACGGCGCCTACACCTTTTGCTCCAACGGAACGCGGGCCGCGCTGGCGGTCGCCGGAGCACCCCCTGACGGGTCGCTGGAGATCACGTCGAGTGGCGAGACCGTGCGGCTGCGGCGGGAAGGCGGGGAGGTCGGCCTGCGGATGCCCGAAGGCCCCGATTGTCGCCTGGGCGACCCGCCGGTGGAGACCCTGGAGCCCTCCATCTGCGGCTGGATCGGCAACCCCCAGTTGGTGCTGGAGGTCCCCTCCGCCCCCCGGGTGGACCTCGCGGCCCTGGCGCCGCCCCTGCGTCTGCATCCGGCCTTCCCCGAAGGGACCAACGTGAACGTGGTCGAGGTGGTGCGGGAAGGCGAGGGCCGGATCCGTTCCTGGGAGCGCGGTATCGAGGGCGAGACCCTCTGCTGCGGCACGGGCTGTGCGGTGGCCGGCGCATGGCTCGCCCAGCGCAGCGGTTGCATGGAATGGCGGCTGCACACCGCGAGCCCCGATCCCGTGAGGGTCGCGGTGGGAAGGATCCGGCAGGGTGCCTGGGAGGACCTGTGGGTGTGGGGCTCCGTGCGGCGTCTCGGCACGGTGGTCCCCGACCCTGCCCTGGGCCTCGAAAGCGGGCCGTGGAACGGATAGACTGGACGATGTTCCACGCCCAGGCCCGACCGTGACGCTCCCCGCGACAGCCCCGTTGTTCCAAGCCTTTCCGCGGCCGGAGGCCTGAGTGACCGCGAAGATCCTGGCCCTGGCCAACCAGAAGGGCGGCGTCGGCAAGACCACCACCGCCATCAACCTCGCGGCGAGCCTGGCCATGATGGAGAGGCTCGTGCTGCTGGTGGACTTCGATCCCCAGGGCCACAGCACCACGGGCCTGGGCTTCCCCAAGCCCGACCACCGGGCCGGCGCCTTCGCGCTGATGAAGGGCGCGCCGGTGCAGGCCCTGATGCTCCAGACCGAGGTGCCCAACCTGCAGGTCATCCCCGCGGGGAAGGACCTCGCCCAGCTGGAGTTCGAACTCTTCGAGCTGCCCCAGCTCCAGGTCCTGCGCGAGTCCCTGGCCCCGGTGATGGACCACTACGAGTACATCATCATCGACCCGCCGCCCTCCCTGGGGATGATCACCCTCAACGCCCTCACCGCCGCCGACGAGGTGATCGTCCCCATGCCCTGCGAGTTCTTCGCCCTCGACGGCCTGGCCGAGCTGATGGAAACGTTGCATCGCATCCAGGGCGGCCCGAACCCGCGGCTCCAGCTCGGCGGCATCCTCCTGACCATGGCCGAGGAGCGCACCAACCTCGGCGCCGCCGTGGCCGCGGAGGTGCGCCAGGCCTTCCCGGGCAAGGTCTTCCAGACCATGATCCCCCGCAACATCCGCCTCGCCGAGGCCCCCAGCCACGGCAAGCCCGTCGCCTTCTACGACCTGAAGTCGAAGGGGGCCCAGTCCTACCTGAGCTTCGCCCGGGAGTGGATCGAACGGGATGGGCACTTGATGGGGCAGCCGGAAGGGATCGAAGCATGAGCACGGTGAAACGCCCGGCCCTGGGACGGGGTCTGACCTCCCTCATGAGCCAGATCACCCCGGACGACGCCCCGACCCGGGAGCTGCCGGTGGGCAGCCTGGTGCCCAACCGCCAGCAGCCCCGCACCCACTTCGACGAGGCGGCGTTGAACGACCTGGCCGCCAGCCTCAAGCAGCACGGCATCGTGCAGCCCATCGTGGTGCGCCGGGTGGGGGAGCGCTTCGAGATCATCGCCGGCGAGCGCCGGTGGCGGGCGGCGAAGCTGGCGGGCCTGCCCACGGTGCCGGTCGTGGTGAAGGAGATCCCCGACGACCGGCTGCTCGAGCTCGCCCTGGTGGAGAACATCCAGCGCCAGGAGCTGAACCCCATCGAGGAGGCCAAGGCCTACTGGCGCCTGGGCGAGCACCTGCGCCTGACCCAGGAGCAGGTGGCGGACCGGGTCGGCAAGTCCCGCCCCCAGGTGGCGAACACGCTGCGCCTGCTGCGGCTGCCAGGGCACCTCCAGGAGCTGATCGCCAATGGCAAGCTGGGCGTGGGCCACGGCAAGGTGCTGCTGGGCGTCGAGGACGGCCACCTCCAGGAGCAGCTGGCCCACGCGGTTGTGCAGGACCAGCTGAGCGTGCGCGCCCTGGAGGCGAAGCTGCAGCACCTCCAGAAGGCCCACAAGCCCAAGGCGAGGAAGAAGCACCCCCATGCCGTCTTCATCAAGGCCGCGGCCGAGGAGTTGACCACCGCCTGGGCCACCCGGGTGGAGATCAGGACCAAGGGCAAGTCAGGCGTGGTGATGCTCCACTTCGGCTCCGAAGGCGAGCTGGACCGGCTCTTCGAAGCCCTCAAGCAGGGGCCGAAGCTGGGCGTCCGGAGGTAGGCCATGTCCTGGTTCGTCAAGAAGCGTCAGCAGAAGATCGCCGTCGAGGCCAAGACCGTCCGCGTCCCCGAGGGGCTCTGGGTCAAGTGCGAGGCCTGCCGGGAGCTGATCTACCGGGCCGAACTCCAGAACACCCACAACGTCTGCCCCAAGTGCGGCTACCACTTCCGCATCGGGGTGGAGGAGCGCCTCGAAAACCTGATGGATCCAGGCTTCACCCGGCTCTTCACCGAACTGCGCAGCACCGATCCCCTGGGCTTCGTCGCCACGAAGGCCTACAAGGACCAGCTCAAGCGGCTGGTGGAGGCCGGGGAGGACCAGGACGCCGTGGTGGTGGTGGAAGGCACGCTGTCCGGCCATCCGGTGGTCATGGGGGTGATGAACTTCGACTTCCTCGCCGCCTCCATGGGCAGCGTGGTGGGCGAGAAGCTCAAGCTGGGCGCGGAGCGGGCCCTGGAGAAGGGCTGCGCCTACCTCATCGTGAGCTGCTCCGGCGGCGCCCGGATGCAGGAGGGCACGCTCTCCCTGATGCAGATGGCCAAGGTCAGCGCGGCCCTGGCGAAGCTGGACCGGGCGGGCCTGCCCTACCTGAGCATCCTCACGGACCCCACCACCGGCGGCGTCAGCGCCAGCTACGCCATGCTGGGGGACCTCAACATCGCCGAGCCCAAGGCCCTCATCGGCTTCGCCGGGCCGCGGGTCATCGAGCAGACCATCAAGCAGAGCCTTCCCGAGGGCTTCCAGCGCAGCGAGTTCCTCCAGGCTCATGGCATGGTGGACAAGGTGGTGCCCCGGGACAAGCTGAAGGACTGGATCGCCGCCTGCCTCACCTGGATGCTGCCCCAGGCCCCCGGGGCCTGAGGGCCGTGGCGCCCGTCCCGGCGCTGGAGCGCCTGCGCGACCGGGGCCACTGGGGCATCAAGCGGGGCCTGGAGAACATCCGCGCGCTCCTGTCTCGGCTCCACCACCCCGAGCGGGGCTGCCCGGTCGTGCTGATCGGCGGCACCAACGGCAAGGGCAGCACCGGCGCCTTCCTCGCCCATGCGCTGCGGGCCGGAGGCCGACGGGTCGGCTGGACCACGTCGCCCCACTTGCTCCATCCCCGGGAACGGGTGTGGATCGACGGCGCGGCGATCTCCTCGGTGGAGCTGGAAGACGCCCTGGAGGCGGCCTTCGACGCCGAGGAGGCCCTTGGCCTGCAGGCCACCTACTTCGAGCTGGTGATCGCCGCGGCCTTTCATGCCTTCCGCGAGCAGGCGGTCGAGCTGGCCGTGGTGGAGGTGGGCATGGGCGGGCGCTGGGATGCGACCAATGCCAGCGACCCGGTGCTCAGCGTGATCACCTCGGTGGGGCTGGACCACCAGCAGTACCTGGGTGATACGCGGGAAGCCATTGCCCGGGAGAAGCTCTGCATCGCCCGGGACGGGCGCCCCCTCGTGCTGGGGCCCAGCCTCGCGCCGGACTGGATCGCCCCGCTGCTGGAGTGCACGCCGATGCTGCATCCCGCGCCGCGAGTGGCGTCCGAGGAGGTGGCCTGGGACCACAGCGTGGTCGAGGGCCGTCGCATCGGCCTGGCGGGCCGGCACCAGCTCGAAAACCTCGCCACGGCCCGGGAGGCCCTGCGCCGGCTGGCGTCGCTGGGGCTGGGCGTGGAGCCGGACCGGGCGGCGGAGGGCTATGCCCTGGCCAGGATCCCGGGTCGCCTCTGGGCGGTGCCGGGCCTGAAGGACGTCTGGATGGACGGCGCCCACAACCCCCACGGCGCGGCGGCCCTGGCCGACCATGCCCTCGCCTGCGGGGTCCGCCCCCGCCTGCTGGTGGGCGCCATGGGCGACAAGGACCTGAGGGGCGTGGCGGGGGAGCTTTCACGCACGGATCCGCGCTCGGTCACCTTCGTGCGGGGAACGGACCGGCGCTACGCGACCTTCGACGACCTCCGGGAGGCCTGGGGGCGGCCAGAGGCGGAGGGCCTCGACCCCGCCGCCGCCGCCGCGCGCATGCGGGCGTCGCGGGAGGGGCTCCTGCTGGTTACGGGCTCCCTGTACCTGTTGGGGGACCTTCTGGCCGAGCTGGGCTTGGACCCGGCATCCTGAAGCCATGTCCTCCGCAAACTCGTCGAAAGCCGTCTTGCTCGCCCTGCTCGCCAACGGAGGCATCGCCGTCTCCAAGTTCGTGGTCTTCGGCATCACGCGGTCCAGTTCCCTCCTGACCGAGGGCATCCACTCCACGGCGGACTGCATCAACCAGGTGCTGCTCTTCATCGGGATGCGCCAGGGGGCGAAGCCGGCGGACCCGAAGCACCCCCTGGGGAAGGGCCAGGCGGCCTTCGTGGCCAGCTTCATGGTGGCGCTGCTGCTCTTCAGCGTGGGCGGGATCTATTCGGTGGTGGAGGGCCTCCACAAGATCCGCCACCCGGAGGCGCCCCACGACCTGGGCTGGGCGGTGGGCCTGCTGCTCTTCGCCATCGGGCTCGAAGGTTATTCGATGGGGGGCGCGCTGCAGGCGGCCAAGGCGGAACGCGGGTCCATGCCCCTGCTCCGGTACCTGCGCCGCTCCAGCCGCACGGAGCTGGTCGTGGTGCTGGCCGAGGACTTCGCGGCCCTGGTAGGCCTGGTCCTCGCCCTGGCCGCGGTGCTCCTGGTGATGGCCACGGGCAATCCGGTGTGGGACGGCATCGGCAGCGTGTGCATCGGCGTCCTGCTCATCGGCGTGGCCTGGTTCGTGGGCGTGGAGGTGACCAGCCTGCTCCTCAACGAGGCGCCGCCCCTGGCCCTGCGCGCGGCGATCCGCGCGGCGGTGGACGAGGATCCCGAGGTCGTCGCCTGCCTCAACCTCATCGCCGTCATCATCGGCGCCGAACAGCTCATGGTGAGCCTGCAGGTGAAGTTCAGGCCCCAGCCCAGCGGCGACGCCCTGGTGGACGCCATCAACGCCCTCGAGAAGCGGCTGCGGGAGCGGTTCCCGCAGATCCGGCACCTCTTCGTGGAGCCGGACCACGAGGCCTGAGGCCGGCACAACCCTCGGCGGCGAAGCGGGGTCCATACCCTCCATCCGAGGCTGCCCATGAAACTGCTCCTGCTTCCGGCCGCAGCCGCGGCCCTGATGGGGATGCTGCCCTTCCCCGCCGGGATGTCGGGGCCCCGGCCTGCCGCCGCGCCGGACATCGACGGCCGCCTGGAGCGGGCCTGGACCCAGGAGGGCCTGAAACCCGCGACCCTGTGCGACGACGCCACCTTCCTGCGACGGGCGAGCCTGGACATCACCGGACGGATCCCCGCCCCCGGCGAGGTGAAGGCTTTCCTGGCCGACCGGGATCCGGGGAAGCGCGCCAAGGCCGTGGACCGGCTCCTGGACAGTCCCGCCTATGCCGACTTCTGGACCGGCTATTGGGACCGGGTGCTGCTCGGCCGCGGGGTGCGGGCGAACCAGGTGGACCGGGGCGCCTTCGACGCGTGGCTGCGGGCGCGCTTCGCCGCCAATGCCCCCTGGGATGCCATGGTGCGCGACCTGGTCGCCGCGACGGGGCGCAGCAGCGCCGGCGACAGGCCGAAGGTCCGTCCGGGAGGGTTCACCCAGGTGGAGCCGGGTGCGACGGAGGCCGGCGTGAACGGGGCCGTGAACTGGACCCTCAAGTACCTCCGGTCGCCCCAGGACCTGGGCGGCGCGGCCGCGCGAACCTTTCTCGGCGTGCAGATCCAGTGCGCCCAGTGCCACGACCACAAGACGGAGCCCTGGAAAGCTGCGGACTTCAAGGCCTGGACCTCCAGCTTCGCCATGATCCGGGCGGTGCCGGTGGAGCGGGGCAGGACCCTGGCCCCCGGCCAGCTCCGGCGCTTCGATCTCGTGGAGACGCCGCGCATCGCCTTCGCGCCTCCGAAGGCCGAGGAGGCCCGCGCCTACCTGGAGTCCCCGCCGAGGGCGCTGGACGGGACCCGGCTCCCCCAGGACGCCACCCGGCGCCGGGCCCTGACGGCCTGGATGACGGATCCGAAGAACCCATGGTTCGCCCAGGCCCTCACCAACCGGCTCTGGGCCCACTTCCTGGGCCGGGGGTTCGTGGAGCCCTTCGATGACCTCCGGCCCTCGAACCCGCCGCGGATGCCCGACCTTTTCCAGGCCCTGAGCGCGGACTTCGCGGACCACGGGTTCGACCTCAAGCACCTGATCCGCGTCATCACCGCGAGCCGGGCCTATCAGCGCGAGGCCGGCGGCGTCGAGGGCGACCGGGCGGACGCCCTGTGGTCCCGCCAGCACCTGAAGCCCCTGGCCCCGGAGGTGCTGCTGGACGCCCTGGTGGACGCCACCGGCCTGGGCCCCGTCTTCGAGCGGGTCGCCGGCGAGCGGCAGGACCGGATGAAGCAGAACCTCCTCCGACAGTTCGTGGTCCTCTTCGACGTGGACGAGGACCGGGAGCAGGAGGACTTCCAGGGCACCATCTCCCAGGCCCTCATGCTCCTGAACGGCCGCATCACCCAGGACGGCACCCGGTCCATCCCTGGAACGGCCGTGGAGCGGGCCCTCGGTCTTCCCGACGACCGGTCCCGCATCGAGGCGCTCTACCTCCGCGCCCTCGGCCGCCCGCCGCGGCCGGAAGAGATGGCGCGATGGATGGCCTTCCTGGCCGCGAAGCGTCCTGCGCCGGGCCCCGCGGGAGGGGCGCCGGAGCCCAGGGCCCAGGCCCTGGGCGACCTCCTCTGGTGCCTGCTCAACACTTCAGAATTCTCCTTCAACCACTGAGGACGGCATGGCCACGCGACGCGACTTCCTGCACCTCTCCCTGGGTGGCCTGCTGGGGGCGGTGATGTCCGCCCGCCTGCCCGCGCATGCCCGCGCCTGGCCCCTGCCGGACCAGCCGACGGGCGGCCCCGGGCCGACGGGTCCCGCTGCCAAATCCTGTATCCTGCTGTGGATGAACGGCGGCCCCAGCCACGTGGACACCTGGGATCCCAAGCCCGGCACGGTGGAGGGCGGGCCCTTCAAGGCCATCCCCACGCGGATCCCCGGGGTCTCGATCTGCGAGCACCTGCCCCGGTTGGCCGAGGCCGCCGACAAGCTCTGCATCGTCCGCAGCCTCGGCACGCGGGAGGGCAACCACGACCGGGCCCGGCACCTGGTGCACACGGGCTACGCCCCGTCCCCGACCGTGGCGCATCCCTCCCTGGGAGCCTGGGTCAGCGAGGAGCTGGGCCGGCCCGACGCGGACCTGCCAGCCTACGTGGCGATCAACGGCGCCGGCGCCCCGGCGGGATTCCTGGGGGTGCAGCACGGTCCCTTCAGGGTTCAGGATCCGGCGAAGCCGCCCCAGAACGTGGCCCCGGCGGCGGGGGTGGACCCCGAGCGCTTCCGTCTTCGCCAGGAGGCCCTGGCCCACCTCGAGGCGGACTTCGCGGCCCGCACGGCGGACGGCCTGGTGAAGGGCCGGATGCAGGTCTACGACAAGGCCCGGCGCCTGATGGCCTCGGGCCGCCTCGACGCCTTCGACCTCGGCCAGGAGAGCGAGGCCACCCGTGTCCGCTACGGGCGGACCACCTTCGGGGAAGGTTGCCTGCTGGCCCGCCGCCTGGTGGAGGCGGGCGTGCCCTTCGTCGAGGTGGGCCTCGACGGATGGGACACGCACAAGGACGGCTTCACCCGGGAGGCGGCGCTCATGGCCTCCCTGGACGCGGGGTTCGGCGCCCTCCTGATGGACCTCGCGGAGCGGGGTCGCCTCCAGGACACGCTGGTGCTCTGCCTGGGGGAGTTCGGCCGCACCCCCGCCATTAACGCCGACGAGGGGCGGGACCACCATCCCCAGGCCTGGAGCGCCGTCCTGGCCGGGGCAGGGATCCGCACGGGCCAGGCCTGGGGCGCCACGGATCGCACTGGGGAGGCGGTGGTGGACCGTCCCGTCCGCATCGAGGACTTTTTCGCGACCCTCGCCACGGTCCTCGGGCTGGACGCCACCCGCCAGTTCGCGACCCCCCTGGGCCGGCCCCTGACCATCGTGAACAAGGGCGTGCCCGTGGCCGGGCTGCTGAGGGCCTGAGACCGGTGGGCGCCTGGGGAGGGCCTAATCCCCCTCCTGGATCCACCGGAAGGCCTTCCCCGTCCACACGATCCGGGCGCTGGCCTTCTCGGACCACTCCCACACCATGGCGTCGCGCTTGGCCTTGCCCTTGGCGGGGCGCACGGACCACACGTCGAAGTCGTGGTCGCGGAAGTGGTTGAAGTCCGAGGCAGCGCCCAGGAGGACGGGCGGCTTGCCCGATCCCCAGAGCACGAGGACCCCCCGGTCCTTGCCGCTTGCCAGCTTCACGGCCACGGCGCGGTCGGGCTTGCCGTCGCCGTCGAAGTCGCTCGTGAGGTCGGCGAGCGTCTGATCGGCGCGTCGGACGAGCTTCTTCGCGGCCAGGGCGGCGTCCACCGCGGGATCGGGGACCTGGAGGAGGATCGCGAGCAGGAAGGCGGACATGGGCGCTCCGGGGAGGGGGGAACCTAGCGCAGGGGGCGGCGCAGGACAAAGGTCTCCGTGAAGTCGGGTTCACCGGGCCGAGCAGGGGCGAGGGGCGAGGGCGTCTGGGGAACCACCGGAGCCCCCAGCCACTGGCCGAGCAGGGCGTAGGCCTCCTGGGCATCGGCGGCGCCGAGGGAGGAGAGCTTCGAGCCGTGGTTGCCGAGGGGGGCGACGTACTTGCGCACGCCCCGGGAGACCGCGGCCGGTGGCACGTCCAGGGCCCCGGCGGTCCAGGGGTCGTTCTGGCCGTAGACGAGGATCACGCGCTGGGCGGAGGTGTTCATCCAGGCCTGCACCCCCTGCATGGCCGCGGCATTGTCGTAGGCCTTGGAAGCTCCGGTGGGCGGGTAGACCGCCGGCAGGTCCTGGCCGGGGTAGAGGAGCTTCCCCGTAAGGTGGCTCTCCTTGTTGGCGGGATAGCCGAGCTGGCTCGCGCACTGCTGGTAGTAGGCCTGGTAGTAGGCCAGGGTGTCGTCGGACCAGGTGTCGACGACGCCGAGGTTCACCTGGTCGAGGTAGTCGTAGAGCTGCTGGGCCGTGGCGGTGGCGGGCGGGACCCGCGCCGCGAGCGAGGCATTGCTGTACTGCCAGAGGATGAAGGGGGACTCGAGGACCGCGAACTCCAGGGTGCGGTCGGCCCCCAGGAAGCTGAAGGCGGCGCCCCGCCGGGCCGCGTCGGCCTGCAGGAGGGCGACGAGCTCGGCGCGCCGGTCCAGGCAGGCGGCCTGCCAGGCCTCGAGGGCCAGCCGGGTGGCGGTGCTGTCCCGGGCATCGATGAAGGGCGGATACCGCGTATCACCGTTGGCCAGGTTGATGGGGGCGACGTAGGCGAGGGTGGCGTCCACGTCGTCGGGGTAGAAGCGCCGGTGGAAGAGGGCGGTCATGCCGCCCTTGCTGCCCCCGGTGTTCAGCCATTTCCCGCTGAAGAGCGGCTTGAGGGCGGCCACCACCGCGTGCTCGTCCGCCGCGGCCTGTTCGATGCTGAGCTTGGACCAGTCGAGGGTGGCGGGCGTGGAGGTGTTGAAGAAGCGGTGCTCCATCGTGATCTGGTTCGCCGCGAGGATGCGCGTGGGTTCGCCCTGGCTGGGCGAGGTCCCGATGCCGTAGCCGGTGGTGGCCAGCACCACGGGTGCCGTCCGGGAGCGGTAGAGCAGGGTCAGGAACTGGGAGAAGGCGGGCCCCCCGGGGACGTTGTGGTCCACGGGCTGGGCGAGGCGGAAGCGGAAGAAGCGGGTGCCGCTGATGGTGCTGGCGGCCTCGGCGACGTCGCTGATCCCCGGCGCGGCCTGCAGGGACACCAGGATGTCCGGCAGCGGCCCGGGCGTCTGGGTGGACCCGTCGGCGCCGTGGCCGCCCCCGCCGCAGCCGGGGAGCAGCGCGAGGGCGAAGGCGAGGAAGGCGCGGACGAAGACCGTGCGGCCGAGGGGCGGGAATCGCGGAAGGGCCACGTCAGGCTCCGGGGGGCAGGGCGTCCAGGATACGCCGGGCGAGGCCGGTGAGGCTGGGATCCCGGGCACCCATGACCAGGACGAGGTCGCCAGGGCGGGCGACTCCGGCGACCTCGGCGACGAGGCGGTCGCGGTCCGGCAGGAACCCGGCGGCACCCCCCAGGCCGTTCACGTCCCGGGCCAGGTCGGCGCTCGAGACGTCCCGCACCACCGTGCCGCCGGCGTAGTGGGCTTCCAGCAGCCAGAGCCGGTCCTGGGGCCGGAGCTCTTCCGCGAACATGGCGGCCAGCTCGGCTCGGAGGAAGCGCAGGGGTCCAAAGCCGTGGGGCTGGAAGACCGCGAGGATCCGCGCCGACCGCAGCCGCGCCGTTTGCAGGCTGGCGGCGATCTTGGCCGGGTTGTGGCCGAAGTCGTCCACCACGGTGACGCCCTGGCGCGTGCCCAGCACCTGGAAGCGGCGGCCCACCCCCTGGAAGGCGCGGAGCGGCGCGGCGAGGGCTTCGAACCGCAGGCCTAGCGCCTTCGCCACGGCCAGGGCGGCGAGGGCGTTCTCGACGTTGTGGCGGCCGGGCACGCCCAGGTCGAAGGCCACGCCGTCCACGGAGAAGCGGGAGCCTTCCGGTCCGAGGTCCATGTCCGCGGCGCGCAGGTCGGCGCCCGGGCCGAAGCCGAAGACCATGGCGGGCCGCAGGCCGGCGAGGTCATCGGCCTCGCCGACGATGAGGGCCTCGCGGACATTCCGCTGAAAGGCGCGGAACATCTCCAGGACCATCGCCTCCTCCTTGTGGTCCTTCTGGAGGTTGAGCACCGCGCCGATCGCGGGGTGGTAGCGCACCACGGTGCCGTCGCTCTCGTCCGCCTCGATCACCAGCAGGTCCGAGGATCCCGCCCAGGCGTTGCCCCAGAGGCCTTCGGTCTGGAGCGCCCGCAGGTCGCCGCCGGTGATGACGGAGGGGTCGAGGCCCGCGCCCCGCAGCAGCTCGAAGACCATGGCCGTGGTGGTGCTCTTGCCGCTGGTGCCGGTGACGGCGATCGTGCGGTGCGAGGCCACCAGGTGGGCCAGCAGCTCCGAGCGGTGGAGGATGGGCACGCCCAGGCGCTTCGCGGCGGCCACGTCCGGCACGGTGTCCTCGACGGCGGTGGAGACCACCAGGGCCGCGCAGTCGTCCTCGAGGCCGGAACCGTCCTGGGAGTGGATGCCGATTCCGAGGGCCTCGAGCTTCGACCGGGCCTCGCCCTGCTGGCCGCGGTCGAAGGCCCGGTCGCTGCCCGACGCCCGGCCACCCTTCATCGCCACGAACTGGGCCAGGGCGCTTATGCCGCTCCCCGCCACGCCGGCGAAGTGGAGGCGGCCGAGGCCCAGGCCGGGCAGGTCCTCCGCGGCGATGAGGACCGGGTCGTCTTCGGCCACGACGTCGAAGAGGTCCACGACGTCGGCGTTGGACAGGCGCACGCAGCCGTGGGAGACCGGGCGCCCCAGGTCCGGCTCCTGGTTCGTCCCGTGCAGGTAGATGAAGCGCTCGAGGCTGTCCACGCCGGGGCCCTGGTTGTGGCCGGGCTCGAGGCCCTCCAGGGTGAGCACCCGGGTGAGGATGAGGTCCTCGTCCGTGGGTTCGCCCCGCCACACCTCGCCCGTCGCTTCCCGGGCCCGGAACACCGTGCCGGGCCCGGCGTCCTCCCCGATACGCCGGGCGATGCGGTGCCAGCCGGTGGGGGTCTTGAAGGAGTTCTCCTCGCAGCCCAGGCCGTTGGCGGCGGTGGAGACAGGATGGACGGCCGCGAGGGCGCCATCCAGCAGCAGGCCGAGGCGCTGGCGGAAGGGGTCCACGACCACCAGGCGCGGAGGAAGCTCCCGGGAAGGCGAGCCCCTCCGTCGGACACCGTCCAGGGCCAGGGCGCGGAAGCGCGCCGGGAGGACGGGATCGAAGGGCCCGTTCATTCGCCGATGATCTTGATCAGCACGCGCTTGTCCCGCTTGCCGTCGAACTCGCCATAGAAGATGGCCTCCCAGGGCCCGAGGTCGAGCCGGCCGTTCGTGATGGCCACCACCACCTCGCGGCCCATGATCTGGCGCTTGTGGTGGGCGTCGCCGTTCTCCTCGCCGGTGCGGTTGTGGAGGTAGCCCCCGCGGCTGGGCTCGTCGCCGGAGTTGAAAGGGGCGAGCTTCTCGAGCCAGCGCAGGTAGTCGGCGTGCAGGCCGGGCTCGTCGTCGTTGATGAAGACCGAGCTGGTGATGTGCATGGAGTTCACCAGGCAGAAGCCCTCCTGCACGCCGCTCTCGCGCACCGCGTCCTGGACCTCGGGCGTCAGGAGGACGAAACCCGTGCGCTCCGGGAGGTGGATGGTGAGAGTCTTGCGGTGGGATTTCATCCGAGCACCTTGGCCATCAGGTCCGAGTGGAGCCGCCAGTGGAGGAAGCCGGCGAGCCCGTACAGAATCCCGAGCACGGCGAACCCGCAGGCCAGGGTGAAGAGCCAGCGCTTCTTCGTCAGGGCCGTGACGCCGGCCAGGGCGATGCCCACGCTGAGGCAGGCCTCCGCCAGGTCGAACTGGTCGTCGTGGACGTTCAGGTCGTCGTAGTCCTTCTGGGCCTTCTCGGCCTCCTGGCGGATCTGCTCCTTCTCCTGCTCGTACTTTTTCGCCTGGTCCTGGAGCTTGGCGATGCGCGCCGCGACGTCCGCACGGGAGGGGGCGGTGGCCCCCGGGGCCAGATCCAGCTGGGCTTGGAGCATCTCGGCGCTGTTCTCCGCCAGGTGCTGTTTGGTGCCCTTGGCCTGGTAGTAGGCCCACTGGTCGACCGAGCGGGCCTGGGCCTGCTGCATGGCCTGCACCACGTTGCCGTCCTTCACGTTGCACAGCGCCATGAAGGTGGCCGCCACCGCCACGAAGAGGGCCACGAAGCCGTTCAGGCGGTTGTCGGAAGCGTGCTCTTGAACTTCGTCCTGGATCTTGTCCAACCCTTCCGCCACGGGTTCGCCCTCCGCGCCCGACCGCGGCGCGGGTCTATCATCTCGGAAACCTCCGCTTCGACGCAGGAGTCCCATGCTGGAAGACTTCCCAGGCACCTCCACGCCGGTTCCTGCTCCGCCCCCGGCCAAGCCCCCGACTCCCGCCAACGACCCGGCGCCCCTGCGCCGGACGCTCCGTCTCGCCTGGTGGGGCGTTCCGGTGCTCCTGCTGGGGGAGGGATTGTTCCAGACCGTGTGGACCCTGGTCCTGCGTTCCTCCGGAGGCGGCTTCGCTCCCTCCATGGCGCTCGCGCTGGTGCCCTGGGCCATCCACGTGCTCGTGGTGCTCGGCGTGGTGGGCTGGCTCTATAGCCGCGGGCCATGGGCCGCGGGCGTCCAGGGCCTGCTCCTCGTCTCGGCCGCCCTGCCCTTCCTCCGCTTCGTGCTGGGACGGGGCCTCGCCTTCGCCGGGCTCTACGGGCGCGGGGGGATGGGCTTCTGGCTCTTCGCCGCGCTCGGCTTCGCCCTCACCGCCGCCCTCGCCCTGGCCGCGGCGATGCAGAGGCCAGGGGACACACCGCGGGGCCGGGATGCCGGCGGCCTGGCGGCGGGCATCGCCGCCTCCGTCGCGGGCGGCTGGGCCGCCTGGGCCCTTCTCCCCCTGCTGAGCCGGCTCACGGGGGGCCCCTTCGCCGCGGAGGCCGCGGACGCCGCGGCGCCGGCGGGCGAACCCAGCCCGGTGTCGCTGACCACCTCCGGCTGGGGCGGCCTGGTCTGCCTCGCCGCGGCGCTGATCGTCCCCGTGCTGGGCGCCGTCCAGTTCCGGGGGCTCTCCCTCGGCCCCGTCTTCCTGGTGGACGCGGCCTTCCTCCTCCTGGGCGCGGTCGCCTGGGCCGTCCTGGGCGCCCGCTGGTCCCGGGGCCGGTCCGAAGGCCGCATCCTCCGAATCCTGACGTGGCTTGGCCTGGCCCTGCCCCTCCTCCTGCTGGGCGGACTCGTGGTGCTCCTGCTGGTCTTCAAGCCGCGCCTTTTCTAGGGCACCCAGATCTCCGGCGGCACCGGGTGGCTCAGGAAGTGGGTCATCCCTTCGCTGAGACCATAGGCCCCGGTGGTGCCGAAGGCCAGCAGGTCCCCCGGCGCGAGGTCGCCCGGCAGGTCGGCGTCCCCCAACCGGTCGAGGCTGGTGCACAACGGTCCGGCCAGGGTGAAGCGGATCGGCGCGCCGCCGCGGCCCAAGGCCTTCACCGGGAAGGGCTCGCCGGTCAGCAGGGGCCGCAGGAGATGGTTGATGCCGCCCTCCAGGATCGCGAAGCGCGTGCCGCGGCTTGCCTTGATGCGAACCACCCGGGCGAGGTAGACGCCGCAGGGGGCGGCGAGGAAGCGGCCGGGCTCGAGGATCAGCTCGCCGGTGAACCAGGGATGGGCCTCCAGCAGCGCGCCCAGCCCGCGGCCCAGGGCCTCCACGTCCAGGGCCTCCTGGTCCGCCGCGTAGGGCACGCCCAGGCCGCCGCCCAGATCGATCTGCTGCAGGTCGAGGCCATGCTCCCGGTGCAGGCGGGCGGCGAGGTCCAGCACCATGGCGTGGGTGGCCCGCAGCTTCACCGCATCGCGCTGGTTGCTGGCGGCGAAGACGTGCAGGCCCCGGATGCGGACGTGGCGGAGGTTCTTCGCCCAGGCCAGCAGCGCCGGCAGCGCCTCCTCGTCCACGCCGAAGGCCGACGGCCCCACACCGCCGATGATGCGGTTCCCCTCCTCGGCGCCGGAGGCGGGGTGGACCCGGAGGTTGACCGCCACGTCGCGGTCCGCCAGCCGGTCCAGGCGCTCCAGATCCTCCCGGCCTTCCGCCTGGACGCGCACGCCCTGGGCGAGGGCCAGGGCCAGTTCCGCCTCCCGCTTACCCGGACCGGCGAAGAAGGTGCGTCCGGGGCCGAGGCCCAGGGCGGCCACCCGCTCCAGTTCGCCCAGGGAGGCGCAGTCGAAGCTGGCGCCCAGCTTGGCGAAGCGGTGCAGGAGCTCCGGGTGGGGGTTGGCCTTCACCGCGTAGGCGAGGCGGACCCGCGAGGGCAGGGCCGCCCGCAGCCGGCGGAACTGGGCCTCCGCCACGGCGCCGGCGTAGGCGAAGCAGGGGGTGCCGTGTCGGGCGGCGAGGCCTTCGCAGGCTTCGTCGTCGAAGGCGAAGAGGCCGCCGGCCGGGCTCACGCGCCGCTGCCCACCTTCGCGGCCCAGTGGGGCGCGAGGCGCCGCACGCCCTCCCGGAGCTGCTCGGGGCTGGCGGCGAAGCTGAGGCGGACGTGGGCCGCGCCCCCCGCGCCGAAGACCTGGCCTGGCACGAGCACGACCTTCGCCTCGTCCCGGAGCTTCACGCAGAAGCCCCAGGGATCGGCCAGGGCGGCCTCCGGCAGGGCCATGAAGTGGTAGAAGGTGCCGTCCGGGGGCGCGACCTCCTGGCCCAGCTCGGCCTTCAGGGCCTCCCGCAGGGCCACGAAGCGGCCGTAGATCTCGGCCCGGGCGGCGGGCAGCACGGTGTCGCTGGCCTCCAGCAGGGCCAGGGCCGCCTTCTGGGCGGGCTGGGCCGCGGCTGTGACCGCGTAGCCGTGGACGATGCGGAGCTGGGCCAGCACCCGTGGGTCTCCCACGGCCCAGCCCACGCGCAGGCCCGGCGCGCCCCAGCCCTTGCTCACGCTGGTGACCACCACGCCACTGGAGGAGACGTCCCGCAGGGTGGGCGGGCGCACCCCGAAGTGGAGGTCGCGATAGACCTCGTCGGAGATGAGCAGGACGCCCCGGTCCTCGCAGGCCTTGGCGATGCGGGCGAGGGCCTCGAGGCTGGCCCCGCCACCGGTGGGATTGGAGGGCGCGTTCACGAGGGCGAGTTTGGCCTTCGGCGCGGCCTCCAGGGCCCGGAGGAAGGTCTCGGCGTCCAGACGGAAGCGGTCGCCCTTGTCCAGGGTGAAGGGCCGGGCCTCGGCGCCGCACATGACGGAGAGGGCCTCGTAGACCGGAAAAGCCGGGTCCGGCAGCAGCACCTGGTCCCCGGGATTCACGAAGGCCTGGAAGAGGCTGAACAGCGCGCCCGACGACCCGCTGGTGATGATCACCTCGTCCCAGGAGACGCCGTGCCAGGCGGCCACCGCCCGCCGCAGCTCCATGAGGCCCATGTTCGGCCCGTAGGCGCAGACGCCCGCGGTCTGGGCCAGGGCCCTCCGGGCCGGCTCCGGCAGCGCCCAGGTAGGTTCCCCGAGGCCGAGGGGGATGGCGTCCGGCGGCGCGCCTTCGGAGAGGATCCGGATGGGCGAGGGCTTCAGGGACGCGATGCGGGAGGCGGGGGTCGGGTGAACCATAAGCACCCATTCTGGCTTGAAAACAGACCAATGGATCGGAACGATCAGGTCCGAAGAGACTGTTGAACCAGAACTCTTCGCCCATTGGGCGACAAGCCGCAAACCTAGCGTCAGCGTTCCAGAAATGAACGCCCTTCACATCCCCAGGGTTAGGGATTTACTGGGGTATCAATCGGTCGGCCACCACCGCCACCGCTGCACTGGTACCAGTAATAGACCGTCGTGCCTCCCGAGCACCAGTAGATGGTCATCTTGGTGGTGCAGGCATCCACGGGGCAATTCTCGATGTCGGAAGCGCTGATATTGGGGTTATTGCAATCAGCGGGTTAATGGACGCAGCTCTCGTCGCCTGACCATTCCAACGCCACTTCCGGAACTACCGTTTCGATCTTGAATGGATGGGCTGAAAGCGCCTGGGGCACGGCCATCAGCGCCGAAGCCAGGAAGAGTTTGTATAGATCCTTCATGAATCTACCTCTATGAATTTGAATAGAGAGCATGAGGGGTGCCCGCAGGGATTCGATGTCTGGGCCAGGGATCAAGGCCTAGGGCGAACGAAACTCGACTCAAGTGATTTCCACGGCGTCAAATCGCCCGAAGGATTCACATAGCAAAGCGGTTCTTGCTCAGCACCCACCAAGGTTTCCGCCTTGATGGTGGACCCTGTGGGACCGAGATCAAAAGCGCGGACCACACCCATGGGAAGGTTGTACATGAGGGCATGGACTCTGAGGGAGCCATCAGCATTCACCGTGAAAGCCAAGGACTGTGGGACCACAGGATGGGAGGGGTCCCCGTCGGGGTTCTTCCACTTGAACTCCCATCGTTTGGGGCTGAATTCCTGAGTGGTCCAAGGCGCGTCGTATCGCGTGAGCCCGCCGGACTCCAAATTGAGCCGGAAAAGGCACCCCGTACGTCGGAGGTGGAAGTAGAGGAATCCACCGGCGACGCAGAACTGAGGTCCGGCTGAAAACGGGTAACTCTCAGGGCTGGCTGAAACGCTGTCGTAGCTGACTGAAAACACCACTTTCGGGTCACCCTCAGCGCGGAGTTCGATCACCTTGACGAAGGCATCCTCGCCCCCGAACAAAGCCAAGCGGTTGTCGGGGAGAACCACCACTCCGCCCTGGGTGAAGGAACGTTTTCTTCTGCCCAAGAATTCCTTTGGAAATGCCCAATGGAGCTTCCAGCCCTCAGAGCCTCGACGATAGATTGCCGAATGCCCAACCCAGTAAAGATCGTCGTCAGCACCTAGCTGGTAGCCCAAGTCCGAGGCATCGTCCAACTGTGCTTGAACCCTGCGTTCTTTGGTCCAAACCCCACTGGGAGGCGCCGTCTCGGCCCAGTCGAGGGAGGGTTCGGCAGGGTGAGGTGGGAGGGGAACCATGGCGACAGGCTTGAAACCCAGCTTCTCCGGCTCGAAGACCCAAACCTGGGATCCGCGGATGATCCTCAGGTGTTGCTGCCCCGGTGAGTATGGTCCGACCACGATAGGCATCCCGAAGTAACCACCGCTGAAGGCAGGAGCGCTCCCATCCATGCTGGATTCGAAGACGAGTTCGCCAGAGGGTGTCCGAAGGACGACTTGACGTGTGCCGTCACGAGGCCCTGTCTGCTGGGCCGGCAGTGCGCCAGGCATGGCGGCCGAAGGATGTGGTGTGGCTGCAGAGGCCCCGGGCGCGGGTGTTTGCGCTCGCAGCGTGCCGAGGCAAGCCAGAGACAAGAGGTGTCGAACCAGGGTTCTGTTGGATGGCATGCAGGAAAGCATAGCCCTCGACGGCGGGGGGGGAGCAAGTGCGATGCCGAGATATAGCCCCGATGCGTTCCCTCTCCTGATTCCCCGAACGCCATGTTGCCCAGGCACTCGTCCGGAACAGTGGCGCCATGAGGGGTTGTGCTGGGGGGGTGGAGCGACAGCTTAGCCGTCTGGAAACGTTCAGATCCTGTGATCACCGCAGGGACTGTTCCAGGGCTGTCGAAGCGTCGGTGCGGGCGTCCCGGTACTTCACGATCACCGGGGCGGCGAGCTGCAGGCCGTGGGCCGCGGCGAAGTCCCCCTTGGCCGGGCGCGACCCGGGCACCACCACGGCGCCCTCGGGGACCTCCCTCACCCATTCCTTCCCGTGGACTAGGTCGTAGATGACGGTGGAGCCCGTGATCACCACGCCGCTGGCCAGGACGGCCCGACGGCGGACGAGGATGCCCTCGAAGAGCCCAACAAGGCCGCCCACGAAGACGTCGTCTTCGACGACCACCGGCCGCGCGCCGGCGGGCTCCAGCACCCCGCCCACCTGGGCCGCGGCGCTGAGGTGGACCCGCTTGCCGATCTGGGCGCAGGAGCCCACGAGGGCGTGGCTGTCCACCATGGTGCCCTCGTCCACGTAGGCGCCGACGTTGATGTAGGCGGGCGGCATCACCACCACGCCCTTGGAGACGAAGGCGCCCCGCCGCACCGAGGAGCCGCCGGGCACGAGGCGGACACCGCTGTCGAGGTTGAAGCTGCGGGCCGGGTAGGCGGTCTTGTCGAAGAAGGGCCAGCCGGGGCCGTCCATCGACTCGATCTTGGTGGCACGGAAGCCCGCGAGGATGGCCTGCTTCACCCAGGCATTGGCCTTCCAGCCGCCGGCGCCGTCGGGCTCGGCGGCCCGCAGCTCCCCGGCCTCCAGGGCCGCCAGCAGCCGGTGGTGGGCGCGAGGGTGCTCCGGGTCGGCGGCCACCGTTTCCGGGGCGCGGTCGAAGAATGCCTTGAGGTCGTCGGGGGTCACGGGTTGCCTCCGGGCAGGGAGCCCTCGGTGGCGAGGCAGAGGGCCTCGGCCAAGCGGGTGCGGGTGGCGGCCTCCGGGGCCGTGAGGGGCAGCCGCAGGTGCTCGTCCGCGAGGTTGAGGAGCTTGAGGCCGGCCTTCAGGGGGATCGGGTTGCTCTCCACGAAGAGGGCGTCGATGAGGGGCAGGAGCTGGGCCTGGAGGCGCCGGGCCTCGGCCATGCGGCCCTGGCGGGCGGCCTCCACCAGGCACTTGGTCTCGAAGGGCAGGAGGTTGCCCAGCACCGAGACCAGGCCCACCGCGCCCACCGCGATGGAGGCGAGCGCCAGGTTGTCGTCGCCGGAGAGGAGCTGCTTGCCCTTGGGGAGGGTGCGGGCGATCTCCCCGATCTGGGCGAGGTTGCCGCTGCTCTCCTTCACCGCCACCACCGCCTCGTTCTCCCAGAGCTTCGAGAGGGTGGTCGGCGCGACGTTGAGGCCCGTGCGGCCCGGCACGTTGTAGAGGATGATCGGCAGCCCCGGCGCGGCGTCGGCCACGGCGTGGTAGTGGGCTTCCAGGCCCTTCGGCACCGGCTTGTTGTAGTAGGGCGTCACCACCAGCGCGCCGTGGACCCCCAGGGCCTGGGCCCGCTTCGTCCAGGCGCAGGCCTGCTTCGAGGCGTTGGAGCCCGTCCCCGCCACCACCTTCTTGTCCGGCGCCTCCTCCAGGCAGGCGGCGATGAGGGCGTCGCGCTCGGCCTCCTCGAGGGTGGCGGCCTCGCCGGTGGAGCCGAGCACCACCAGCACGTCCGCGCCGCCCCCCGCCACGTGGCGCACGAGCTTGCGGAAGGCCGGGAGGTCCACGCCGCCGTCGGCGAGGAAGGGGGTGGCCAGGGCCACGGAGAGGCCGCTGAAATCGGCGTTCATGGTCAGGCTCCTTCGAAGATCGGGTCGAGGGCGTCCTTCGCCACGGCGTCCATGGCGAAGACCCCCTTGCGGCCCCGGATCCACCGCGCGGCCACCACCGCGCCGTCGGCATAGGGTCGGGTGGAGCGGGCGGCGTGGTGCAGTTCCAGCACCTCGCCCGGGGCGTCCACCCCCACGATGTGGCTGCTGTAGGTGTGCCCGGCGCGGATGCTGCTCACGTTGAGCTGGTGGGGCTTGAAGTCGGTGCCGGCCGCCGGGATGGCCCACGACGTCTTGCGGGGGCAGCCCCGCATCAGGACGCCGGCCAGCAGTTTGGCGGTGCCGCTGGGGGCGTCGTGCTTGCGGGCGTGGTGGTGCTCCACCAGGTAGGGATCCTTCTGGGGATCGCCGCTGGCGAAGCGGGCCAGGATGAGGCTCAGCCGGGCGTAGAGGGCCACGGTGAGGGAGAAGTTCGGGGCCGTGACCACGCCGATGCGCTGCCCCACGCGCTCCGCGAGGTCGGGGAGCGACCAGCCCGTGGTGCCGATGAGGAGGTCGGCGCCGTGGTCCAGGCTCCAAGCCAGGTGGGCCTCCACCGCTGGCCCCGAGGAAGCGTCGATGGCCACGTCCACCGGCGCGCGGGGGGCGTCCCCGCGGCCCACGGCCCAGACGAGGCTCAGGTCCGGACTCTCGCCAACCGCCTCGGCGATGGAGGCGCCCAGGCGGCCGCGTCCGAAGATGCCGATGCGCAGTGGTGTCGCGCTCATGGCGCTCCTCCTTCGATGAGGACGCGGTGGAGGCGCCGCAGGGCCTCGGCCTCGTCGGCCCGCCGCACCACCACGCTGAGGTTGATCTCGTTGGCGCCCATGCTGATCATCTCGACGTTGATGTCGCCCAGCGCCCCGAAGAGGCGGCCGCCGAGCCCCGCGGTCTGCTTGAGACGCTCGCCCACGATGGCCACGATGGCCCGGTCCTGGTGCACCTCCACCGAGGCGAAGGCCGAGAGCTGCTCCTGCAGGGCCTGCAGCGGCGCGCCCTCGTCGACGGTCAGGCTCACGCTCACCTCGGCGGTGGCGATCAGGTCCACGCTCACCCTCAGTCGCGCGAACACGTCGAAGAGGCGGGCCAGGAAACCGCTCTGGGCCAGCATCCGGGAGCTGGTCACCGTCAGGACCGTCACGGGCCCCCGGCTGGCCAGGGCGGTGACGGAACGGCCCGAGGAGACGTGCCCGGTGATGGTGGTGAAGCGGCCCGCCGGCCGCCGGGTGTGGCGCACGGTGACGGGAATGTCGGCCTCCACCGCGGGCTGGATGGTGGCGGGATGGAGCACCTTCGCGCCGAAGGCCGCGAGCTCCGCCGCCTCCTCGAAGCCCAGCTCGGGGATGGGCAGGGCCGTCGGGACGACCCGCGGGTCGCAGGTGAGCACGCCCTCCACGTCGGTCCAGATCTGGACCTCGGAGGCGCCCAGGGCCGCGCCGAAGAGGGCGGCGGAGTAGTCGCTGCCGCCCCGGCCCAGGGTGGTGGTGAGGCCGTCCTCGGTGGCGCCGATGTAGCCCTGGGTGACGGCGGCCTTCCCTGGGCCGAGGTGGGGGGCCAGGTGCCGGGCCGCCAGGGCCTGGATGCGGCCGGTCTGGGGCTGGCCCTCGCCGAAGGTGGCGTCCGTGCGCAGCACCGTGCGGGCATCGAGCCAGGCGGTATCGACGCCGAGGCTGGCGAGGTAGGCCGCGAAGATGCGGGTGCTGAGCAGTTCGCCGTGGGCGGCGATGGCGTCCTGGGTGCGGGGGCTCAGCTCGCGGAGCAGGGCGACGCCCCGGAGGAAGAGCTCCAGCTGGCCGAAGGCCTCGGTCAGGAAGCGGTCCAGGTCCTCGGGCACGCCGCCTTCGAAGAGTCGTTCGGCGCTGCCCCGGTGGGCCTGGATGAGGGTTCTCACGCCCTCCAGGGCCGCGGGCAGGTCGCCGGACTCGGCCGCCCTGGAGGCGGCGAAGAGGGCGTTCGTGGTCTTGCCCATGGCCGAGAGCACCACCAGGGGCGCGGCGGGCAGGGCCTCGCGCACGAGGCTCGCGACCTCCCGCATGCAGTCGGCGTCGGCGACGCTGCTGCCGCCGAATTTCATGACCCGCGGCTTCACGGCAGCAGCCCCTTGGCGTGGGCCAGCTCGGCGTTGAGGATGGAGCCGCCCGCCGCGCCGCGCTCGGTGTTGTGGCCGAGCAGCGAAAACTTGATGCCGAAGAGGGGGCAGGGCCGCACCCGGCCGACGTGCACGCTCATGCCGGCGTCCTGCTCCACGTCGCGCCGCACCTGGGGCCGGTCCTCCGCGGCGTGGAGGTGGATGGGGACCGCCGGGGCCGAGGGCAGGCCCAGGCGCTGGGGCTCGGGCTTCCAGGCCCGCAGGGCCTCCTTCACCTGGTCCACGGACGGCGATCCCTTCAGCCGCACGCTCACCGCCTCGGTGTGGCCCTCCAGCACCGGGACCCGGTGGCAGAGGGCGGAGACGCCCAGCTTCGCCATCTCGATGCCGTCGGCGCCCAGGGTCCCGAGGAGCTTGGGGATCTCCTCCTCGACCTTCTCCTCCTCGTTGCGGATGTAGGGCACCACGTTGCCGAGGATGTCCAGGCTGGCCACGCCGGGGTAGCCGGCGCCGCTGACGGCCTGCATGGAGGTCATCATCACCGCATCGATGCCGAAGGCCAGCTGCAGGGGCGCCAGGGCCATGGCCAGCACCGTGGCGGTGCAGTTGGGGTTGCAGAGGATGGCGCCCTTCCAGCCGTGGTGGCGGCGCTGGAGGTCCACCAGGCCCAGGTGCTCGGGGTTCACCTCCGGAATGAGCAGCGGCACCTCCCGGGCCATGCGGAAGGCGGAGGCGTTCGAGAAGACCATCGCGCCGGCCTTGGCGAACTCGGGCTCGATCTCCGAGGCCGGCCCGCTGTCCAGGGCGCTGAAGACCACCGGCGAAAGGGCCTGGTCCGGCTCCCCGGGCACCATCACCCGCGGGCCGAAGCCGCCGTAGGGCTCGCCGTCCAGCCGCCAGGCGCAGGCCTCGAAGTAGCGCTTGCCGCTGGAGCGCTCCGAGGCCGCCAGGTACTGGATCTTGAAAAGGGGATGGTCCGCGAGGCGGCGCACGAAGCGCTGGCCGACGACGCCGGTGGCGCCCAGGACGGTGACGGGGATCTTGGAATTCATCTCAGTCCTTGTGGAGGAAGTGCAGGGCGAGGCGGCGGTTCAGCTCCACGCCCTCGGCCAGGTCGGCGAAGGCGAGGTGCTCGTCCAGGGTGTGGGCCACCTTGATGGAGCCCGGACCCGCCAGGACCACCGTGCCGTCGGGCACCAGGGCGCGCAGCCGGGGCGCGTCGCTGCCGAAGGGCATGGGGGCGTAGTCGAAGCCGGGGAGCCGCGGGTAGCGGTCAGGAGGTTCCGAGAGGCGCACTTCCACCTCGGACTCCGGCGGCTGCAGGGCCTTCACCCGGTTGTAGAAGGTGGAGTCCGGCAGGGTGCGCACGAAGAGGTGGGCCTCGGCCTCGGCGGGCACCGAGTTCAACGACTCCCCGCCCTGGAGGATGCCCAGGTTCCAGACCTCCGGGCCCAGGTCGGGATCCTCGCGGCCCTGCTCGTGGCGCAGGGCCTGGAGCCAGTCCAGCAGCGGGAAGATGGCGGAGTGGCCCAGCTCGGGCGAACCGCTGTGGGCGGCCCGGCCGTGGGTCTGCAGGCGCAGGTGCAGCACGCCCCGCTGGCCCGTGGCCAGCTTGTTCTCCGTGGGTTCGCCGTCCACCAGGCCCTTGAGGTCCTGCAGGCGGTCGGCCCAGGCGAGGGCCTGGATGGCGCCGGCGCTGTCGGTCTCCTCCCCCACCACGCCCATCCAGGCGAGGCCGCGGATCCCTTCGCCCAGCAGGGTCCGGATGGCCTCGAGCTGGGCCATGATCTGGCCCTTGGCGTCGCAGCTCCCCCGGCCGCGGAGCACCTCCCCCTCGAGGCGCGGCGGGATGAATGGCGGGACCGTGTCGAGGTGGGTGGTGAAGAGGACCTTCGGGCGTCCCCAGAGGGCCAGGACGTTGGTCCGCCCGGCGGCCACCTCCTGGGTCAGGAGCTCGGCGCCGAGATCCTCGGCGAGGAGCTCCCGCAGGAGGGGCAGCAGGGCGTCCTCCCGGCCGGAGGTGCTGTCCACCTCGCAGAGGCGCAGGAGCCACTGGCGCATCCACAGGGGATCCGCCGGCGGGGTCCGGTGGGCGCGGGGTTTCGGGGGGTGGCGGGACATGGTCTGGAAGCTCCACCGAATGGTGGCCCAGAAACGCCCCGGGGGTGAGCCCGGAGGGAGGAAATTCCTCCGCCGTTCCTCTGGCACTCCGCGCCGGGATGGGTGGCGCGACAGCCGCCGGGATTTAGCCCGTGCGTCCAGGGAATGCGGCGTTGCGGGGCAGTCCCTTCGGCGATCCTCCCCTTTCCCGCGGCTTCGACGGATGCAACCTCCTCCGCCGCCGTACTGATGGGGACCGCTCCTCCAATCGGAAGATCCAGCTTCGCAGCCGGAGGTGCCGGGAGCAAGCCCCGGCAGCCGCGGAGGGCGAATCGTCGACCCTACTCCGCGCGCACGGCGAAGGGCTTGAAGCCCGCGGCCTTCAGCTTCTCGCCCGTGGCGTCGGCGGCCTCCTTGGGGGCCGCCTTGGCCAAGCGCACCTTCCAGGTCTTGCCGTCCTTCACGACCTTCGCGGGGAAGCCGGCGGCCTTGGCCTTCCCGGCGACCCGGGAAGCCTCGGCGGGATCCGGAGTGGCCACGAGCTGGAGGGTCCAGCGCTCCCCCGCCTCGGCCCTGGCCTCGGGCTTATTGTCGGGCTTGGCCTCGGTCTTGGCGGGGGCCTTAGCCTCCGTCTTCGATTCGGGGCCGGGGACGGGCCTGCGCTCGGTCCCGGGCCCGGGGTCGGCCTTCGTCTCGGCCTTCGTCTCTGGCTTCGCCTCGACCATCCCTTCAGCGGGCTTCGGCGTGTCGAGTCCCCGGGCGTCCGGCGGGCCGTCGCCGGGCTGGAAGAGCTTGAGCTGGTCCAGCAGCGGCTCCGGCAGCTCCTTCAGCTGTTCGTCCACGGACTTGGCGTCGGGGCGCCGCAGGGAGGCGCTGCCCTTGCCGACCTGGACCCCGAGCACGTAACTGAGCGCGATGAGTCCGACGCCCACCGCGGTCACCAGCAGCACGGCCTGGCGGCTGAGGGCGAGGGGCTGGGGATCGCGGAAGGCCATGCGGGAAGCGTAGCGCGACCCTCGCTAGGCCGTCGGCAGGACCTCGAGCAGGGCCGCGGCCTGGGCGCCGAAGCTCGCCGGGGCGGTCACCAGCACCGGGCCCGGGGCCTCGAGCAGGGCGGCGGCCAGGAGCTGCCCTCCGCTGCCGCAGAGCTCCCCCCACAGGGCCTTGGGATGGGCCGGCGCGGGCAGCCCGGGCAGGTCCTCGGCGAGGCGGGCTTCGGCGAGGTCCAGGCGGGGATGGCCGTTGGCGCCGGCGATCCAGGCGCCGGGCGCGCGGCCGCCGAGGGCCCCGGCCGCC